>JACPAT010000028.1 GCA_016180655.1 Candidatus Methylomirabilota bacterium | reverse complement strand
GCCCCGCGCTCCACGATGGGAGGCGGGGCGCTGGGAGGAACCAAAACCAGGAGTGGGTGGCTGCTACGACTACGCCTTCGGGCGCCAGCGCAGGTTGGGCTGGCGGGCGGCCCTGGTCTCGTCCATGCGGCTGACCCGCGGGTTGTGGGGGGCGGCCCGGACCACGTCGCCGCCCTCCTTCGCCTCCTTGGCGATGGCCTTCATGGCGGCGATGAATTGGTCCAACGTCTCCTTGCTCTCCGTCTCGGTGGGCTCGATCATCAGGGCCCCGTGGACGATGAGGGGGAAGTAGATGGTGGGCGGGTGGAAGCCGTAGTCCATGAGGCGCTTGGCGATGTCCAGGGTCTTGACGTTGTCGGGCACCTGGAGGGCATCGTCGAACACGCACTCGTGCTTGCAGAAGCGATCGTAGGGCAGGTGGTAGGTTCCCTTGAGCTGGTTGAGGATATAGTTGGCGTTGATCACCGCCACCTCGGCGGCGCGGCGCAGACCGGTCGGTCCCAGGGTCCGGATGTAGGTGTAGGCCCGCACCAGGACACCGAAGCTGCCGTAGAAGCTCCGGACCTTGCCGATGGACTTGGGGAGCTTGTAATTGAGCGTGAATTCCTTTCCCTTCTTCTCCACCGTGGGCACCGGCATGAAGGGGCCCAGGTGCCGCTTCATGGCCACCGGGCCCGCCCCCGGCCCGCCGCCCCCGTGCGGCGTGGAGAAGGTCTTGTGGACGTTGAGCTGGATGACGTCAATCCCCATGTCGCCGGGCCGGGCGATGCCGACGAAGGCGTTCAGGTTCGCGCCGTCGCAATAGACCTGCCCGCCCTTCCCGTGGACGATCTTGGCGATCTCGACGATGTGGTCCTCGAAGATCCCCAGCGTGTTCGGGTTCGTCACCATGATCCCGGCGACCTCGTCGTCCATGACCTCGGCCACGGCCTGGGGCTCCACCACGCCGCGCGGCCCGGACTTCACCGGAACTATCTGGTAGCCGCACACGGCCGAGCTGGCCGGGTTCGTCCCGTGGGCCGAATCCGGGATGAGGATCTTCTTCCGGGGATTCCCCCTGGACGTGTGATAGGCCCGGACCAGCATGATCCCCGTGAGCTCCCCGTGGGCGCCGGCCGACGGCTGGAGGCTCACCCGGTCCATGCCGCAGATCTCGGCCAGGTACTGCTCCAGCTCCCAGAGGAGCTGCAGGGCCCCCTGGCTCGCCTCCTCGGGCTGGTACGGGTGGGCCCGGGCGAACCCCGGCAGGCGCGCCATGTCCTCGTTCAGGCGCGGGTTGTACTTCATGGTGCAGGAGCCCAGGGGGTAGAAGCCCAGGTCGATCCCGTAGTTCCACTGGGACATCCGGGTGAAGTGGCGGACCACGTCCACCTCGCTCACCTCGGGGAAGCCGGGGATATCGTCGCGGAGGAGCTTCTTCGGGATCAGCCGGTCCGGCTTCACCTCGCGCACGTCGGAGGTCGGCAGCGAGTAGCCCACGCGACCGGGGGATCCCTGCTCGAAGATCAGAGGCTCGTTGAGGACCAGCCCGCGGGTTCCAACCGTCTCGCCACTCATCGCCCACCTCCCATGGCCTTGGCCAGTGCCTCGATCTCCTCCCGCGAGTTCTGCTCGGTCACGCACACCAGCAGGCAGTCCTTCAACTCGGGATAGAACTGGCCCAGATCCAGTCCACCGATGATCTGCTTCCGGAGCAGCCCCTTCAAGAGGTCGGCCGGCCTCCGCTTCACCTGCACGACGAACTCGTTGAAGGTGGGACCGGAGAACCGGAGGCTACAGCCCCGCACCCTGGCCAGCCGCTCCTTGGCGAAGGCCGCCTTGCGCAGGTTCTGGAGCGCCACCTCCCGCAGCCCGGTCTTCCCCAGGGTCTCCATGTAGATGGTGGCGATGAGGGCGATCAGCGCCTGGCTGGTGCAGATGTTGCTGGTGGCCTTCTCGCGGCGGATGTGCTGCTCGCGGGTGGCCAAGGTGAGGACGTAGCCCGTCCGCCCCTCGCGGTCCAGGGTGGCCCCCACCAGGCGGCCGGGCATCTGGCGCATGAACTTCTCCTGGGTGGCGAAGAAGCCCAGGTACGGCCCGCCGAAGCTCATGGGCACGCCCAGCGCCTGTCCCTCCCCCGCCACGATGTCGGCGCCGCACTCCCCCGGCGGCCTGAGGAGGCCCAGCGAAACCGGCTCGGGCACGGCCACCACCAGGAGGGCGCCCACGGCGTGGGCGGCCCCGGCCAACTCCGCCAGGTCCTCCACCACGCCGAAGAAGTTGGGGTTCTGCACCACCAGGCACGCCGACTTCTCGCTGAGGGCCGCCTTGGCGGCCCTGAGGTCGGCCGCCCCGGCCGGCGTGAAGCCCACCTCGTGAAAGGTGAGGTCGATCTGCTGCGCGTAGGTGCGGGTGACCTGGCGGTACTCGGGGTGGATGCTCCGCAGCACGACCACCTCGGTCCGCCCGGTGACCCGGTGGGCCATCAGGATCGCCTCGGCCGTGGCGGAGGCCCCCTCGTACATGGAGGCGTTGCTGACCTCCATGCCCGTGAGCTGGCAGATCAGCGTCTGGTACTCGTACATGACCTGGAGCGTGCCCTGCGAGATCTCCGGCTGGTAGGGCGTGTAGGCCGTCAGGAATTCCCCGCGGGAGATCAGGTGCCCGATGATGGCGGGGCTGAAGTGGTTGTAGCAGCCGGCCCCCAGGAAGGTGCTGTAGCGGTCGGCGTCGGCGTCCTTCGCCGCCAGGGCCCGGATGTGCTTCGCCAGGTCCGCCTCGGAGAGCGCCGGCGGGATCCGCAGGGGCCGCTTCAGGCGGACGGCCGCCGGGATGTCGGCGAAGAGGTCCTCCACCGATCGCACCCGGATGGCATCCAGCATCTGCCGGCAGTCGGCGTCGGTGTTCGGGATGTACCGCATCAGTGCCCTCCTTCCGCCGCCAGATACGCCTCGTACGCCTTGGCGTCCATGAGCTTGTTCAGCTCCTTCGGGTCGGCCACCTTCACCACGATCATCCAGCCGGCCCCGTAGCAGTCCTGGTTCACCAGCTCGGGCTTGCCCTCCAGGGTGGTGTTGGCCTCCACCACCTCGCCGCTGGCCGGGCAATAGAGATCGGACACCGCCTTCACCGACTCGACCACGCCGAAGGTCTCCATCTGCTTCAGGCGGCGCCCCAGCTTGGGCAGCTCGACGAAGACCACGTCGCCCAGGGCGCTCTGCGCGTGGTGGGTGATCCCCACCCGACCCTTGTCCCCCTCCACCCGGATCCACTCGTGTTCCTTCGTGTACTTCAGGTCGGCTGGATACATGAAAAGTCCTCCCTCCTCAAGAAGAGCGTTCGGACGTTTCCGCCAGAGGTGGATTCGGCAGTTCGGTCGTCCGGCTCGACAGGAACAGCCGAACCCTCGAACAGCCGAACCCGCCAGAGGCGGAAACGCCTTTGACCCACTGGCGCCAGTCGCTCACTCGGCACGCTACCGTTTCCGCTTGTAGAACGGCGTCGGGACGACCCGGGCGGGGACCGGATTGTCCCGGATCAGGATGTCGAAGGCGGTGCCGACGGCGGAATGCTCCGCCAGCACGTAGCCCAGGCCGATGTTGCTGTTCAGCCAGGGAGCGGGGCCGCCGCTGGTCACCTCGCCGATCGGCTGCCCGTTCTTCAGGATCTTGTAGTGCGAGCGGGCGATGCCCCGCCCGGCCATCTCGAACCCCACGAGCCTGCGCCTGACACCCTCTGCCTTCTGCTTGGCCAGGGCGGGCTTGCCGATGAACTCCCCCTTCTCGAGCTTCAGGATCCAGCCCAGGTCTGCCTCCAGCACCGTGTGGCGATCGTCAATGTCGTTGCCGTACAGGGCCATCTTGGCCTCGAGCCGCAGCGTGTCGCGCGCGCCCAGCCCGCACGGGAGCAGGCCGAACGGCTGGCCCGCCTCCAAGAGGGCGTTCCACAGCGCCGCCGCGTACCCCGGCTTCAGGTACACCTCGAACCCGTCCTCGCCCGTGTAGCCCGTCCGCGAGACGATTGCCTCCTGCCCCAGCACCTTGCCCCGCGCGAACCAGTAGTACTTGATGGCGGCGAGATCCAGCGGGGTGAGTTTCCGCAGGATCTCCACCGCCCTGGGGCCCTGGAGGGCGATGAGGGCCGTCTCGTCGCTCTGGTTCCGGATCTCCACGTTGCCCTTCGTGTGATCCCGCATCCAGGCGAAGTCCTTGTCGATGTTCGAGGCGTTCACCGTCGCCATGTAGTGGTCGTCGGCGAACTTGTACACGGTGAGGTCGTCCACGAACGTCCCGGCCTCCGTGGTGAGGGCCGAGTACTGCACCTGGCCCACGGCGAGCCGCGAGGCGTCGTTGCTGGTCAGCCGCTGCACGGCCTCCAGCGCGGCCGGCCCGCGGAACTCGACCTCTCCCATATGGGAGACGTCGAAGATCCCGGCGGCGCCCCGGACGGCCTTGTGCTCGTCCAGGATGCCGCGGTACTGGACCGGCATGTCCCAGCCACCGAAGGGGACCATCTTGGCGCCCGTCTGGCGGTGCACGGCATTCAGCGGCGTCTGCTTCAGGGGGCCTTCAGGGGCGGACATGGCGTTCCTCCTGGGTGTCAGGGGCGAACGGGAACAGGGCGACGCGGCGAATGGGACGGACGAGAGGGATGGGCAAGAACGGCGCACCGGAAAACCGGCGCCCGGGGCATCGGGGCGGGACCAGGGGCGACCCCCGCAGACACGGGGGTCATCGGACCGGGGCCAGAGCGCGCCGACATGAACCCGACATGAACGGGCTCGATCTGTGGGTTGGGAAAAGCGAACCGGGACGGCAAGCGGGGCCGATTCTTTAATGACCCTGGGTCTTTGTCAAGGGAAAAGATGGGCGCATCGGAAGCCTTCGCGATATCTTTCTGCTACTCGCCACCGATGATCGAGAGAAGCAGTCGTTCCATGAGCAGGCCCTCGGGAGCCCCGCTACTCTTCAGGGCCAGGTCGGTCTCGTGAATCGCCGTGAGCGCCCGCACCAGCTCGGACAGGGAGTACCGGGTGGCCCCCTTGAGGGTGTTGAACGCCCGGAAGGGATGCATCTCCAGCAGCCTGGCCGCCGACCCGTCGTCCCCCTCGACCTTTCTTTGCAGGCGGGGGAGGACGCGGGACTGGAACGCGCCGTAGGCCAGGCCGGGATCCATGGTCCCTTCGAGCTGTCGCTCCAGCGCACCGCGGGCGATGATCAGGGTCCGGATCTCGCCGGCAATCCTCCCGAGGGTCGGGGGAAGCGGCTCCCGCTTCCCCAGGAGGCTTCTGAGGGCCCGCAGGGCTCTCCCGGCATCCCGGTCGCAGAGCGCATTCGTCAGGTCGAAGATGCCGGACTCCCGGGAGTTGCTGAGCACCTCCAGCACGTCGGCCGGGGTGATCGCCGGACGGGTCCCGACGTACAGGAGGATCTTCTCGACCTCCGATTCCAGCGCCCGCATGCTGAACCCGGTGCGCTCGACGATGCTGGCCACCGCCTCCCCGGGGATGGTCTTGGCCGCGGCCGCCACCAGCTCCCGGATCTTCTCCCGGGCCCTGTCGGGGTTCATCTGGGTCTCCCCCGTCCTCCCGGTCCGGAGGCCGCAGTCAATGACCACTCCGATGGCGCCGATCTTCTTGAAGAGCGCCCGCCGCTGGTCCACCACCTCGGCGGTCAGGACCAGCGAGGCATTCCCGGGGATGCCCCGCTGGATCGCGTCCTCGTAGATCCCGGCCAGGCCGGCGCCCGGCGCCTCCGGGATCGCCGCCCCGTCGGCGACCGCGCGGCCCGCGATCTCCCGGAGCCACGGCTCCGCCTCGGGGGTCGCCTCCGCCCCGAGGACCCGCTCCCACTCCGGATCGGACACCTCGCCCCGGGCCGCCCGCTCCACGAACCCCTCGCCCTCGCCGGCCGCCCCCACGGCCTGGAGGAACAGGCGCAGGGCCCGCTCGCCGTCCCCCGCCTGCCACGCCTGAAGGCTCTTCTTGGCCAGGTCGCCGAGATTCTGTTTCGAGACGAAGGCCTTGCTGTCGTGCACCACGACCACCTTGCTCCCCCCCAGGAGGGGAAGCGTGCCCAGCCGCACGGGCAGGCTGGCGAGATCCCGATCCTCCGCGATCACCTCGACGTTGAGCGACTGCTGCTCGGGCGGGACCAGCGCGTCCACGATGGCCTTCGCCCCGTCCTTCGCCAGGAGCTCGTCCCCGTGGAGAAGGTAGACGGGGTGCCGGGTCCCCCGCGTGATCTCCGACACCACCTTCTGGATCGTCTCCGCCATCCCTGCCATGTCCTGTCACCTCCCTGCAGGAGAGGGAGAATTCCGGCGCGGCCGATCGGGGGAAGGGGTCGCCGCCAGGACCTCCAGGATTTCCCCGCCGAAGGTTGCGGCGCGCCAGCGCCGGAGGCCCTCGATCCTCCCCAGGGCCTCGCGGCCCGCGGGGACCTGCTCCGCCAGCTGCTCGATGAGACGGCGCGGCAGGAGCAGTCCGGGGTCCAGGCCGAGCCGCCCGGCCGTCGTTGCCCGCCAGCGCGTCAGGGCCTCGATGTGCCGCTGCACGGCCGCCGGGATGCGGGGCTTCTTCGGCCGGGGATAGGTGGGAAGGTCCGCCTCCGGGATGGCGTCGGCGCGGGCGATGGCGGCGAGGAGGCCGTCCCTGTATCGCTGCATGACCTTGGGCGAACAGCCCGGGATCCGCTGCAGGTCTTCGCCCGTCCGCGGCCGATCCGCCGCCAGGCGGACCAGCGACTCGTTGCCCAGCACCTTGAACGGCGGCCGTCCCGCCTCCCACGCCCAGGCCTCGCGCGCGAGAAACAGCTCGCGCAGGACGGCCAGTCCCCGGCCGTCGAGATCCTTGGCCCCCTTGACACGGACGTAGTCGCAGGGATCGAAGACCCGCTGGGCCGCCGGGGTCGCGGCCAGGGCCTGGCACTCCTCCTCGACCCACTCTTCGCGGCCCTGCCCCCGCAGCTCCATGAGCAGCCGCTCGCGCAGGGGGATCAGGTGCCGCACGTCCTCGGCCGCGTAGAACTCCTGGTCCCGGGTGAGCGGGCGCCTGGCCCAGTCATCCTTCTGGCGCGACCGGCCGGGCGTGATCCCGAAGAACCGTTCCAAGAGCGAGGCCAGGCCAAGCCCCGGCAGTCCCAGGAACTGGGCCGCCACCATCGTATCGAAGATGCCGGCGAACGCGAAGCCGAAGTCCCGCTTCATCGAGGAGAGGTCGTAGGAGGCGCCGTGAAAGACCTTGACCACGGCGGGATCGGCGAAGAGCGGCGCCAGGGCTGACAGGTCCCGCACGGCCAGGGGATCCACCAGGCTGACGGTTCCCCGCGCGTTGGCCACCTGCACCAGGCACACCTTTTCCGGGAAGCTGTGCAGGCTGTCGGATTCCGAATCCAGCGCGAGGATCCGCTCCTCCGCGAGGGCCGCGGTCAGCCCCCGGATCTCCTCGGGGGTCCGGACCCATTGGGAGGCCGGCGCGGGGGACTGGATGGATGGTCGGCTGTCGGGCATCGCAGACGGTGTCGGGCCCGGCCCGCCCGGCAGGCGGTGTCAGAGCACCGGAGGACTACTTGATGGCCAGCTTGCCCCGCGCGTCCAGGGGCCCCAGCCACGCGAGGCCGGTACATCCGTACGAGTAAATCCCCGAGCGGTCGGCGATCACGGGGATGGACACCTCGGTGCCCGCCGGGACGGTCGTGCGGACCCCCAGGTCGGGAATCTGGAACACGTGCCGCTTCCCCGCGCTGGTCACGTGGAACGTGATCAGGAGGGCCCGGCCTTCCCGGTCGGCGGCCAGCACGGCCGGCTCGCACCGGTTGTCGCGCGCCAGGATGTCGAAGGTGACGCGCTTGACGTCCGCCGGCGCCGTCGCCGCCGGCGTCCGGTCGGCGAAGAGGCGCCCGCATCCGGCCGCCAGAACCAGCACGATCAGGATGGCTACTCCGTGTCCTCGCTGTAGCTGCATCGGCCCGCACCCTCCCAGAAACCGGGACACCCTAACACAGGACATCGCAAGTTGCAACGACCGGCCAGGCGCCCTGGCAGCCAGTTCCCCGTTGACGGCCCTCTTCGTCCTCTGATATTTTGCGCCTAACTTTCACCGGAGTCCCCATGCACCAGCGGCGCCCCTGCGGCACCCGGGCCTGCCTCATCCTCCTGCTGCTTACCGCGGGATTCGCATTTCACCCGGGCGCGGCGGACACCGCCACCCTCAGCCTGGGGGAGATCAATCCCCTTACGGGGCGCTTCGCGGCCCACGGCACCGCCCTGCACCGGGGGATCCAGCTCGCCGTGGAGGAGGCCAATGCGTCCGGCACCCTCCGGGTCACCCTGGCGACCCGCGACGACGAGGCCCGGCCGGATCGCGCGGTGGCCGCGGCCGAGGAGCTCATCACGCGGCTCCGCGTGGCGGCGCTGGTGGGCGGCTACGTGGACACCCTGGTGGGGCCCGTCAGCGAGGTCGCGGAACGGCAGAAGGTCCCCTATGTGGCCACGGCGTCCCTGGACGAGCGCCTGACGCAGCGGGGCTATCGGTACTTCTTCCGCATCAGCCACCTCCAGGCCTACGTGGACAGCATGGTGGGAATCCTCCAGGACGTCTTCAAGCCGCAGAGCGTGGCCATCCTGTTCTCCGCCACGCCGGGCGCCTCCCAGCTCGCCCGGCGCCAGCGGGAACGGCTGGAACAGGCCCGGGTCCGGGTCCCGGTCTTCGAGATGTTCACCTCCGGGATCGCCGACTTCACCCCGCTGCTCACCCGCGTGCGCGACAGCGGCGCCGAGGTCCTCATCGCGGACACGTTCTTTGCCGATCACCTGGTCATGGTGCGGCAGCTCCGCGCCCTGGAGGTCAATCTCAAGGCGTTCCTCGGCGCCTTCGGGATGGAATTCCCCGAGGTGGTGCGCGACCTGGGCCCGTCCGGCCAGTTCCTCTTCGGCACCACCGGGTGGGAACCGGGCATCACGGAGCCGGGAACCGAGGCGGCGTCCCGCGCCTTCGTGGACGGGTACCGGAGGCGATTCGGCACCCAGCCGCCACCCCTGGCCATGCACGGGTACGTGGGCGCGCGCGCCATCCTCGCCGCGGCGGAACGCGCAGCCAGCCGGGGACGGGAGGTCGGACCCGAGACCGTGCGCCTGGGGCTGCAGGGCCTGGACCTCACGACGCCCCTCCAGCGCCTGCAATTCGACAGCCGGGGCGAAGCCAAGCACTACCGGCGCCTGATCGTGCAGATCCAGGGCAGCACGCGCGTCGTGGTGTACCCGCCCCAGCGAGCGACGGGAAAGCCCGTGTACCCGATGCCGGCGTGGAAGGAACGATGATCCACATTTCGAATTTCGAATTTCGAATTTCGAATTTGGCCCCGGAGGGGCCGGCGCAGGTGCGGCGTGCTTGAGGCCATCGCGGGCGGCCTCATCACGGGGACCTTCTATGCCCTGCTGGCGTCCGGCTTTGCCCTGATCTTCGGGGTCACCCGCATCTTCAACCTGGCTCACGGGGACCTGGTGGTCCTGGGTGCCTACGTGGGGGAGCACCTCTGGCGGGTGGCGGGATGGTCGCCGATCCTGGCCATGCCGGTGGCCGCGCTGCCGGCCATGGGCCTGGCCGTGGCATCCCGTCCCCTCCTGGCGCGGGTGGGAGAGCCCTTCGTCCTGCGGTCCATCGTCCTCACCTTCGGCGCGTCCCTGCTGATCCAGAGCGGGCTGCAGACGACCTTCACGGCCGACTTCCGGCTGATCGTGCCGCCCGGCTGGGACCACGGCATCTCTCTGCTTGGCGTACGGGTGGCGGGCGGGCGCCTCTCCATCGCGGCCACCGCGCTCGTCATCCTGGCGCTCCTCCACCTGCTCCTCACCCGGACCTTTTTCGGGAAGAGCCTGCGGGCGGTCAGCCTGGATCGCGAGGGGGCGGCGCTGGCCGGCATCAACCCGGTGTGGGTGGATCGCGTCGCGCTGGCCCTGGGCGGGGGACTGGCGGGGGCGGCCGGGCCGCTCTTCGCCTCGATCCAGTATGTGACGCCGTCGGCCGGGATCGGCCCGACGCTGATCGCCATCATCCTGACGATCTTCGGAGGCCTGGGCAGCATGAGCGGCCTGCTGCTCGGCGGCCTGCTGCTGGGCCTGGCGGAGGGGCTGGCCGCCTGGGCTGGCGGGGCGCCCTGGCGGGAGATCACGAGCCTCGGGTTGCTGCTCCTCCTGCTGCGCTGGCGCGAGACCCCGCCCACGGGGCGGGCGGGCCGGCTGATGCGCCAGGGGCCATCCACCGGCGTCCGCTCTCCGAGCCTGGCGACGTTCCGTTGGGCCGGGACCGGAGGAATGATCGTCGCCGTCCTCCTGCCGGTCCTGGCGGCGCCCCGCGATTACCTGCTCTACCTCGGCACGATGGCACTGGTCTTCAGCCTCCTCGCAGAGAGCTGGAGCCTGCCGGCCCAGGCGGGCTTGATCTCCTTCGGCCACGCGGCGTTCTTCGGGATCGGCGCCTACGCCTCGGCCCTGCTGAGCCTTCGCGGGCACCTCTCGCCCTGGCTGTCCCTGATCGCGGCCGCCCTCTTGGCCGCCCTGTTCGGCGTGGTGGCCGCGGAGGTGGCGGGCAACCTGACGGGGGCCTACTTCTCGCTCGCCACGCTGGCCATGGCGGAGATCCTGCGCGTCGTGGCCCTGCACTGGACCGGGGTGACCGAGGGGGCCTGGGGCCTCGTGGGGATTCCCGGCCTGCCGCGGCTCCCGGCCGGCGGCCTGGCGCACCTGGTCGGCACCCGGGCGACGGATTATTACGCGGCCCTCCTCTTGCTGGCGGCCATGTGCGGAACGCAGGCCTGGATCCGGCGAGCCCCCCTGGGCCTCGCACTGCAGGCGATCCGCCAGGGCGAGGCGCGCGCCGCCGCGTCCGGGGTGGACGCCCGCCGGGTCAAGCGGATCGCCCTGGCCGTGAGTGGCCTGTTCGCGGGAGGGGCCGGGGCGCTCCACGCCCACATCTTCCAGTGGGTGGATCCGGCCAGCGCGTTCAGCCTGACCCTGTCGGTCCTGCCCCTGATCATGGCCATGTTCGGGGGGAGCCGATACCTCCTGGGTCCCGTCCTCGGCGCGGTGGTCCTCTACCTCGGCAACGAGCTGCTCTTCCAGCGCCTCGCGCCGGGCGGGCACCTGTGGCTGTACGGCGGGGCCGTGATCCTGGTCATCCTGGCCCTCCCCCACGGGATCCTGGGATGGGTGGAGGCCCGGCTGGAGGGACGCCGTGGCCCTGTGTGAGGCGATCGGGCTGACGAGGCGGTTCGGAGGGAACGCCGCGCTGCAGGACGTGACGCTCGGGTTCGAGCCCGCGACCATCGTGGCCCTCATCGGCCCCAATGGGTCGGGAAAGACGACGCTCTTCAACCTGCTGGCGGGCCAACTACGTCCCTCGGCCGGCACGGTGCGATGGCGCGGGCAGGAGATCACCACCTGGGCCCCGCATCGCCGCTGCCGCGCCGGCATCAACCGGACGTTCCAGGTGGCCCAGCCGTTCCTGGACCTCACGCTCGCCGAGAATGTCGCCCTCGGCCTGCTGTATGGCGCGCCGGCCGAGGGAACGCGGCAGCGGCCCGAGGCCCTGGAACACGCCCGGGACATTTTGAGCGATGTCGGTCTGGCGACCAAGGTCGCTTCAGCGGCTCGCACGCTGAGTCTGGGCGAGCTGAAGCGCCTGGAACTGGCCATGGCCGTCGCCACGCGACCGGCCCTGCTCTTGGTGGACGAGGTCCTCGCCGGGCAGAGTCCGACCGGCTCGCAGGAAATCCTCGGCTACCTGACCCGCCTCCGGACCCAGGGGGTCGCCATCTGCCTGGTGGAGCATCGCCTCCAGGCGCTCCTGCCGGTGGCGGACCGCGTGGTGGCGCTGCACCAGGGGCGCGTCATCGCCGAGGGGAGGCCGGAGGCGGTGATCAAGAGCCCGGCCGTCCTCGAGGCGTACCTTGGAGAACCCGTCGCATGAGGCGTATGGCGTCGTCCGGAGTGTCCGGCCGGCCGGCGAGGCTGGGGTGATGGCCGCGCCGCCGCTCTCCGTCCGGGACCTCGAGGTCTTCTACGGGGAGGCGCAGGTCCTGTATCGGGTGTCACTGGAGGTTTCGGGGGGCGAGATCGTCGCCGTGGTCGGCCCCAACGGCAGCGGCAAGTCCACCCTCCTCCGGACGATCCAGGGGCTCCTCCACCCCCGCCGGGGCGAGATCCGCCTGGGTGACGAGCGTATTGACGGACTGGCCGCCCACGAGGTGGTGGGGCGCGGGGTGGCCTGCATCCCCGAGGGACGACGGCTGTTCCTCAGCATGACCGTCCGGGAGAACCTGGAGGTCGGTGCCTATCTCCCCGCGGCGCGGCAACGGCTGGCCCAGAATCTGGGCTCGGTCCACACGTTGTTCCCGATCCTGCAAGGGAAGGGCAAGGTCCTGGCGGCCACCCTGAGCGGCGGCGAGCAGCAGATGCTGGCCGTGGGCCGGGGACTCATGGCCCAGCCCAAGGTCCTCCTGCTGGACGATCCCTTCATGGGCCTAGCCCCCCGCACCCTCGCCGGGCTCTGCGACACCCTGCGGGCCCTCTGTGGCCAGGGGATCGGCATCCTGATCGCGGGGCAGCACGTCCGGCGGATCCTCACGCTGGCCGGCCGCGCCTATCTCCTGGAGCAGGGGCGGATCACCGACGAGGCAACGGGCAGCCAGTTGCTCCACTCGCCGCATCTGCGGCGGGCGCTGCTGAATACGGCGTAGCCGAACCAAAAGCGTTTCCGCCTCTGGCGGATTCGGCTGTTCGACTGTTCGCCAGTTCGGCGGCGGGCACAGCGCAATGCGAGAGGCTCAATTCCCGGTTGTCGGTTGTCGGTTTCTCATTTTCAATTGGATTGGAGATTTCCATGGAATTCACCCGTCTGACCGATGTGAGAAGCCGCGACGGCCACGCGGTCCCGGCCTATCTCTTCCGGCCGGGCTCGCCCGTCGCCGCCGTCGCCGTCGCCCACGGCTACGGGGGCTGCAAGGAGCAGATGCTCGGCCTGGCGGCCCGCTTGGCAGAGCGGGGCCTGGCCGCCTGCCCCTTCGACATCCGGGGACACGGGGAACACCCGGCGCCGCTGGGCGCCGCGATGCTCCTGGATCTCGAGGCGATTCTCGCCTTCCTGCGCCGGTTCGGGCGGGTCGCGGCGGTTGGACACAGCCTCGGCGGGCGGCTGGCCCTCATGTCCAGCGCCGACGTGGTCGCGGCCATCTCCCCGCCCCTGCCGCAACGGCCGTCGGAAGAGGGGCGCGCCATGCTGACGCATTTCGGGAGCACGACGGTTCGCGCCCAGGACCCCGGCGAGATCCTGGATCTGCTCCGGTCCATGCCGCCCCCTGCGGCGTCGTCTCGCCCGACGCTGCTCCTGCACGCCGAGGGGGACGTCCCATCCCTGATCGAGGCCGTGCGGGCCACGGCGGCCGCGATGCCCGGGGCCGTGCTCCAGGTGATCTCCCAGCACCAGCACCAGCCCGCGGCGCTGCCGGCGAGCCTTCTCGCCTATCTGCCGCGGTGGTTCAATCACATTGACCTGAAGGCCAACGCCGAGTTATACGTGAAGGTGCCGGCCTGGCTGGCCGGGCAACTCATCGCTCGTTCCGAATGATCCGTTCGGGCAGCAAAGGGAGCACCTGATGTCCCACCACCGACCCGGCATTCTGGGCCGTCACGGCGTGGTGGCATCGCCGCATCCCCTGGCGACGCTGGCCGGCATCCAGATCCTCCAGCAGGGCGGCAACGCCGTGGACGCCGCCGTCGCGACCAACGCCGTCCTGGCCGTGGTGCACCCGCACATGTGCGGCCTGGGTGGGGACCTGTTCGCGCTGATCTGGCACGCGAAGGAAGGCCGGGTCCTGGCCCTGAACGCCTCGGGGGAGGCGCCCAGGGCGGCCAGCCTGGAGCGGTACCGGAAGGCGGGATACACGGAGATGCCCTTCCGGGGCCTCTGGAGCGCGACCGTCCCGGGGGCCGTGAATGGATGGGCAGCGGCCCTGGCCCGCTGTGGCAGCATGGATCTGAAGGAGGTCCTGCAACCGGCCATCCACCTGGCCGAGGCAGGCTTCCCCACCCCGACCGAGCTGGCCCAAGCCGCGAAGGCGGAGCGGTCTCTGCTGGAGGCAACGCCCGAGACCGCCCGCATCTATCTTCCCGGCGGGCGACCGCCCGGCGCCGGGGAGATCCTGGTGCAATCCGATCTCGCCCGCTCGCTCTCCGCGCTGGCCGAGGGGGGCCGGGAGGCCTTCTATGCCGGGCCCGTCGGCGCGGAGATCGCCCGTGCCTCGCAGGCGAAGGGCGGCCTGTTGACGGCCGAGGACCTGGCAGGCGCGCAGGCGGAATGGGTCGCGCCCATCGCCGTGCCGTACCGCGGACTCCGCGTCTTCCAGTGCCCGCCGAACTCGCAGGGGATCGCCACCCTCATGGCGCTCCAGATCCTGGAGGGCCTCGACCTGGCAGGCGCATCCGAGGCGGATCGCCTGCACGCGATGGTGGAGGCCAAGAAGCTGGCGTTCGCCGACCGGGATCGTTGCGTGTCCGACCCCCGCTTCGTGTCGGTCCCGGTGGATCGCCTGCTGGATCCCGCCCATGCCGAGGCGCGGCGCGGCCTGCTCTCGCCCGACCGGGCGATGGCGGGGGCCTCTGAAGGCCAGCTCGACGGGGACACCATCTGCCTGTGCACGGCCGACGGCCAGGGCAACTGGGTGGCCTGGATCCAGAGCCTCTACTCGACCTTCGGCTCCGGGGTGGTGGCGGGGAGCAGCGGGATCCTGCTGCAGAACCGGGGCGCCTATTTCTCCCTCGACCCGGAGCACGTGAATCGGCTGGCCCCGGGAAAGCGGACCCTCCATACGCTCACCCCGCTCCTGGCCATGCGGGAGGATCGGCCCGTCCTTGTCGCCGGGACGCGCGGGGCGGACGGGCAGCCCCAGACGCTCCTCACCATCCTGACCGGCCTGGTGGACCGCGGCCTCCCGATGCAGGAGGCCCTGGATGCGCCCCGCTGGGTCCACGGGCGCCGGGTGCGGGGCGATGATCCTGAGAGCCTGCGGATCGAGTCGCGCTTCGCGCCCGAGGTGGCCTCCGCGCTGGCCGCCCGGGGGCACCGCGTGACCGTCACGGTCCCCTTCGATTTCAACATGGGCTTTGCCCAGGGCATCCTGCGCGATCCCGAGAGCGATTGCCTGGTGGGGGCGGCCGACCCGCGGGGCGACTGCCTGGCCCTGGGCGTCTGACCGGGAAGCGGGAGCGCGCGGGTCGAGGGCCCGTGATCTGGCTGGACTATTTCGGAAAGACGGGGTTTAATACGCCACCCTGGGGGAAGCCGACCAGCTTCTCGGGGCGCGTTGAGCCATGCCGGAAAGGACAGCCCCTGTGGAACCGCTGACCAGGATCGAGTCGCAGCGCCGGTTCATCCAGCAGCGCGCCAAGGAACTGCTGGACCGGGTGGACCGGATGGATGATGAGGAGCTGCGCTGGACGGTCCGGATGTTCGCCGACTGCCTCTCCCCGGAGCAGCGGATGGCCCACCTGGGCGCCTACAGCGAATACTGGACCGTGGACCAGCTTCGGCGGTTCGTCCCGACCTTCATCCAGGAATACACGGACCTGGCCCTGGAAGATCTGAAGGCCAAGGAGGGGGCGCAGGGGACCCGGCTGGCGGATCTGACCGACGAAGAGCTGCAGAGCATCTCCCTGGCGGAGAAGTGGTACCTCCTGGCCAGAGATCCGGTGGGCCTCCGCCCGGACCAGCTGCGCCGCGAGCTGGCGCGCCTGTTCATGTGCAAGTCCTACGACCTCTTCCACGACACCGGCCTGTCGGAGGCCGCCGTGGAGTTTCCGGCCTATCACCGTGTGCGGGAGGCGCTGGAGGCCCGGCCCGACGCCGTGGCCGAATTCCTGCTTCGGGTCGTCCTGGAGCGGGCCGAGCGTCTGAGCGACGGACCGCCGGACGACGTGGAGGCAGCCCTGGCGGAGATCCGGGAGGTGACCGGTCGGACGCTGGGGATCCTGATCCCCGTGGATCAGCTCTTCGCCGGCCAGATGGTCAAGCTCCCGCTGGAACGTCCCGACGAGATTCCCGAGGCCGCCCCGCAGGAACCGGGCGCGACCATGGCGGGGATGTCGGTCGAGGAGCTGGGGACCGCCTTCCTCGTCCTCACGGACCTCATGAGCCTGCGGGAGTGGGAGGAGTACGTCCTCCCCCTCCAGCGCCAGTACCGGTCCATTGCCGAGATCCCGCCCGACGATCTCCGCGTGCTGCTGCCGCGCCTGTCGGCGCGGATGGGGGACCGGCGGATCACCGACTTCGCGGAACGCTACCGCTCCGGCCGCATGGTGGCCGAGCGGAAGGTGGACCCGGCGATCTGGGAGATGCTCCCCACCCCGGAGCGGTTGGCCATCCTGGAACGGGACAACCGGACCATGGACATCGCCCAGGCGGCCCGGCACCTGGCCAAGATCTTCTTCAGTTACCACTACGACATGCTCTTCGACGCCGGGTTCCATGTGGACCTGCTGCGTTCGCCCCGCTACCAGGGCCTGGTCAACCGGTTGATCAGCGGCCCGCTCAATGACTCCGGGCGGGAGCCCGCGGGACGCCGGGTGGAGGACCTGGCCCAGGCCGTGACCCGGATGATGCTCGACCTCGAGGCCTTGCCCTCCGAGGCGCGGCCCGTGCGCCTGCAGGAGGTTCGAGCCGTGATCGCCACGGCCCTGGGTCTCCCGGACGATCTCACCTACCCCGCCAGCAAGGAGGGGCGGGCCTGAACCCATTGCGGATTTTGGATTTTGGATTTTGGATTTCCAATGGGGGACAGCTGTGGGGGCCTTTCCGAAAATCCGCAATCCAGAGAGGGGGCGGGCCTGAGGACCATTGCGAATGTCGGATGGCGAATTTCGAATTTGAAATGGGGAACGGGCCAGAAGTTTTCCGTGAAATCCGCAATCCGAAATCCGAAATTCAAAATCGCCGAGAGGGGGTCAGACATGAAGTGGGAGTACCGGGACGAGATGGTGATGTTCAAGGAGACCCAGGACGGCCTGATCAGCAACCTGGAGGTCCTGGGCGCCTGGGGGGCCGATGGGTGGGAACTGACCAGCAGCGTGCCGCTCATCGCGCCGAACCGGGACGGCGTCGCCTACGGGACGGTCGGAGCGCTCCTCATCTTCAAGCGACCCCTGGCGGGATGATATGGACATGGCCTCGGAGACTCCGCGCATCGAGGACTGATCGTGCCAGTCGGTAAGCGCCGCCATCCCATGTACGAGGGCATCGCCCTCCTGGCCGACCCGATCTACGGCTACATCCAGTTCAGCGTCCCGGTGGAGGGCGGGCCCCCGGAGCACACCGAGAAGGACCTCATCGACACCCCGTGGCTCCAGCGGCTGCGCAAGGTCCATCAGCTCCAGTCCAGCTTCTGGGTCTTCCCCTCGGGCGAGCACAGCCGTTTCCAGCACTCCCTGGGGACCATGCACATGGCCGGCCGCTTCGCCGACCGCCTGTATCCCAGCCTGAAACAGGTCTTCGGGCGCCGCTGCCCATCCCAGCCGTACGTCAAAGAAATCCTGCGCGTCACGGGCCTCCTGCACGACATCGGCCACGGCCCCTTCAGCCACTTCTTCGACCAGAACTTCCTGGAGCCTCTCTACGACACGACCCACGAAGGGGTCGGCCAGCGGATCGTGACGGAGAGGCTGGGCGAGATCATCCGCGGGATCCGGCGGAGCCCGGACGGGCCCTTCGAGAAGGACGAGGCGATCCAGCCCGAGCAGATCGCATTCCTGATGCGCAAGCCCGATCCGGGGGCCGTCGAGCAGATGCCCGAATGGCTCCAGACCCTGCAACCGGTCTTCTCCGGCATCTACACCGCCGACAACATGGATTACATCCAGCGGGACGCCTACATGACCGGATTCTCGCTGGACATGGTGGACATCGACCGGCTGCTCTACTACACCTTCGTCACCGACAAGGGCCTGACGTTGCACAAGTCCGGGTCGTCCACCCTGCGCCGCTTCGTCAACGCCCGCTTCACCATGTACGCCGACGTCTATTTCCACCGGACCAACCGGGCGGTGGACCTGCACATGCAGGAGATCTTCCAGGAGACCATCCAGCTGCTCTTCCCCTTCGACCCGCGGGAATCGCTGGACGGGTACCTCACGGTGAGCGACTGGTCCCTGCTGGAGGGGGTGCAGCGCTGGGCCACCGACGCGGACCCGCGGAGGCGCGCCCTGGCCGCCGAGTGGGCCAAGATCCTCAACCGCGAGGTCAAGTGGAAGATGGCCTACGACCACATGGAGACCATGGACGACCCGCGCGGCAAGAAGTTCTGGTCGGCCCAGGACCTGGAGGCGGCCATCCGCAAGCACCTGCCCGAGGGGCTGCGCCACATCCCCTTCAAGGTGGACATGGCCCGGCAAGACCCGCGGCCGCTCAACCCGTGGACCGAGGAGACCAAGAAAATTCTCATCTACGACCCCGCCACGGGGACGGCCTCGCCCTCGGTCGTGGCGGATCTCTTCCGCTACATCCCCGCCCAGGTCGCCCACTATCGCGTCTTCGCGCTGGATCACGCCCATGACGGCGAGCTGGCAAAAGCCACCCAGGTCGCCCTGGCCAGCCAGGGCCAGGACGCCTTCACCACCAACCTCTGAATCCGGCCTCGCCTCTTCCCTCCCAGGGCGCCTGCGTCACCATGCGCCGCCACGCCCGGTGTTCGACAGAAGGCAGATAGCAAATTATCAAGGCCTGACCCCAATGGCCCATTGTGCGCCAGCCCATGACCCCGGCCGGCCCAAGGAGGGACCCATGGCAACGAAGACTTTTCTGATGGGGGGGTCAGGCCTTACAACTTTGAAGAACCCTAAAGTGTGGGGTCGGGCCTCTGGACCTTTACTGTGCTAGCCCTTGCCCAGGAGGTGGGCGTCGAGCTGCGTCTGGGCCTCGCGGAGGGTCGGGTAGGGGGTCCGCTTGTGGAGGTGTTCCTGCCGATGCCCGCAGGCAGGGCACTGCAGGATGTGGACGGTCTCCAGGTAGAAGTGGCCGCAGTTGGGGTCGGCCGGGTCGTCGGCGAGCCGGACGCGCTCGATGAGGTCCGCGTAGCGGAAGGGTTGTCCGTCCCGCCGGCACTTCAGACACGTCACGCGATCAGAGTGGCGGGTCATGGTTGCCTTCCCTGTGGAAACTGGAAATCAGAAGCTGGAAATTGGATCAGCCACCAGTTTCCGGTTTCCAGTTTCCGGTTTCCGCCGCTACGCGGCGGGCACCGGCTGGCGCGCCTCGATCAGCAGCAGGCGCGTGCCCTCGCCGCGGGCCACGTTCCGCCCCGCCTCGATGCGGGCTAACGTGGCGCGCCACGGCGTGAGGTCGAACGGCTGGCCCGTGGGCTGGGCCAGGTAGCCGTCAATCAGATCCCGGTAGAACCGGACCATATCCCCCACCAGGGGCACGGGGTACTCGCGCCCCTGGATCTTCAGGCAATGGACCCCCAGGTCAATAAGGCGTGGGATGTCCTCCAGCAGGAAGAACGCATCGTTCTTGAGGGCGACCCGCTCTTCCCATCGGGTTATGCCGCTGTACAGCTCCCACGACTCCAGGCAGACGCGGTAATCCAGGCCGCCGCGGTTCGGGCTCCCCTTGAACTGGTCCTTCCCGGAGGGGTCCGTCGTCCGCTCCAGCCGGTGGTAAGGGGACATCCAGCACTTCCCCAGGTACGTATAGCAGTAGTTGGCGTGGATCAGGATCTCGATCCCGACGTCCATCTGCTCCTTGCGCGAGGCCAGCTCCTTGAGGGTAAGCTTAGTGTCGGCGACCACCTGGGAGACCCCGATGGACCGGTAGAAGCGCACGTCCTCGTCGTTGAGGATGTTCGCCCCGATGCTGGCGTGGATGGTGAGATGGGGGAAGCGCCGGTGGACCTCGGCGATGGCCCCGATGTCCGTCATGATGGCGCCGTCCACCCCCCAGGCCACGAAGCGCTCCATCTTGCGCAGCATGGGCGGGATCTCGTGTGACTGCATGTTGGTATTGATGGCCACCCGCAACTTCGCCCCGCCGACGTGGGCCATCAGGACGGCCTCCCGGACGTCCTCCTCGGGCAGCTCATAGCGATCCCGCCGCCGGCTCCAGCCGCGCGGCCCCACGTAGATGGCGTTGGCGCCGTTCGCCACCACCGCCTCGACCATTGCAAGATTGCCCGCCGGTGCCAAAAGCTCAACCATGATTCCCACTCCGTGTTGGAAAATCCGAAATTCAACCCGCCGAGGGCGAGATGGTCAGGAGCGATCCGGCCGCGTCCGGCCGGATCCCCGCGTAGTCCATTCCGCTCTTGCCGAAGTAAAACCCGTTGCACACCCCGATCCGCGCGTGGGCCCGGACCACGTCCCACCACCGCTCCTCCTGCCGGAAGGGTTCCTCCGCGGCACGGCGCAGGGCCTCGCGGTACACCGCCCCCACCTCGCGCCGGTATGCCGGGGTCTCCGACACGGTTTCGATCCGGAAGTGCCGGTGGCCGTCGGCCAGAAGCAGCGGCAGGTGCTCCAGCATGCAGACGTCCTTGCCGCTCAGGATCCCCTTGCCCACCGTCTTCATGGCCCAGTCCCCCTGCTTCAGGAACAGGTCCTTCTGGCAGAGGTCCGGGCACTTGATCCCCCACTTCTCCTCGTACTCCAGGAGGAAGCAGTAATCCGAGATCCCCAGGGGCATCTTGCCGTGCACCAAGAGTTCCATCGCCGCCCCGGAGGTGGCCAGGATTTCCCGGATCTCGTCCAGGCTCAACTCGTAGTTGGGGGTGAATCGCACCGCCCCGAAGCCCCGCAGGACGTCCACGCCGGCGTCGGTGTAGACATTGGCAAAGCCGCCCACATGGATCGGCAGCCCCGGGACCTCCTCGTGGGCGATCTTCAGGATGCCCAGGTTGTGCACCTCCACCGCCTGGGCCCCCGCGCCTGCCGCGACCTCCAGCATCTTCCGGACCCTGGGCAGGAAGTCGTTCCGCGGCGCGGCATAGGTCGTCAGGTAGGCCCGCTTGCCCTGATCCCGGAGAATACGGAGGCCCTCCCGCAGGTCCTCCGGCCGCTCCAGGAAGTTCGCCTCGTAGAGGCGGCAGTAGATGTCCCCCAGATAGACCGCGTCGTAGGCGGAAAGATCCGAGGCCAAGAGGTCCCGCAGGTTGGCAATCGACGTGTTCAATTCGAATGCGTCCACTCCCCTATCCTCGATTCCGTCCGATCCATCCGCGTTCATTTGTCGCGCCATAGGCGGATCCGCCCGGTTCGCACAAGTTACGGCCTGGCAAGATCCGCCTCGGGCGGACCTTCATCTGCGGTTGCATGGTTTTGGATTGGCTTTTCACCGTCCGACCACCGTCCACGCCGCCGGCAACTCCGCCGCCCGGTTCGCCGTCCCCGCGTCACCCATCCGGCCGTCCAGCGCATTCCGGTAACGACGGACCAGGGGCCCGAGGAGCTCCGGCGGCAGGCTCCTTCCCTGCAGCTTCAGGACATCCGCACCGGCCGCGACGTAGGCCCCAACCTCGGCGGCGCGGCTGATCTGCCGGCTGGGGAGAAGCCGTCGGTCCATCCTGCGATCCCCCTGGAAAAGCTCCCAGGGCTGCTGGCAGATCTTGAAGCAGGCCCCCACGCCGCCCCGCTTCATGCTCCCTGTCTGGCGCAGGCCCCGCTCGGCCCCCTCGGGCAGCGCGAACCCCTGTGGGTCGGTGGGGAGGGGCGACGGCTTCAGGTGGATGTGGCTTGGCATCCAGCATTTGCCGAGGAGGACGAACTCCTCGACCATGTGGATCATGACCTCGAGAGCGATCCCCGGGACGGTCCCCATCTCGCCGACCTCCTCCGGCCCGACGACCCCCGGCAGGACCACGGCATGCGCCCCGAGGTCGCGGAAGAGTCCCACGTCGGCGATCGTCTGGGCCCCGCAGCCGATGCTGGCCGTCAGGTGCAGCGCCGGGAACCGGCCCCGGAGCATTGCCAGGATGCCGATGTCGTTGACGATGAGGGTGCGAATCCCCAGGTCCAGGAGCGGGGGAACGCGCTCGAAGAGCCGCGCCCGTTCCGGGGGCTTCGGGATGATGTTGAGCGCAACCTGGAGTTCCCGACCGGCCGTGGCGGCGCGCCGCTGGGAGGCCACCAGCTCCTCCCAGGTCAGCTCGCCCCGCGCCCCGCCGCGGCTCCATCCCTTGAGGCCGACGTAGACGGCGTCAGCCCCCGCATCCAGCGCGGCCTGCACAGCCTCGGGACTCCCCGCGGGCGCCAACAGCGTCGCCACGGTCCCTCCCAGCACCAGAGAAAATACAGGAATATGTACCACCCCAACCGGTCAGCGGCAACGGAAAACTCCCCGCTTGTCTGCAGGAGAATCCTTTTTTCCTGCAAGAGTCCCTCCCCCGTGACCCTCCCCGACAACGACGCGGGCCTCAGGGCTGTTTTTCGAGGAGAAACGTGATCCAGCTCCCCTGAGCCCGCCGGTCGAGCCGGCGAAGGTTCGCACCTCCCAGGGCCGCCACGACGGCCCCTTCCCCGGGTGGCTGGAACCCCGAGAGGATGATCTTCCCCCCCGTCCGGCAGAGCCGGGAGAGGATCGGCAGCCAGGACTTCGCACCACCCGCCGAGTCCAGGTTGGCCAGGACGAGATGGAACCCTTCGGCCCGCCCCAGAATGTCCGGGGTGCCCGCCGCGACCGTGACGACCCGATCAAGGCTGTTATGGCCCACGTTCGCCCGGGCGACCCGGCAGGCGTGGGGGTTCACGTCAATGGCCACCACCTTTCCCGCGCCCAGCCTGGCGGCCGCGATCGCCAGGATGCCCGACCCGGTGCCCACATCCAGGACATGGTCTCCGGCCACGAGCTGCGCCTCGATTTCCCGGAGGCACATCTGGGTGGTCGGGTGTGTGCCCGTCCCGAACGCCTGGCCCGCCTCCAGGATGATGGCGCGGGGATCCGCCTTGATGTACTCGGCATCCGCCGGGAATGCCAGGATCAGGCGATCACTGATCCAGATCGGCATATCCTTCTCCGAGCCAAAACTCGTCGGCCGATGCACCCACCCCCCTCTCCTCCCCCTCTCCCCCCGTGGGGGGAGAGGAATGGGTAAGGGGGCGACAAGACGGCGGACACCCGACTACACGCCGGGCACCCGGAAGATCGCCTGGCCTTTCCGCCAGGTCCGCCAGGCGTGGTGACTGGGATAACACCTTATCTCCGGGTGAAAGCTCCCGGTGCCATCAAGCCGGTATTGCACCATATCGTGGTGATCGGCGCATATCTCGCAGAAACCATACCTTCCCGCATGATCCTCCTCCGTGACGAACATCCGATGTTCATCCAGCTGGGGTTGGTCGGCCATCGTCTCCCTTCCGCGTGGATTCCTTGTCTTTCTGCCATGTGCATTTCCTCTTTCGCCTGGAAACTGGGTCCCTGCGCGGAAATCCGCACGACCCGCGGTGCCGCACCGCGTGGCCGGAAGCGGCCCTCGGCTCGGGGCGTCGTACCGGGGGCGGATTATACGGGCGGGCGGAGGGCCGGTCAATCCAGAATCCCCCCCGCGCTCTTCTGGAGCGTCGTCCGCACCCAGGCCGCCGGTCGCCCTGCCCCCCTCGCGGACGATCCCGCCGGGAAAGAGTTTTCCAGTTGACACGCCTCGCGTAAATCCGCATGATACCGGCACTTGACCTGCCTCCGCCCGGAGAAGGCAGGTCTTCCATCTTCTTAGACCGAAGAACGCCGTGACCCGCACGTGATCCAGCCCCACCCATCTCCCATTGGCGCGAGGGTCTTCCGGGGAGGAGGAACTGGCAGTGGCCCAGGAGCAGCTCAAACAGGTGACGCCGTCGCGGGGCCTGACGACGCCCTGCGAAGAGGAAGCCGGCAAGGTGAAAGTCGTCTATGGCGTCCACGCGCTCGAGGCCAGCCTGGCCGGCCGGACCGTCCTGAGCGTCCGTGACGCGCTGGCCCAGGCGCTGAACATCAGTCCCCGGGCGGTCGCCCTGGTCAACGGCCAGGAAGTGGAGGGCACCCACGTGCTGCACCCGGGGGAGCTGCTGGAATTCGTTCGCTACGCCGGGGAAAAGGGAACCGAGCTCACACGGGTCAGCCGCCATACCCCCAACCGCGACTGGATGGAAAAGCGGTATGGGTTGCTGGGCGACGGCCGGCCGGACCTCACCATCAAGGGAGAGGTGTACGATCTGTATGCCCTCCTGGAGGTCCTGGGCCTGGCCTTCGAGGACATCCGACCGATTGACGCCCACGTGATGGGCGAGGGCCTGTTCGCCCTCCGCTACTTCGATTCCGAAGAACGGAGCATCGTGGCCTACGAGTTCGATGCGGACTTCCATCGCGCCAGCGAAACCATCGTCCACATCGAGGAGTGGATGGGGGACGACTATTACGAGTTCAACTGGGGGGCCTGGTGCCCCTGGAGCCTGTGACGCGATGGCCGGCACCTGGACCTTTCGCACCCGGACCTGGGGACGGCCCGGGTACACCGCCCTGAGCGCGCTCCAGCGGCTCCTGTGGGCGGCCCCCGCCGGGGCGAGCCGTTCCGCGGGGGAATCCAGGCGGTAGTCAATCACGATCGGGAGGCACGGGTGGAGACAGATCAGCACTGGGAGACTCGGCTCCGGCAGTTGGAGGACCGGGAGCAACTGTTCCTGCAGGGCCTGGATGACATGGACCCGGATGAAATGCGGTGGCTGGTCCGGTTCCTCATGGACGCCCTCACCGAGGAACGCTGGCGGCCCCTCCTGGCCGGATACCACGAACACCTCCCGGCCGAGCGGATGCGCCAGTTTCTCGAACGGTTCATCCCCGAGTGCATCCAACTGGCGGCCCTGGATCTCCAGGCCAGGCGAGACGCCGACGGGGAAGGCCTGCACTCGCTGACGGACACCGATCTGCAGGGGATGAGCGCCCTGGAGAAGTGGCAGCTGATCGCGAAGGAGCCCCGGGTCCTGGATCCCGAGCGGACTGCCCGGGAACTGGCGCGGCTGGCCCTGTGCTTTCAATCAGACCTGCTGAATGACGCCATGCTCCCCCGCGCCGTCATCGAATTTCCCCTGTACTTCCGCATGCAGGAGGCCCTGCGGCAGCTCCCCGCGACGGAGATCCACCGCCTCGCCGATCATGCGGCTGCCAGCGTCCCCGCCCTGGACCGTCTGCCCCCGGCGGAGGCGGGCGAGCGGCTGGCCGGCCTCCGCCAAGAGATCGCGAAGGCTGCGGGCTTCACTGCGCCTCTGCAGGAACTCCTGGGGGCGTCCATGGATCGGCTGCCCGGGGAATTCTTCCCTCCCGGAGGGCCGGAGGAGGTCTCGCCGGACCAACTGGCGGAGGCGGCGCGCCAGTTGGAGGGTCATTCCCCGGAGGAGTTGCGGCTGAACCTGCAGATCCTGGCGGACCAATTGAGCCTGCCGGAGGCCCAGGTCTTGCTGGGACCGCACCAATCCGAGTACCCGAGCCTCAGCCAGATGCCGACCGAGGTCCTGCGGCGGGTGGTGGCCACCCTCGTCGTCCACCTGGCCGGCCGGGGCCCGTGTGATTTCATCCAGCGGTACCGGAGGGGGAAGTTCCTGGCCGTCCCTCCCGTCACCAGCGAGGTCTGGAACCTCCTCCCTCAGGAGGGGCGACTGGGACTCCTCCGGCAGGACAACGCGGCCATGGATCTCGCGCAGATTGCGCGACACCTCGCCAGGATCCTGTTGAGCCACGAGTACCAGGCGCTGGACGATGACAAGCGCCAGATGGCGGTCGTCCTTTCCCCCCTCTACCAGAGACTGGTGCAGCGCCTGACCCAGCTGGACGATCAGGACGGCGCACCCACGCTCCTGGCACTGAATCAGACCGTCACGGAGCAGGTCCTGGCGATGGAGCAGTCGCCACGGGAGGGGCGGGGGGAGATGCTGGATCGGATCAGGAGAAGCATCGGAGGGGCGTTGGGGCCCTCCGAGGAGGATTTCTCGGGCCTGCGGAGCGCACCAGACCGCTGACCCGCCTCCACTGCAAGTCACCCCCGGATTTTTCGTCCCAGCCAGAAGGGGAAACGTGATGCCGGATGCCACACCAGCGTCCCAGGCGGCGCAGCCACAGAACTCGCGATCGGTGCAGGCCCTGGAATCAGAGCTGGAAGAGCGGCGTATGGCCGGCGATGCGGCCGGCCTGGCCGAGACCTGCATGAAACTGGCTCAAGCCTACGCCGCGAGGGGTTCGTTCCGGCGCGCCCTCACGACGTACGAGGAGGCGCTGAAGACGGTTGAGGAGCAGGATGAACTGGCGGGCCGACTCCTGTGCCTGAAGAGCATGGCCGGGCTCTGTTACCAGGAGGGGGCGTGGAATCGGGCGCTGGACCTCTACCACCAAGCCCTCGGCCTGCTCCGCGATCCCGAGGCGCGGCCGGAGATCGCCCAGACCCACAGCCAGATCGGAAGCGTCTACCAGGGGCAGGGCGACTGGGAAAAGGCGCTGGTGGCGTACCGGACGAGCCTGGAGATCCGCGAGGGGCTGGGGGACACCCGGGGCATGGCCCTCCTCCACAACAACCTGGGCGCAGTCTACGCCCGGCAGGAGCGATGGGAGGAGGCCCGGGAAGCCTGGACCCAATCTCTCGCCCTGCACGAAGGCGCAGGAGACGTCACCGGTCAGGCCATCACCCTGGGCAACCTGGGGAGTCTGGCGCAACGCCAGGGGCAGTGGGCCGACGCCCTGACATGGTACGAGCGGAGTCTGCCCCTCTACCGGAAAAGCGGCGATGCCGTGGGCGAGGCCACCATCCACAACAACATCGGGTTCGTCCACAAGCAACTGGGCCAACTCCGCCAGGCCCTGGCAGCCTACCAGAAGGGCCTCAAGCTGCTCCACCAGATCGGGGATTCGCTGCGGGCCACCGTGGCCATGTACAACATGGCCATCGTCCACGAGGACCAAGGGGACTACCGCGAGGCCCTGCGCCTTCTGGAGCAGGTCATCGAGCTGGATCGGCGGATCGGCCACCCGGACCTGCGGCGGGACATGGAGACATTCCGGCGGGTACGCCAGAAGTTGGACGCGGGGCGCGACGAGAAACGCATGCTGGAGGAACGGGCCTGAAACTCATTGCAGCCCCCCACCCCCCCTCCCCCACACTGGGGGGAGGGATGAGGAGGGGGTCCGAAATCCGAAATCGAGAGGGGGATGGAAAGAACAAGGGCCCCTGGCGCGATTGGCCAAGGGCCCTTGCTGTCACCCCACCTGGTCTGAATCCGCGGCCTATCCCTTGGTGGCCCGATCCCGCAACACGCGGCGCAGCAACTTCCCCGTGATGGTCCGGGGCATCTCGGGGACGAAGACCACCTCGCGGGGCAGCTTGTACACCGCCACCTTGCCCCGGCAGAACTCGATGAGCTCCGCTTTCAGGGCCTCGGCCTCGGCCGTGCCCTTCTTCAGGGCCACGTAGGCCCGGGTCTTCTGGCCCATGACGGGATCCGGCACCCCGATGACGCCGGCGTCGGCCACGGCCGGATGGGTCACCAGGACATCCTCGATCTCCTCGGGGCCGATGCGGTAGCCGGACGACTTGATCAGGTCATCCTCCCGGCTGAGGAACCAGATGTAGCCGTCCTCGTCCATGGAGACCATGTCGCCGGCCTTCACCCAGCCGGTGATGACCGAGCCCTTCTGCTTGTCGGGATCCCGCCAGTAGACGGTCCCCGTCGGCCCCCGGGCCATCAGCATCCCCGTCTCGCCCCGCTTGGACTCCTCGTGAGTTTCCTGGTTGATGACCTTCAACTCATATCCGGGAATCGCCGGGCCGATGGAGCCGGGCTTCACCTTCTTCGTGGCGGCGCTACTGATGAAGACGAACATCATCTCCGTGGTCCCCAGCCCCTCGAAGATCTCCAGCCCGAACTTGGCCTTCCAGTCATGGTAGGTTTGGGCGGTCAGCGATTCCCCGCCCCCCGTGCAGACGCGGAGCGTGCTGAGATCGTACTTCTTCTCGGCCTCCGGCACCTGGAGCATCTTCCGGTAGGCGGTGGGCAGGATCGAGAGGATCGTCACCTTGTGGTTCTGGATCGTCTCGAACATGGCCTCGGGGGTGAACCGGGCGATGAGGGAGACAGCCGCACCGAAGCGGTAGGGGATCACCGCCACGGCCGAGTAGCCCGCGGCCATGGCGATGGGGGCCGAGCCGCCGATGATGTCCTGTTCGGTGACGTTCCAGCAGTGCTTCCCGAAGCCGTCGGGGACGATCAGGGCCTCCTCCATGAAGTGGGCGGTGCCCTTGGGCAGCCCGGTGGTCCCGGACGTGAACAGCAGGACCGAGACATCCATCCGGTCGCGGCGGACGGGATCGCACTCCGGCTTCTCGGCGTCGAGCAGCTCCTGCCACAGGAGGTACCCCTTCGCCTTCCACGCCGCCTGCTGCTCGGGCGTGCCGCCCACGACGATCACGTGCTGGACCGTCTTGAGGTTCGGCCGGGCCTTCTCCAGCTCCTCCAGCATGGCTCCCGCCACGATGACCGCCTTGGACTCGGACAGGTTGGCGACGTGGGTGATCTCCGCCTGGGAAAACAGGGCGGACGTCGGCAGGCTCACCGCGCCGATCTTGATGATGGTGAAGTTGGCCATGACCGCCGGTGGGATGTTGGGCAGGCGCAGCATCACCCGGTCGGCCTCCTCGATCCCCAGGCGCTTGAGGGCGCTGCCCAGCTTGTTCACGTTCGCCAGGACGGCCTTGTAGGGAATCTTCTTGTCCTCGAAGTAGATGGCGATCCGATCCCCCTTGCCGGCCGCCACCTGTTTGTCCAGCAACTCCTCGGTGCTGTTCAGTTGCTGCGGGTAGGTTTGGAACTCCGGCAGCTTGTAGATCCGGTTGGGCCACAGCTCTTTCGGTGGCAAGTAGTCGGCAGGGATGCGCCCCATGGCCACCTCCTCTCACAGGCAGTTGAAGAAGCCCGGGCCGCTTGGTCCGTCACCCGTCGCGGCGCCGCGATCGGTCCCGGGAGGGGACCCACAAACCGTCCCCCTGGGGGGCGCCCGGCGTGCCCGGCGACGATGCGCCCGGGTGGCCGCTCGGCCCTTCCTGACCAGCCTGGGTTATCAGGGTGCTCGCCGGCACCCCGCGAAATCCTACGCCATGTTGATGAGGTTCTGCAGGGCCTCTTCCACGCCGATCAGCCGGCCCAGGTCCTTGTCGCTCCGGGGGAACACTTCCTCCGGATACCGGTCGCCGTCCTTGGGAAAGACCAACAGGGCGGGAACCGTTTTCCCCATATCCTCCTCCAGGGCTCCCTTCGCACCGAAGACGGCCCGTTTGGAGGCGCTGGGTCCGGTCACGGCCGAATTGTAGGTCTTGAAGGCCACCGGCTGTTGCGAGCAGTCCTGGACGACAATACTGACCCCCTTCGCCTTGAGCTGCTCGCAGAGCGCCAGGGCTTTCTTGTTGTCACAGTGGAACTGCATCGCCGGCTCGTCCTTGCTGCTGTAGTAGAATTCCACTTTCACGATTCGTTCCTCCTTGCCTGTATTCTTCAGGTCCGGACGCTCTCCCCCGCGAGAGATCGCCCTCCCGCCCTTGCCTGTTCGTTCGCGGCCGTCTTTCGGCAGGCAAAAATAAGCCACGGCTGCTCATCACAGCCGTGGCTCATCCCCCCTCCTCCTTCGATCACCCCCAGGTCCCCGGCCTACGTGCCGGGCTGCCACCCCTTGGGGATGATCCTGACAAAGGGCCAATCAATCTTGGTGCAGTAGCCGTCGTACGCCTTGGCGACGTGGGCGTCCAGCGCGGGCTTGAAGCAATCGGGAACTCCGTGGATCGGACACTTTGTCGCTTGGTCAGCCATACTGGTTGCCTCCTTCTTCTGAGCTTTCGTCACGGGCGGAGCCGCCTGAGCCGCGGGCGCCGCCGCGGGAGGAGCAGCGGGTTTCGCGACCGGTGGTGCCGGCTTGGCCGGAGCCTTGGTCGCGACCTTCTTCCTTGGCGCAGGCCTGGCCGGAGTCCTGGCTGCTCCCTGCTTTATTGCTGCAGGAGCCTGTCCCTTCCGGGCAACTGGCTTCGCCGCCCGCCGGGCTTTCGGCTTCCGGGCCTTGGCTGCCGCCTTGGCCGGCGCAGCCCGCCGACCCTTCGCTCTTGCCCCTTTACTCTTCGACTTGGGCATCTAAGTCCCTCGCTTCTTGCTAATAATCCCTCCCCTCCATGATGAACCGCGGCCGGCTGCCCACCAGGTCTTCGGGCTTCAACGGCCCGCCGCTCACCGGCTTGCCCCGGATGCTCTTGCGGATGGGGATCGGCTTGCCGACGAAGTCGGCCCGGGCCATGACCGGGGGGTTCACCTTCGTGGTGTCGGTGATCTTCGTCTTGTAATCCTTGGACTGGGCGTAGCCGGGCAGTTTGTCGTGCGGGGCTTTGGCCTCGGTGGGACCAGAGACCCGCACCCCATTGTCAAGCTTCAACGCCCAGATGGCGCCGCAGCCGGCGCACTTCACCTTCCCCTCGAAGAACCAGAAGGTGAAGGGGTCCAAATAGTTGATGATCTCGCACTTGGCACATTCCAGGATCAGCGAGCAATGCTTGAAGTCAGCCATGCAGCCACCTCCTTGGTCGGTTCGCGGGGCCGCCACCGGGTGTCTCCCCGGGCGGCCCCACTCTCCCCCCTAGATGATCTCGTTCTTCTCCAGCTCCCGGATCTGGTCCAGGCCGTACCCGCAGTACTTCTGGAGGATGTACTCGTTGTCGGCCCCCACCGGCTTGAAGGCCCACCGGTGCCGGGCAGGAGTGTCGGACAGATGGTACGCCAGCCCCTGGCTCAGGACATCGCCGAAGTAGGGGTCATCCAGCCAGTGGAGCTCATCTCGCATGAAGAAATGCTCCTGCTGGGCGCATTCCTTGTTGCTCCAGACCGGCTGGCTGTTGATGTTGTTATCGTCCATGAACTTCCAGACATCTTCTTTGGTCTTGTCCTTGGCCCACTCCTCCAGGGCGTTGTAGATCTCCGTCTGGGCTGCGGGCTGGATGCGATCGTCGGCCTTGGCATACTTGCCCGCCAGCGCCTTCAGGTTCGACACCACCTGGCAGAGCTTGGCGAAGTCTTTGTCCTCCGGCGCCGAGATCAGGATGTACCCCTCCTCCATTTCCTGGGGGTTCTTCGAGGTGGGATACGACGACTTGCCGCACTTGATGACCCCGTGGACGCAGATCTCCGTATCCCAGTCCCCCCACCGCTGCTTGATGACCCCGTAGCGGCCGTAGATCGGCAGGGCGCTCTCCAGGTGACGGGTGGCGCCGTGAACCTGGCTGTATTCGATGAACTCTCCGACGCCCGAGACGTTATCCCGCCACCAGAGGGCGGCCAGACCCGCGAAGCACCCCATCATGCCCCCCCAGTAGTCGGCCAGCCAGATGGTGTGCTTGGAGGGAAGCCCGATGGTGGGGTGGCCGTGGCCCGGACCCGGGAAGCCGGTCACCGAGAAGCAGCCGCCCTGGGCCTGGCCCAGGATGTCGTAGGAGGCCCGGACACGCCCGGGGCCCCAGCCGCCGAAGCCGCCCATCCAGATGTAGGTCAGGCGGGGGTTGATCTTGGCGGCCTGCCGGTAGCCGATCCCCCACCGGTCAAAGGTCCCGGGCCGGTAGTTCTCGGCCTGGATGTCGGCCTTGGCCTGGATGCGATGGACGACCTCCACCCCCTCGGGCTTGTGGAAGTCCACCGAGAGGAAGTACTCGTTGTGGTTGGCGCCGAAAAAGCCCAGCCCCGTGCCCTTGTCCGGCATCTGCTTGGACAGGGGGTACAGGAAGGGCTCGTTGTAGGGGGTCGTATGCCGCATCGGCTCGCCCCGGCGGGGCAGCTCGATCTTGATCGTCTCCATCCCCAGCTCGGCGAAGTAGTTGGCGCAGGACGGGCCGAGGATGTACTGGGTCGTGGAGATGGCCACGTACCCCTTGAAGGCCTCGGGCTTCTCGAAGATCTTCTTTGGGTCGAAGGTCTCGCGGCAGTATTCTTCAAAACTTTTCACCTGATCGGCCATCGGTTCAACCTCCTTTGTCAGGGGAGTACGCTAGATAACCCCCTGCTTCTTCAGCCGGTCCAGATCGTCCTTCTTGAAGCCGAAGATGCGGCGATAGACCTCCTCATTGTCGTACCCGGTCGGCCGGCCGATCCACTTCAACCGCGGCGGGGCCTTCTGGGCCAGTTGCGGCGGCGGGGCGTGGAGGACCTTGCCGTACAGGACGTCGTCAATCACGTTCACGTGACCCCGGTATTTGAAGTGGGGGAACTCCGCCACCTCGTCCGTGAAGGTCACGCCGCCGGACGCCACCTCTTCGGCCTGCAGCTTCGTCTCCGCCTCGAGGCGGGTGTTATCCTTGAACCAGTCGGAAAACGTGGTATAGGTCTCGACTTGGGCGTAGAAGGGGAGGCGATCCACCACCACCTTGAGGGACGGATCCTCGATGATGTGCTCCTCCAGCTCCGGCCGGTCCTTTCCCACCGTCTTCCAGATTCGGAACCAGAGGCGGTCGTGGCCGCCGCCCACCATGATCTGGCCATCCTTGCAGGGGTTCACGGCATAGATATTGATGGCCAGGTCCCAGTTCCCGAATCGAGGGCGGACGCTCCCGTCCATTCCCTGCCAGCCCCAGTTGTAGTCAATGATTCGCATGATCCCGGCCGCCGATGTGGCCTCGACGAACTGGCCGCGGCCCGAGACCCGTTCCCGATAGTTCAACGCCGCCATGATTCCCATGGCGGCCGTGGTCCCTCCCACGTGATCGCAGACCCAGAACCCGGAGCGGGTGGGCCGGCCCCCGAAGGCCACCGGAGCCCCGGTCCCATGCGTGAAGCCGCAGGCGTTCTGGCCGACGGGATCGTACATCCAGGGCCGGTCCTTCAATGGCCCCCACTGCCCCCGCTGCCCCACCCAGCAATATACCAGCCGGGGATTGATCTGGGAGAGCTGGCGGTATCCGATCCCCCAGGCGTCGAACTGGCCGGGGGGATAATTCTCGATCAGCACATCCGCATCCACCACCAGCTTCTTGAGCAGCTCCCGCCCCTCGGCGGTCTCCAGGTTCATGGTGATGGACAGCTTGTTCCGGCACTCGTGGAGGAATTTCCCTCCCACTGCCTCGCCGGTCGCGCTGTCCTTGAACATCAAGTCCTTGCGGCCGAAGGCGACGTGCTTCCGCGTCGGATCCCCTCCGGGAGGCTCGACCATGATGACCTCGGCCCCGTGCTCGGCAAAGAGGGACGAGCACCAGTGACCGATGTTCATCTTGATGGAGCAATCCAGGACCCGGATGCGATTCAGCTTCTCCGGCTTCTTGCCCACGTCGCGCCAGTGGACATTGGCCTCCAGCCAGGTGGGATATTCGCGTGCCGCCTCGCTCAGACCCTTGTAGACCTCGTCGGGAGTCGGTCGTGGCACCGCCGGCCACGGCAAAACGGGGATGTCAGAACTTTTGATTTCTGCCATGCTGTCTTCCCCCCTTGATGAGACAACACCGGATTTCCGAACAACCCTCTCAGGAGCTGCGTCTCCTCCCCCTTCCCACCTCCCTTCGCCGTTCCCTCATGTCCAGCCTGATCTGAAAACTCGAACCCCCCTCACCTTCTTCCGGATGATCCGAATGATGAGTCTGGCCCCGCGTCCGGGTCAGGTCAGGGCCTCCGCGGCGATCTCGTATCCCAGGCGCTGCGAGATCTTCACGCCCGCCTCTTTCACCAGGGGAACCAGTTCGGTCTGGATGCGCTCCGGAGAAAAGCGCGAGACCGGGCCCGACAGCCCCACGCCCGCCACGACCTTATGAGAGTAATCCCGCACCGGAGCCGCCACGCAGCAGACCCCGTATTCCAGCTCCTCGTTGTCCACCGCGA
>JACPAT010000169.1 GCA_016180655.1 Candidatus Methylomirabilota bacterium | reverse complement strand
GCCTCCGCCTCGATCGTGCTGGGGGTCATCCCGGCTTTCGTTCTCACCCTCTGTGGTCAGCGATATCTGGTCCGGGGTCTGTCCATGGGTGGGGTGAAGGGCTGATGGGCTGGGTGCTCCTCCTGGACTTCGACGGGACCGTCACGCCGATAGACGTCGGGCCTCTCATCCTTTCGCGCTTCGCGGGAGACCGGTGGATCGCGCTGAACGAGGCATGGGACCGCGGCGAGTTGACCACAGCCGAGCGGGCAGAGGGACAGTGGGCCACGGTGGAGGCGGATGGGGCCGCGGTGCACGCGCTGCTGGACCGGGTGCCGCTGGACCCACACTTTCCGGCCCTCGTGGACTATTGCCGGGGTCGGCACATACCGCTCTGGATCGTCAGTGATGGGTTCGACTTCTACATCGAGCGCATTCTGGCGAATCACCGGCTGACGGGGATCGTCGTTCTCTCCAACAGAGCTCGGTGGTCCGACGGTCGGTGGCGGTTGGAATTCCCGCACCCGGATGGGCGAGGCGAACCAGCCGGCTCCTGGAAGGCGGACGTGGTGCGGCAATTCCAGGCCAAGGGCGCCCGAGTCGTGTATGCCGGCGACGGACTCTCAGATCGAGCGGCGATCGAGGCAGCGGACGGCCGCTTTGCCAAGGGAAAGCTGGCCGACCACTGCCGAACCCAAGGGATCCCCTTCCTACCCTTCGAGAGCTTGGTGGAGATCCACGCCGGCCTGCGCGTGTTGGTGGAGATGGAGGAGGGACCCGACCCGGGAGGCGCCCCGGAAGGAGAGCAGTCATGGGCACGATGAAGGCGGCGGTGCTTCAGCGGCCGGGAGAAATCCGGGTAGAGCAGATGCGGATCCCGGAGCCCGGGCCCGGCGAGGTGCTGGTGCGCGTCCGGGCGGTGGGGGTCTGCGGGTCCGACGTGCATTACTACAAGGAGGGACGGATTGGCCGGTACGTGGTCGAGAAACCGCTCATCCTGGGTCACGAAAGCGCCGGCGAGGTAGTCGCGCTCGGGTCGGGGGTCTCGCACATCTCCGTTGGGGGACGGGTGGCGGTGGAGCCCGGTGTGCCGTGTCGCCGCTGCGGCTACTGCAAGGGCGGGCGGTATAATCTGTGCGCCGACGTCACCTTCATGGCCACGCCGCCGGTGGATGGGGCCTTCGCGGAGTACATCGCCTGGCCGGCGGACTTCGTCTATCCGCTGGCGGAGAACCTCGGGTACGCCGAGGGCGCGCTCATGGAGCCCCTGGCGGTCGGGATGCACGCCGTGCGGCGGGCCCGGCTCGTCCCCGGTTGGACGGTCCTGATCCTGGGCGGCGGACCCATCGGTCAGATGGCGCTCCTCGCCGCCAGGGCGGCCGGGGCGGGACGGATCATCCTGACGGATCTGGAGGATCGGCGCCTTGACGTGGCCTCCCGGTTGGGCGCGGACGTCACCATCAACCCAGGCCGCGCATCCGTCTCCGACGCCGTCAGTGCGGCGACGGATGAGGAAGGCCCGGACCTGGTCATCGAGGCGGCGGGCACGGCGGCGACCGTGCGGCAGAGCATTGAGCTCGTGCGGCGCGGGGGGACCGTCGTGTGGATCGGGCTCCCCAGCCAGGACCCGTGCGAGGTGAGCGCGTTGCAGGCCATCGACAAGGAAGTGGATATCCTGGGCATCTTCCGCTACGCCAACGTCTATCCCGACGCCATCCGGCTCGCAGCCAGCGGGAAAATCAACCTGGCCCCCCTGGTCACGCACCGCTTCCCTCTGGAGGAGGCCCGGCAAGCGTTGGATACCGTGGCCGAGCAGAAGTCCTCGGCCGTCAAGGTTCTCGTGGAGGTCTGATCGCCGCCGTCCGCCCCGACCCGCGACCCTCGGGAGATCCAACTTGCAAACACCTCGGCGAACCCGTGGCGAGCCGTTGCTTTGGATCCTGCCGTCCGCGCTCGCGCTCTTCCTGCTCATCCTCATCCCGGCGGCATTCCTGCTCTACGTCAGCCTGACCGGGTACGAGCTGGGTTTCCCTGGAGCGACCGGACCTTCATCGGCCTGGGCAACTACCGGGATTTGATGGGGGGAAGCGACTACGAGTTCTGGGTCAGCGTCCGCCGGTCGGTCGCCTACGCGCTGTTGGTGACGGGTGGTTCGCTTGTGCTGGGGATGGGCGTGGCCCTCCTCCTCCACAAGACGATCCGCGGCCGGGCCGCCGTCACCCTTATCGTCATTATGCCGTTGGCCATCAGCCACGCCATCGGCGGCCTGATGTGGAAGCTGATGTACAACGTCGAATTCGGCATCCTGAACTACGTCCTGGAGTCGGTGTTCGGCCTCAAGGTGAACTGGTTGAGCGATGCCACGGCCCTCTACGCGGTGGCGGTGGTGGGCATCTGGATGGCCGCCCCGTTCGTGGCCCTGTTCTTCCTGGCCGGGCTTCAGTCGCTCCCTCGCGCCCCCTTCGAGGCGGCCCGGGTGGAGGGGGCCTCCGCCTGGCAGCTCTTCCGCCACCTGACCCTGCCCATGCTCCGGCCCGTCATCCTGGTGGTGACCCTCTTCACCATCATCGACGCCCTGCGGAGCTTCGGGGCGATCTACCTGCTCACCGAGGGCGGGCCGGGCGTGGCCACCCTGGTCCTGCCCCTGTACATGTACCGCGTGGGTTTCGGGTACTCCAGCGTCCTGGGGAAGGGGGCGGCCATCGCCTTCGTCCTCATCCTGCTGACCATGGCTCTGGCAGCCGTCCTGGTCCGGCTGTCGCGACGGCCGAGGGAGGCGTAAGATGCGGCGCGTCCTCCTGCGCGCGGCCCGCGGCGCCGGCATGGGCGCGGTCCTGCTCTTCTTCGGGTTCCCCATCCTGTGGATGCTTCTCACCTCGCTCAAGGAGCGGATCTACCTCTACCAGCCGGGGCGGTGGCTCTTCCCGCCGACGCTGGACAACTACATGGCGGCGCTGGTCAAGTACGGCATCCTCGACTACGTGCGAAACAGCGCCATCGTGGCCACAGGGAACACCGTGCTCTCCCTGGCCGTGGGGGTCACGGCGGCCTATGGTCTTTCGCGGTTCGCGTTCCGCGGGCGCGAGGCGGTGGCGCTGGGCATCCTCCTGGCCCGGTTGTTCCCAACCATCACCCTCGTCATTCCGTTCTTCGTCCTGGCGTTCCTCCTCCGGCTGCTGGACACCCACATCCTGCTGATCCTCATCTACCTGACGTTCAACGTCCCGTTCGTCGTCTGGGCCATGCGTGCCTACTTCGAGGACATCCCCAAGGAGATCGAGGAGGCGGCGCTCGTGGACGGCTGCACCCGCTTCACGGCGTTCACTCGCTGCATCCTTCCCGCCGCGCGCCCGGGCCTGTTCGCCACCGGGGTGATGTGCTTCATCCTGGCCTGGAACGAGTTCAACTACGCCCTGTTCCTGACCTCGCGGGCGGCCAAGACGGTCCCCACGGCCATCGCCTTCTTCCGGACGGAACGGGGCATCCTGTGGGGCGAGGTCTCGGCCCTGGGAGTGATCGCCATCCTGCCCGTCCTGGTGATCGCCGCCGTCGCCCACAACGTCCTCCTGCGGGGCTTCAGCCTGGAAGGGGGCCAGCAGTGACCTCCATCGGTGCTCAAGAGTGGATCCCCTCCCTGGTGGGGATGTTCGAGGAAGTGCGCGCATTCCTTTTGGGAAGGGGCCGGACGGCGCGTGGGGGAGTCGGAACCAATCCCAAGGGCCAGGAGACGCTGGCCTTCGACGCCGGCGCCGAAGATGCCGTCATCGAATTCTGCCGGCGGCGCACCCCGTGCCCCCTCCGCCTCCTGTCCGAGGAGCGCGGCGAGATTCCCATCCGGCCCGACCTGGGCGCCCCCCAATTCACCCTCATCGTGGATCCGGTGGATGGGTCCGAGAACTTCAAGCGGGGCATCGAACTGACCTGTTTCTCCATGGCCGTCCTCCCCTTCGATGCGCCGCTGGCGCCTTCCGGCGTCATCGCTGGTCTCATCGGCAACGTCTTCACGGGATCGTATCAGACCGCCATCCGTGGGCACGGGGCGTTCTCAGGGGACACACGCCTGCGCACCTCCGGCGTGACGCGCCTCGCTCGGGCCATGGTTGCCGTGGAGTGCGAATTCGACCGGCCGGGATTCGCCGATCGGGTGGAGGACCTGATGCGGGCCGCCGCCCACACGCGGTTCCTCGGCAGCTCGGTTGCCGTCCAGATGGGGGTGGCCGAGGGAGGCATTGACGCCTACGTGGACGTTCGCGGGACGCTCACCCCGGAGAACTTCATGGCCGGGGCGCTGGTCATCGAAGAGGCAGGGGGCGTCGTGACGGACGCGTGGGGGAATCCGGTGGCCCCCTTCAAGACGATGACGGAGGGCTGCATGTTCGTGGCCAGCGCCAACGCCGCGCTCCACCGAGAGGTCCTGGGCGCCCTCCGGATGGAGGCCTGAGAGATGTCCGAGCGGCGGACGACCCGGCAAGAGGACGGCTGGCAGTACGCGGTGATGCTCCTCCCGGCCGTGGCCGTCCTGGTGGTGCTGATCCTGGTCCCGCTCTGCTATCTCGCCTACACCAGCCTCTTGGAGTGGAAGCTCACCGACCCCGCGGGGCGGACCTTCGTGGGGGGGGCGAACTACCTCCGCATGCTCCGGGACACCGATTTCTGGCACGCCCTGCGGGTGACGGCCGTCTTCATCTGCGGCTCCGTGGGGATGCAGATCGGTCTGGGGCTCATCCTCGTCGAGGCGCTGGCCGCCCTGCGCTGGGGCGCGACGCTGATCCGGACCTCGCTCCTCTTGCCCATGGTGATCCCGCCCCTGGTCGTGGGGTTGATCTGGCGGATCCTCTACGACCCGACCGCGGGGCTGGCCAACTACCTCCTGGGATTCGTCGGCCTGAGCCATCCCTGGCTGGCCGACTACCGGACCGCCCTCGGGGCGGTGATCATGACCGACGTGTGGGAATGGACGCCGTTCGTCCTCCTGATCCTCCTGGCGAGTTACGCCGGGATCCCGCAGAGCGTCCACGAGGCGGCAGACGTGGACGGGGCCACGCGGTGGGAGCGGTTCCGGTTCGTGACGCTCCCCTTGATTCGCCCCATGCTGGTGACCGTGGCAATCCTCCGGATGATCGACGTCATCCGCGAGTTCGCCAAGATCTTCGTCACCACCGGGGGAGGCCCGGGGACCACGACGGAAACCGTCAACATGTTCACCTACCGCCAGGGGTTCGTGTACGGGGACATGGGCTACGCCGCGACTCTGGGGGTCTTCATGTTCCTGACGATCCTGACGCTGACCATCGGGCTGGTCCGACTGGAGCGGCGCCTTGCGGAGGCGGCATGAGGCTGCGGGGTTCGGCTGTCGCCATTCTCGTGGGCCTGCTCCTCGTCTATTTTCTGCTGCCCCTGTATCACCTCGTCACCATGTCGGTGAAGACCGACGTCCAGACGTTCGCCTCGCCCCCGGTCTGGATCTTCCAGCCGGTGTGGGACCACTACCGCGTGCTCCTCCGGGGAAAGTTTCCGGGGTTCTTGGCGAACAGCCTCCTGGTGAGCGCGGGCAGTGTCCTGGTGACGATGGCCTTGGGGACGCCGGCGGCCTTCACGCTCGCCCGGGCGCGCTTCCGGGGGCGCCGGGTGCTCCTCCTGGCGATCCTGGGGACGCGAATGCTTCCTCCCATCTCGCTGGCGCTCCCGGTCTTTCTGGCCTACCTCCGGCTGGGTCTCCTGGACAATCGCCTGGGCCTCGTCCTCGTCTTCCTCACCTTCAATCTCCCCCTGGTCGTTTGGCTTCTCAAGGGCTTCTTCGACGAGGTCCCCGACAGCCTCCTGGAGGCGGCGCGTATGGACGGTTGTTCGATCCTGGGGGCCTTTGTCCGGATCGCCGTGCCGTACACCTCCCCGGGCATCCTGGCCTGCACCATCCTGGCCTGGATCTATGCCTGGAACGAGTTCACCTTCACGCTGATCCTGGCCCGGCGCGATGCCATCACGGCGACCGTCGCCCTGGCGTCGTTCTTCGATCTGGAGAAGGTCGCCTGGGGCTCCATCGCCGCCGGCAGCACCATGACGATGCTCCCGGTGGTGCTGTTCTCGCTGCTGGGGCGCCGCTTCCTGATCCGCGGGCTGACGGGGGGCGCCCTGAAAGAATGAACTGATGTGTCTGCGGAGAGAAGGAGAAATGGCCATGAGTGCGATGCGACTGCCAGCCCTCATCCTTGCGGTCACCCTCTTGCCGGCCCCCCCGGCTCTGGCTGCCTGGAGCTGGAGCGAGGCGGCCCGGCCCTACAAGGGGACCACGGTCCACGTCCGCATCCCCACCCATCCCTCCACGCGGGCCACGGCGCCGCTGATCAAGGAGTTCGAGCAGGCGACCGGGATCACGGTGAGCTACAACAACCAGATGGTCAGCCGCGACCTGATCGCCAAGCAGGACATCGAGCTGGCGACGGGGGCAGTGGCCTACGACGTGATGTTCATCTCGGACGCCGCCGCGCGCATCGCCAAGGCCGGCTGGGCCGAGCCGCTGGACAAGTATATCGCCAACCCCAGGCTCACCGCGCCGGACTTCAACCGCGAGGACTTCGTCCCCACCTTCCTCAAGATGCTGAGTCCTCGCGACCAGCTCATCGGCCTCCCGTACACCGGCGAAAGCACGATCCTCTACTATCGCACTGACATCTTCGAGCAGCACGGCATCAAGCGGCCGCCCGACACCCTGGAGGAACTCGAGGCCGTGGCGCAGAAGATCCACAGCGCCGAGGTGCCGGCCTGGGCCGTGCGGGCGCGACGGGGGCAGGGGGTCAACATCTTCATCTGGTCGCAGTGGCTTTGGAGCTACGGGGGGCGCTACTTCGACGACAAGACGCGGCCGGTCCTCAACAGCCCGGAGGCCGTGAAGGCCACCGAGAAATTCACAGAGCTGCTCCG
>JACPAT010000168.1 GCA_016180655.1 Candidatus Methylomirabilota bacterium | reverse complement strand
GAACCCGATCCCCAGCCAGAGGAAGGTGCCCCGCCACCCCAGGCCCGTCAGCATGGGCGGGCCGATGAAGGCCAGGATGGCCGAGCCGCCGCCGTAGCCCGCCACGGCCAGGCCCACCGCCAGGCCGCGCCGATCCGGGAACCACTTGGACAGCACGGGAATGGGGGTCGCATAGCCGAAGCCGTTGCCGAACCCCATGACGCCCCCGAAGGTGAAGAAGATCCATCCCAGGCTGTTCGTGAAGCTGGCCAGGATGAACCCCAGGCTGAGCCCGATGGACCCGATCACGGAGATCTTGAAGGGACCCAGCTTGTCCTGGAGGCGCCCCGCGATGACGAAGGACATCCCGAACACGAACACCGCGATCGTGAAGATCCACGAGGTGTCCGCCCGGGTCCAGCCGAACTCTTTCTCCAGGGGCGCGACGAAGATACTCCAGGCGTACAGCGAGCCCAGAGACAAGTTCATCAACAGCGCGCCCACCACCCGCCACCACCGATTGATGTAACCCTCTGCGCTCATCCCCTCCTCCTTTGCCTTTGCGAATCCTCGCGCCGCCTCCCGAAGGCGTCAGGCCCCCGTGAACCCCGCCCTCGATGCCAAGGAGGCCCTTCCGTGCTCAGGCGACCTCGCTCTTCGAAGGCTGCATACTCTGCGAACCGTCAGTTGCCATCTCGCCGCCAGGGGTGGGGCCGGGGTGTGGCGACTCAGGCTCGGTTCCCCTCAAGAGGTGAAAAGGCAGGATCATCAACAGATGCATGCCCACGCAAGCGACGAGCCGTTACCTGGGATCCAATTCGCCTTCACACCACCTCGCTTTCAAAACTTCGTTCTGCGGGGTTATCTTCGAGGCCCCCTCCCCACCGTGGGACTCGAGTGCGCAAGCGACAGGGCAGGAACTGGAGTCAGGCGAACCAGCAAATTCGCCGGGAATCGCTGGTCAAAGGGATGGAGGAAATCGCGGGCGGAAACTAAAACAACTTTTGATTTGTGTCAAGAGAAAAGTTCGCGATGGACAGTTTCGGCGCATGAATCTGGATAAAGCCGCGACATATTTACGAAATCTGACGGTATCGTCTGAGGCCATGAACCCGGCGGGGTATCAGGAGGCGAGAGATATCCGGTGAGCCTGATGGTTTGAAAATATAACTCAGGACAAGCCCTGGCATCGGTATCGGGACGGAGTTTGCCCCTCCCACCGTCGAAACACCCGGTCGAAGTGTCCGAGGTCCCGATACCCGACGGTGCACGCCACCTGGTGAATGGTCGTCCCCCGCTCAAGGACGCGCCGGACGACCTCGAGATGTCGGACGGGGCCCTGTCCCACCATCACGAGGAGTCCATCCCATCAACCGGCCGATCGGTGGGCGAGACAATCCGCGATCCAGACGAGGAACTGTTTCAGGTCGAACGGCTTGGGAAAGTGGGCGTCAGCCACGTCCCTCCCCCACTCCTCGGGACGAGTGGCTGCCCCGAGCAGGGCGACGGGCAGGCGGGGTTGCAGGACCCGCAGGAGGTGGAGAAAGTCGCGCGCGGACATGTCCGGGAGATGCGTCTCGGCAATCACCAGGTTCACCGGGGATTCCGCCGCGATCCTCAAACCCGCCATCCCGGTGCCTACCCATTCCACCTGGGCCTGTCGCCGGAGGGCCAGGACCAGCGCCTCGCCCACCCTCGGGTCAGGATCCAGGACCAGGACGAACGGGCGATCGTCTGTGTTCCGGCATTCCCCCTCAGACTCGGAGTCCATGTGGAGCCTCCGCCTCGCTGGACAGTCCCTGCCGAAGCAGAATCGACCGGAGAGCACCTGAAGACAACCGCTCCACCCACTGCACACCGTAGAGCGCCGATTCCGCACCGCGCCCCGTGGCTCGTGACGCCCAGACCACCTCTGCCAGCAGGCGGAGGTTCGGCATGCCTACCGGGAGCGAGACGAACAGCCGCGACCCGGGAGCGAACCCCCACCCGACGCGCAGCCTGGCCCCGCCGCGACCAATGTTGAGAAGGGCGCCGGGCACGGCGGCGAACACGGCCCCCTTCCAGGCAGGGAGGATCTCGACGCGAACGGGAATGGCCACCGGGATCCGGGAAAATTCGCGTGAATCTCGATCTTCATCCAAGCAGGTTTCCATCACCAGTCGTGCCGCGTGCATTGTACGCCCTCCTCACTGATCGGACGGGAGGAAGGGGAAAGCAAGGCCGGTGCCATCGGGATGTGCCGGCCGGCCCCACCGATAACTCCTTGGAATCTCTACATGGTATCGGATGGCGAGGGACGAAACTGGACCGGGAATGACCCGGCCCGCGGTACGGGTGCAGATACGTGGCGGTATCTCCAGAGATACACCGAGGGACGAGACGAGGGAAATCGGAGGGACGAACAACCTGCGATTGGAGAGCGAGGGTCCGGGGCGACCCGCAGGTCGCCCCGCCACAGGTGTCTCGGACAGGGATCCCCGGGCTATCCGCCCAGGGCGGTCAGGGCCTTGGGAACATTCGAAACGCTGAGGACGACCGCGGCCTGGCCACCCCCGGCTGTCGTGGCGTACGCGCACTTGATGTTGATCTTGGCCTGGGCCAGCTTCCGGGCGGCCTCGGCCAGCGCCCCGGGCCGGTTCTCCAGGATCACGGAGATGCCCTCCTCGCGACCGCAGCGAATCTTGGCCGCCTTCAATGCGGCCTCGCCCCTGGCGGCGTCGGAGACCAGGAGGCGGATCTTCCCCCGGCCGGCCGTCTCCGCGGCGCAGATCCCCTCGATGTTGACGCCCGCCGTGGCCAGGACCGCCGCCACGTTCGCCAGCACACCAGGCTTGCTCTGCAGGTTCATGACGAGTTGCGTGACCTTTGGCATGTCTGGGCCCTCCTCTGTGTGGGTGTCCATGAGTCCGTGGTGATCGTCTGGAATTCCCACCCCGGGAGCGCGGCCCTCATCGTCGGGGCCCGCGATCCCCACGGGCCCGGTGGCATCATCGTCGGGGCCCGCGATCCAATGACCGGTACTGGATGGCCTCGGCAATGTGCTCCGGCTGGATGCCGTCCGCGGTCTCGAGATCGGCGATGGTGCGGGCAACCTTCAGGATGCGGTCATAGGCCCGCGCCGAGAGCCCCAGGCGCTCCATGGCGGTTTCCAGGAGGCTCCGCGCCTCCCCACCCACCGGGCAGTGCTTGCGGATCTGCCGGGGGCTCATGTGGGCGTTGCAGTACACCTTGCTGCGGCGGAAGCGGTCCTGCTGGATCTGGCGGGCGCGGCGGACGCGCTCGCGGATGGCGGCCGACGGCTCGCTGGACGGTTCGCCGGGGTTCATGGCGGCGGCCAGCATGAAGCGGGCCGGGTAGGTCAGGGACGACAGGGCCCGCGCGATGGTGACCTGGCCGTCCTCCAGCGGCTGCCGCAGGACCTCCAGGACGTGCCGCTTGAACTCGGGCAGCTCGTCCAGGAACAGCACCCCGTGGTGCGCCAGGCTCACCTCCCCCGGTCGCGGGATGTTGCCCCCGCCGATGAGACCGGCGTCGGAGATCGTATGGTGCGGCGCCCGGAAGGGCCGGGTGGCCAGGAGCGCCAGCCGCGGCGGCAGGAGGCCGCAGATCGAGTGCACCTTGGTGGTGGAGATGGCCTCCTCCAGGGACAGGTTCGGCAGGACGGTGGGCAGCCGTCTGGCCAGCATGGTCTTGCCCGACCCCGGCGGTCCGATCAGCAGGATGTTGTGCCCGCCCGCGGCCGCCACCTCCAGGGCCCGCTTGGCGTGTTCCTGCCCTTTCACGTCGGTGAAGTCCACGGGGTAGTCCGCCGACTCGGCGAAGGCCGCCTCCAGGTCCACCCGGGTGGGGGAGAGCTGCTGCTCCCCGTTCAGGACGGCCACGGCCTGCTGGAGGCTCTGGATGCCATAGATGGTGAGGCCGTCTACCACCGCGGCCTCGGGCGCGTTCTCGATGGGGACCAGCACCCCATCCAGTTGCGCCTCCTTGGCCGCCACCGCCATGCACAGGGCCCCGCGGACCGACCGGACCCCCCCGTCCAGCGACAGCTCCCCCAGGATGACCAGCCGGTCCAGCCGATCGGGGCGCACTATCTCCAGGGCCGCCAGGATCCCCACGGCCGTCGGCAGGTCGAAGGCGGCTCCCTCTTTCTTGATGTCGGCCGGGGCCAGATTGACCGTGATGCGCTTGGCGGGGAACTCGAACCCGGAGTTCTTGATGGCCGCCTTCACCCGGTCGCGGCTTTCCTTGACCGCGACATCCGGGAGGCCGACCGTGTTGAAGGTGGGCAGACCGAGGGCGATGTCCACCTCGACGTCCACCAGGTAGGCATCCACCCCGAGCACCGCGCTGCTGAGGACCTTGGCCAGCATGGAACCCCTCCGGGGGGTATGGGCGAGGGGATTCGCGAGGGGACTCGGGAGTCTGTTAACACGGCGGACCGGCCGCGTCAATCGAAAAGCTGCTGGAGGAAGGAGTCCGGAAAACGACCCCGGCCATTGGGCCAGCCAACCCGGAAGAGGCCCGGACACCGATGCGACCGGGAGCGGATTCCAGGGATCCTGCGCCTAGCAGGATGCGGAAAATCCCCTTATTGCCCAGGTTGCTCAAAAAGGTCCAGATGCAAGGCGGCGCGCGATGCGAGGTGCGAGGCGTACCTCGTCCGTACGTCGCAGCGCCGCACCCATCCTCCGGATGGGTACCCGGCGCGCCAATCCGCCTGAGGCGGACAGATGGGCCTTTTTCAGCAGCCTGCTAGAACGGGCGGGCGATGATGGAGAAGAGGGAGACGATGCGGTCGGTCGTGTCGCGCAGGCGTAGGGAGAGGGTGCGGCAGAGGGACCAGAGGATTTTCCTGGCGATGACCGGATCCTCGTGCAGGAGGTTCAGGAAGGCCTGCTTCTCGACGAAGAGTACCCGGCACTCCTGGTGGGCAATGGCCGTGGCGGACCGGGGGAATCCATCGATCAGCGCCATCTCCCCCACGCAGGCGCCCCGCTCCATGAAGGCCATGGCCTCTTCCTTCGCCCCGGGCACGACCTTGCTGACGCGGATTGACCCGTCCACGACGATATACAGGGCCTCACCCGGATCCCCCTCGGTGAACAGGACCGCGTCCTTGGGGTAGGTCACCAGCCGGCCGAGGGTGATGATCCGGCCCAACTCCTCCTGGGTCAGCTCGCGAAAGAAGGGAACGCCGGCCAGGAGATCGTGCAGCGTGGTCGCTGTGGTTTCCGGCGCCATCACCAGACTCCCACGCCCTCGGCGGGGAAGGCATCCTGCACCCATTCGATGCGGGGGCCCCCACCCTCCTCGGGGAATGTCACGGCCAGGACGTCAAACCGGCAAGCCACCTCCGGCGTCCGCCGCTCGGCCAGGTACCACTGCGCCGCCCGAACGATCTGGTGCTGCTTCTGGCGGTGCACCGCCAGGTGCGGCGGCCCGAAGGCCCCGGAGGTGCGAGTCTTCACCTCGACGAAGATCAGGGTATCCCCTTCCCGTCCGATGAGGTCAATCTCGCCGGCCGTGCAGGCGAAATTTTCAACCAGGATCCGGACCCCGTGGCGCACCAGGAAGGCCCGCGCGGCCGCCTCCCCCCGGCGCCCCACCACCTGCCGGTGTCCCTTCACCACAGGCACGCCTGACGGACCGAAACGCCGGCGTGTTCCCGCACGCCGGCGAAGGTCCTCCGGTGAATGGCCGACGGCCCGTGCCGGGCAATGGCCGCGCGATGGGCGGCCGTTCCGTAGCCTTTATGCTGCGCGAACCCGTAGGCGGGGAACCGGGCCGCCCAGTCCTCCATGATGCGGTCCCGGGTCACCTTCGCCAGAATGGACGCGGCCGAGATGATCGGCACCCGCTGGTCCCCATGGACCACGGCACGCACCGGAACCGGCAGGCGTGGGGCGATGCCACCATCGACGAGGACCAGTCGGGGCCGCGACGAAAGCTGGCGGACCGCCTCGGCCATGGCGCGGAGGGTTGCCCGCAGGATGTCGGTGGCATCGATCTCCGGCGCCTCCACGGCCGCCACCGCCCAGGCCGTGGCGACGCCGCGGATCGCCTCGGCCAGCCGGGCGCGGACGGCCGGCGTCAAGAGCTTGCTGTCCGCCAGGCCGGGCAGGATGACTCCGGGGGGGAGGACCACCGCGGCCGCTACCACCGGGCCGGCCAGGCTCCCCCGGCCGGCCTCGTCCACGCCGGCGACGTCGCGGCTAAAGGAACCCTCGACATCCCAGAGGCCAGGCCCCCAGTCCTCCAGTTCCCGACGTCCGACCAGGGACGCCCGCCGTCGGACCGGGCGGGCTGCCCGCCGAGGCCGATCTGCCATGCGAGATCCGCTCATGGGGATGTGCCCGGCCTCCCGCCTCGTCGAAGGTGACCGCCCGCCCAGGATGGATGCCACCTGCGATGCGCGGATTACTCCGTGCGGCGCTCCCGGATGCGGGCCGCCTTCCCTTTGAGCTTGCGGAGGTAGTACAGCTTCGCCCGGCGCACCCGGCCCTGCCGCAGGACTTCGATCCGGTCAATGGTCGGCGAGTGCGTAGGGAACGTCCGCTCCACGCCCACGCCGTAGGTGACCTTGCGAACCGTGAAGGTGGCGCCGAGCCCGGTGCCCCGGCGCCGGATGCAGATCCCCTCAAAGGCCTGCAGCCGCTCCTTGTCCCCCTCGACCACCTTCACCTGGACCTTCACCGTGTCGCCGGGCTTGAAGGCCGGCAGGTCCTTCCGCAGGTGTTGTTCCTCGACTGCCTGGATCAACGACATGACCGTACCCCCCTGCTCCGCCCGCTGGGCGGGCGAGAATGTAAAATGAGAAACGGATCCGCCTGTGGCGGAACGACGGACAACCCGAAGACGAACGCATTCTCAATCGTGGGTTGTCAGTTCGTCTTTGTTCGTTGCGGCCTTCTCCGCCGCCGCCTCCTCTTCGACCTCCGCCAGGAGTTCCCGGTCCAGCTCGGACAGGACCGCGCGCGCCAAGAGGTCTCGTCGCCGCTCCAGCGTTCGCCGGATCGCCTCCTTGCGTCGCCACCGGGCGATGGCCTGGTGATCGCCCGACAGCAGGACGGGAGGCACGGCCATGCCCCGGTAGGTCGGCGGCCGGGTGTACTGCGGGTACTCCAGGAGCCCCGTGGCAAAGGAATCCGTCTGGGCCGAGGCCGCGTCCCCCAGGACCCCCGGGACCAGCCGCACCACGGCGTCCAGGACCACCAGCGCGGGCAGCTCGCCCCCGGTCAGGACGTAATCCCCGATGGAGAGTTCCAGCGCCCCGAGCCCCCGCGGGATCCGATCGTCGAAGCCCTCGTACCGCCCGCAGAGCAGGATGAGATGGGCTTCGCGGGCCAGCTCGCCGGCGATCTCCTGCGTGAACGGGATGCCCTGGGGCGACAGGACGATCACCCGGCTCTCCGGCCCCCGGCAGAGCGCCTCCACGGACTCGAAGGCCGGCTCCGGCTTCAGCACCATGCCGGCCCCGCCGCCGTAGGGCATGTCATCCACCACGTGATGCCGGTCGTGGGTCCAGGACCGGAGGTCGTGGACCCGGATCTCCACCAGGCTCGCGTCCTGCGCCCGCCGAAGGATGCTCTCCTGCAGGGGGCCCTGGAAGATCCCCGGAAACAGCGTCAGGACGTCAAATCGCTTCAGCGCTCTCTTCGCCTCCCGACAGCAGGGCCGCCACGTCCACCCCGGGTTCGATCTCGATCCGTCCTGCCGCCGGGTCAATCCGGCGAACGTGCGCCCGGGTGGCGGGCAGCATCCATTCCCCGGCCGGCCCCCGGACCACGTACACGTCGTGGGCCGGCGTCTCCAGGATCTCGCGGACGGTCCCGAGGGGTCGATCCCCGTGGACGACCATCAGCCCCAGGATGTCGTAGTGGTAGAAGGCGCCCTCCGGGGGGGCCGGGGCCTCAGCCCGCAGGATCGCCACCTCGTATCCCACCAGCCCCGCGGCCGCCTCGGGCGTCTCCACGCCGTGGAGCTTGAGCACCACGGCCCGGTCACCCTCGCGGCCGCTCTCCAGCATGAAGGGCTTGAATGGACCCGCGATCGGGCCCAGCCACAGGCGGCGCAGCGTCTGGAACGGGGCCCACGAATCGGCGAAGCAGGCCACCTTCACCTCGCCGCGAAGCCCGTGGGACTTGATCACGCGGCCCAGGATCAGATAGCCCGGCTGTGCCATCCGTGACTCTTCCGCTTGGCCGCCCCGACGCGGGAGAGCGTCTGCGCCAGGGTGCCTCCTGCCGCGGTCGGCTCTGGCAGGTTACGAGGTCGCCGGCGGCTTGGCGCGAAGCTCGGCAAACCGGCGCATGACCCCCGCCTTGCTCAAGAGCTGCCGGACGGTATCGGTGGGCTGAGCGCCCTGCTGGAGCCAGCGAAGGGCCTTGTCCGCATCAATCGTGAGCCCGATGGGGTGCTTCAGGGGATCGTACGTCCCCAGGCTTTCCAGGAACCGCCCGTCCCGTGCCGCACGCGAATCGGCCACCACCAGGCGGTAAAAGGGCGTCTGCTTGGTGCCCATGCGCCGCAACCTGATCTTGACTGCCATAGAACCTCCCGTGGGATCGTCCGCCGTCCCGCGACGTCCGAGGGTCGGGCGGGACGCGATTCCGGTTACCGCAGGGGAAAGGGCATCTGGCGGGGCAGGCGCCCGCCCTTGCCCGCCTGCATGAGCTGCCGCATCATCTTCTGCATGTCCGCGAACTGCTTCAGGAGTCGGTTGACGTCCGCCACGCTGGTGCCGGATCCGGCCGCGATCCGCTTGCGCCGGCTGCCGTTCAGGATCTCGGGTCGCTGCCGCTCGCCAGGCGTCATGGAATCGATGATGGCCTCCACCCGATTCAGCTCGCCTTCCTGCGCGGTGCTGTCCGGCAACCCCTTGAGGCGCGAGAGCCCGGGGATCATGCCCACCAGCTGCTCCAGGGGACCCATCCCGCGGATCTGCCGGAGCTGGTCCCGGAAATCCTCCAGGCTGAAGGTCTGCGCCTTGAGCTTCTTCTGAAGGGTGGCCGCCTGCTTGGCGTCAAAGGTCTGCTCGGCTCGCTCCACCAGGCCCAGGACATCGCCCATCCCCAGGATGCGCGAGGCCATGCGGTCCGGGTGGAATACCTCCAGCGCGTCCAGCTTCTCCCCGACGCCGACGAACTTGATCGGGGTCCCCGTGACCGCCCGGATGGAGAGGGCCCCGCCGCCCCGGGTGTCCCCGTCCAGCTTGGTCAGGATCGTGCCGGTCAGCTCCAGCGCCTGGTGGAAACTGCTGGCGGAGTTGACCGCGTCCTGGCCCGTCATGGCGTCCACCACCATCAGGACCTCGGCGGGCTTCACCTCGGCCTTGATGGCGCGGAGCTCGTCCATCAGGGGCTCGTCGATGTGCAGGCGGCCGGCCGTGTCCAGGATGACCGGATCCAGCAGGCGCGATCGCGCCTGGCTCACGGCCTCGCGGCAGACGGCCACCGCCGAGGTCGCGCCAGCGGCGCGATACACCTCCACGCCGAGCGTCTTCCCCAGCGCGGCCAGTTGCTCCTGTGCCGCCGGCCGCTGGAGGTCCGCCGCCGCCAGCAGGGGCCGGCGTCCCTGCTCGCGCAGGAGGCGGGCCAGCTTTCCGGCCGTCGTGGTCTTCCCCGACCCCTGCAAGCCCACCAGCATGAGCACCGTGGGGGGTTGGCCGGCCGTCCGGAGCTGAGTGGCCTCCCCACCCATCAAGGCCGTGAGTTCCTCGTAGACGACCTTGATGACCTGCTGGCCCGGCGTCAGGCTGTCCAGGACGTCGCGACCGACGGCCCGTTCGCGCACGCGCTCCAGGAAGGACCGGGCGACCTTGAAGTTGACGTCCGCCTCCAGGAGGGCCAGGCGCACCTCGCGGAGCGCTTCGGCGATGTTCTCTTCGCTGAGCCGGCCGTAGCCGCGGAGCCGCTTGAAGATCTGGTCGAGTCTGTCGCTCAGGTCTTGAAACATGAGATCTCCGACGAGAGCAAAGCGTGAAACTAGCCGGATGCCCCCTCTTTGTCAAGGTGAAAATCCCCCCGCGGCGCGCCAACTCCGCGTCGGCATTGGAGATTCCGGCACTCGGGTTTTCGGATTCCTCCATGGCAGCGGATGCCTGACGATGCGATGGCAAACCGGTCTCATCGTATTGACCGGCGCGAACCGACCCGATATCCTCCGCTGGATCGCGAAGATGCTGAGAGCATACCAGTCGCCGGCGCCCTTAGTGCTTGGGTCCGCAATGACGGTGACGTCTTTGTTCAGGG
>JACPAT010000167.1 GCA_016180655.1 Candidatus Methylomirabilota bacterium | reverse complement strand
GGTGGGGATTCACCGCCTTCATCCGGCGGACCAGGTTGCAGTCCACGTCGAAGCCCACCGTCGAAGTGAACAGCACCAGGAACTCGTAGTCCCGCGCCATCTCCAGCAGACGACCCGCCGTCATCCCGTCGCTGCCGGGCACCGGCTCATCGCGGGGAGCGGAACTCAAGAGGCCCACCACGGTCTGGAATGACCGGCGGCTCCGCCGGCGTTCCCCTTGCCGGAGAAGGAGGCTCCCCAGAAGGAAGTGGGCCGGGGCCGACTCGGGGGCGAGGTAGATGGCCCGGCGGAGGGCATCCAGGGCCGCCGCGATCTCCCCCATTTCCTGGCAGATCGCGGCGAGGAGGAGGTGGGCCTCGGGGTCGAGCCGATCCCGTGCCAGTGCCGCCTCGCACAGGTGGCGCGCCTCCTCCAGGTCACCATGGTCGGCCAAGGCTCGAGCCTGCGCGAGCAGGGGTTGGGGGGCGGTCATTGGGGGCCAGGGGGCGGGGGGCGGGGGCTCGGGCACAGGGGCCAGGGGTTGGGGGCTGGAAGACAGGGGACGGAGGACGGGGGTCGGAAGATGGCCCTCTGTCCCTGGTTCCCAATCCCCAACCCCTAACCCCCGGTCCCTGACCCCTGACCCCTGACCCCCAAGGGGCTCCTTCCGGTAGAAAATGGCACCAGGAAAGTTCACGGGCACGAGTGGGGCGAGGAGGTCGGCCGACGCCTCGGCAGGGCTCACCACCAGCGATCCGCCGGGAAGAAGGGCCCGCTGGAGCCGGGCCACGCTCGCCCGCTGCGCCTCACGGGTGAAGTACATCAGGACGTTCCGGCAGAGGATCAGGTCCATGGCGGATGTGTTGGTCACCACGGCCGGATAGCCATCCTCCGCCAGGTTCAGCGGGACGAAGGCCACCATCCGCCGGATCCTCGGGTCCACCTCGAGGGTCTCCGCTCCCCGGCGATGGAAGTACCGCTCGCGAACCCACGCGGGGGTCTCACGGAACGACCACTCCCGGTAGCGTCCCCTCCGGGCGGTGTCTAGCGCCTCCGGATTGATGTCCGTGGCCAGGATCGTCAGGTTCCAGTCAGGGTGATCAGGGAGCAGGCGGTCCAGCAGGATGGCGAGGGAGTAAGGCTCCTCTCCCGTAGCGCACCCGGCGCTCCAGAGCCGGAGCCTGAGGATTCCCTCCGCCCGGCGGGCCGTGATGAGGGAGGGCAAGATCTGCTGCTCCAGAGCCTCGAAGCAGGCGCGGTCCCGGAAGAAGTAGGTCTCACCCACCGTGAGGTAGCCCGCCAGCCGCTGCCATTCCGGCTCTTCATCGGGTAACGCGGCAAGCCAGGCAAGATAGGCTTCCAGCGCGGAATGGGGTGAGGCGCGGCTCGCCCGGAGGACTCCCCGCTCCAGGTCGGCCTGGCGACCCTCCGGAAAATCCAGGCCCAGCCGCCTGGCGATCAATGCCCGAGCCTGAACCAATACGTCGTTCGACAGCCTCACGGCTACATCTCCGCCAGAGCCTGGGTGAGCCGCTGTTCCTCTTCGAGCGAGAGGAAGGCCTCCAGATCATGGATAAAGAGCAGGCCGTCGGAGAGCGCGACGATCCCGGCCACATGCCCGATCCCGGGCAGGACCGCGTCCGCCGGGGCGACGGCATCCGCAGCCACATCCCTCACCCCAAGGACCTCGTCAACTGGCACGGCCAGGGTTCGCCGGCTTGTCCGGGCAACTAGGAGGTGGGCAGACACACCGTAATTGCGCGGGGGCAGGTCGAAACGGCGTCGGATGTCGAGGACCGGGATGACATGGCCGTGGAGGTTGATCACGCCGAGGGCGATGGCCGGGGCCTGAGGGAGGGGCGAGACAGCGACCATGGGCAGGACCCGCACCACCGTAGACACCGGGAGGGCGTACCGCTGCTCCTCGAGGACGAAGACGACTAGGTGGATCGCCAATCCCTTCTGCTCAGAGCCCATAAGCAGGCTCCCGTAATCGCAATGGGCGCGCTACTCCTTGAAGGCGATCTCCAGGACCGCATTGATGTCGGCGAGCTTGATCGGCTTCCGGAGCAGCATGGTCGGGCCGAACTCCAGCGCGGTCAACGTCTCGTCGTGGTACGGATAGCCGGTGATGAGGACGACCAGGGCCTCGGGGTCCCTCCGCTTGAGGGCTTTGATGACGGAGGCGCCCCCCACGCCGGGGAGCAGGATGTCGAGGAAGATGAGGTCGAACTGGTCCTGCCGGATCTGCCGGAGTGCCTGCCGCCCGTCCGAGGCCAGGGCAACCTCGTAGCCCTTGGCCTGCAAGGCGGCTGCGAACGCCTCGCGGACGGACGCCTCGTCGTCCACCACCAGAACGCGGCGGGGGGTCGGGGCGTCCAGGGTCACGGGGATCTTGTTGTCGGCCAGGAACTTCCGGAACTCGTCGCGGGCGATCCGGTAGCGGCCCCCGGGGACGCGATAGGCCTTGACCTTCCCGGCCCGGATCCAGCGCAGGACCGCCACCGCCGTCACGTGAAGGAGGCGCGCGATGTCGCCAGTACTCAGAGGTCTCTCGCCAGTCACAGGTGGCCTCCTCTCGGTGTCCTTAGTCAAGGTAGCGAATGCAATTTAACTCGGAAATCGGCCGGTTTGTCAACCTCTTTCCCCTCATTCTCCTCACAGGTGCATGAGGCCGATGCCAAGCACCGTCACCATGGCGCCCAGGGCGGTCCGCCGGGACGGGCGATGTCCGAGGACCCACACCTCGAACGGGAGGGTGAAGAGCGGGGAGGTGGAGGCCAGGACGTTTCCCACGGCCACGCCACCGAACTTGATCCCCGATGTGAACAGGACCGACCCGACCGCGCTCAGCAGGCAGATGGCGCCCAGGCGCCCCCGCTCGGCTCGCGTGCTCTTCCTGACGGCCTGCACGGTGCCGCGAGTCCAGGGGGTGAGCCAGAGGATGAAGCCGCCCATGGGGATGCGCACGGCGGCCGCCGCCACGACCGAGACGACCTGGAGGGCGGGCTTCAGGAATACCGCCGACAGGGCCCAGGCCCCCGCGGCCAGGAAGACCAGCCGCACGCCCCGCCGCACCGAGCCCCGGCGCTCGGCGCCGCCCTCATCCTTGCCCGACACGACAAGGCACAGGCCGCCCACCACCAGCAGGATCCCGGCCGCCCGGGGAAGGGTCGCCTCCTCCCCCAGGAACCCGATCCCCACCACGGTGGTGAGCAAGGGGTTGGCCATGCTGAGGGTGAGGGCACGCGTGACCCCCAGGTGGTCCATGCTGGCGAAGAAGATGGTGTCGCCGATCCCCATGGCGAGGACGATGGAGGCCCACAGGGACAGGACCACCCACAGCGGCATCCGGATCACCTCGCCCCCGTAGCCGGTGGCCACCGCCGCCAGCAGGACGATGGCGCCGCCCACCGTGGACCGGACGGCGGTGATGCCGGCCGGCGCGATGGTGCCGGAGAGCGAGCGGACCAGGACGCTGATGGCGGCCCACGTCACGCCGGTCCCCAATCCGCCCAGGATGCCCCGCGTCAGATCGGTCATGGATTGAACCTATCAAGCGCTCCCGTCTTGCATTCTTTGGGCGAGGAAATGGAGGTGGACATGAGGCAAGGATCAGAGCCAGACGATTGTGACGAGGTGGGGGACGGATTGAAATTCGGGATCGCCAGTGACGATTGCGGCATTCATCCGAACCGCGGTCGCCACCACGAAGGCGTCGGCATAGGAAATGGGGAATCTGGCCTTGATCCTCGCCGCCTCCAGGACGTCAGCAAAGGAATTCGACACCGGCAGGATCGGCAGGGTTTCCAGACGGTGAAGGAATTCTTCGGCCCGCTCCACGGACCGATCTTTGGCGGTGACGTAATACACCTCCCCAATGTTGATCTCGTTCATCAGGAGGGGTTCGGATGTGGTTTCGGCGGCGCGGAGGAGGGACCTAACCTTTTCGAACCCGCGCTCTTTGTTGAGGAAGGCGAGCATGGCGAAGGAATCCAGCACACTTCTTCTCCGCCCGGGCATCATCCTCTCTCCGTTCCTTGAGAAGGGCCTGGGTCAAGGACGGCCCGCCCCGGAGCATGCCGCAGGCCGCCTCGATGGGATCCTCGGGAACCGGCTCGATGACCACTTTCCGAGCATCGGCCAGGGTCACGAGGACTTTCCCCCCTGGCCGGAGCCCGATCCGCTCCCGAAGCTCCGCCGGGATGACCACCTGCCCCTTCGCCGAGGTTTTTACGACTGGCATTTTCGTTCTCCGAATCTCATAGACGTTCAACCGATCTTGAACATGTATAACGTCCCTCGCTGCGGTTGTCAAGCGAACACTGGCCAGAGTCGCCCCCCGTCTCCCCGCTTCGACGTCTCGGCACGCATCCCCGGCCGCCTCACTCCGCCTTCTCCTCCTCGCCCGGGCCGCCCCGGCCGCCGGGCCGGGCGATGCTGTGCTTCTCCATCCGGTACAGGAGGGTGTGGCGCGTGATGCCGAGGTAGCGCGCCGCCCGGGACTGGTTCCAGTCGTGCTTCTGCAGGGCGCGCAGGATCAGCTCCTTCTCCACCTCCTCCAGGGACAGGCCGGCCTCGGGCAGGCTCACCGGAAGGGCGGCCGCCTCCTTTGCCCGGGGGGCGCGGATCGTCTCCGGCAGGTCGGCCAGGGTGATCACGTCCCCCCGGTGGAAGATCATGGCCCGCTCCAGGGCGTTCTCCAGCTCGCGCACGTTGCCGGGCCAGTCGTAGGTCTCCAGCGCCTTGAAGGCGTCGGGCGCGATGGTCAGGCGTGGCGGGGCCCCCAGCCGCTGCAGGAAGTGCTGGGCCAGCGGCCGGATGTCCTGGCGCCGCTCGCGCAGCGGCGGGATGGAGAGGGGCACCACGTTCAGGCGGTAGTACAGGTCCTCGCGGAACTCCCCCGCCTGGATGGCCTTGGTCAGGTCCTTGTTCGTGGCCGCCAGGACCCGGACGTCCACGCGGATCAGTGTGTTGTCCCCGACGCGCTCCAGGGTCCGTTCTTCGAGGACCCGCAGGATCTTCACCTGCAGCTCCGGCCGCATCTCGCCGATCTCGTCCAGGAAGATCGTCCCACCCTCGGCCGCCTCGAACTTCCCCACCCGATCCCGGATGGCCCCGGTGAAGGCCCCCTTCACGTGGCCGAACAGCTCGCTCTCCAGGAGATTCTCTGGAATGGCGGCGCAGTTGACCGCCACGAAGGATCCCTGCGCCCGCGGGGAGCTGCCGTGGATCGCCCGGGCAATGAGTTCCTTCCCCGTCCCGCTCTCCCCCAGGATCAGCACCGTGGTCTCGGTGGGCGCCACCCGCCCCAGCATCTCCAGGACCTGCTGCATCTGCGGGCTGTCGGCGATGATGGCATCCAGGCCCAGCCGCGTCTGGAGCTCCTGGCGGAGCGCCAGGTTCTCCCGCTCCAGATCCTTGAGCTGCAGCGCCTTCCGGATCGTCAGCTTCAGCTCGTCCCGGTTGAAGGGCTTGCTGATGTAGTGGAAGGCGCCGGCCTTCATCGCCTCCACCGCCATCTCGATGGTCCCGAAAGCGGTGAGGATGATCACCTGGATGTTGGGATCCGCTGTGCGGACTTCCTCCAGCACCTGCAAGCCGTCCATCCCGGCCATCCGGACGTCGGTCACCACCAGGTCCGCGCCCTCCTTCTTCAGGAGGTCGAGGCCCTGCTCGCCGCTGCTGGCCGTCAGGACCGCGTAGCCCTCCTGGGCCAGGTTGTACTCCAGGACGCGCCGGAGGCTCTCGTCGTCATCAATGACCAGGATTTTCACCCGCTTCATAGCCCGATGGCTCCCTCCAGCGGGAGGGCCACCACGAAGGTGGTCCCCTTGCCGCGCTGGCTCATGACACGGATGGCGCCGTGGTGGTTCTCGATGATGCGGTGGGTGATGGCCAGGCCCAAGCCGGTGCCGTCCTTCTTCGTCGTGAAGAAGGGATCGAAGATGCGGCCCTGGTCTTCCTCCGGGATGCCCGGCCCCGTATCGTCGAAGACGACCTCCACCCATTCCGGGCGACCGCCCGCCGTGCTCTCGGGCCGCAGCCGGGTCGAGACGGCCAGGTCGCCGCCCTCGGGCATGGCCTCCACCCCGTTCAGCATGATGTTCAGGAAGGCCTGCTTCAAGAGCGTCTCGTCCGCCATGACCCGGGAGGGCCCCGCGTGGAAACTGGTGAAGACCTGCACCCGGTGCGCCCGCGCCTGGCCCGAGATCAGCCCCTCCAGGGCGGTCAGGGTTGCCCGGACATCCGCCGGCGCGAAGCGGGGCGTCACGGGGCGCGCGAAGCTGAGAAAGTTGGTCAGCACGTCGTTCAGGCGCTCCACTTCTTTCAGGAGGATGGCGTAGAACTCCGCCTTGGGGTGGCCGGAGGGGTAATCGTCCTGGAGGATCTCCACGGCCCCCTTGATGGACCCCAGGGGATTGCGGATCTCGTGCGCCAGACCCGCGGACAGCTGTCCCAGGGCCGAGAGGCGGTCGGCCCGGCGGAGCTGCGTCTCCTTCTCCAGGAGGAGGCGCGTCTGCTCTTGCAGCTCGCGGTGGGACTGGGCCAGGGTCTCGGCCTGGATCTCCAGGCCGCGGCGGAAATGCTCCTGCCGGTCCACCATCAACCCCACCAGCAGCCCGACGGCGAGGAGGATGGGGATCTCCAGCAAGTAGCCGATGGTCATGAGCCCGTGTTCCACGACCAGGACATGCGGCAGGTAGACGATCGTAATGAGCCCGGCCGATCCCAGCCCCCCCCGGAGGCCGTACCACAACCCGCCCAGCACGATGGGGAGGTAGTACAGGCGAACCAGGATATCGTGCTGGACCTGGCGATCCAGCGGGGTCAGCAGGTGGCCGATCGTCACGATCACGATCGCGGCGACCAGGATGGCGGGCCGGAGCCACTGCGCGGGTGGGGTTGTCACAGGTATCCTCTCGCAGATTCGCGAACGCCCTGGACGGCTCGCGGCGCAGGCCGGACTGCGGGCGCCAAGGTCACTGCCGAATCGCCCCGCCCTCGTGGT
>JACPAT010000166.1 GCA_016180655.1 Candidatus Methylomirabilota bacterium | reverse complement strand
GCGGGGGCGCGAGCGCTATCCGCGCCTGGCGCGCCTGCTCAAGATCCTGGGGGTCGTGCTCGTCCTGGCGGGGACCGGCGCCGGCCTCTGGGAAGGGTACCGGGCGGTCCTCCGCCTGCCCTACTTCCGGGTCGCGGAGATCCAGGTCGAGGGCAACCTCCAGGTGGCGAGTCAGGACATCATCGCCGGCCTGGCCCTGGCCCCGGAGACCAGCATCCTGGAGGTGGATCTCCCCGCCCTGGCGAGGCGCCTGCTGGAGAACCCCTGGATCAAGGAGGCCTCGGTGGGGCGGCGGCTTCCGCTCTCGCTCATTATCCGCGTCGTGGAGCGGATGCCGGAGGCGGTCTTCATCGCGGACCGGCGCTACCTGCTGAGCGCCGACGGCGTGATCCTGGCAGCGCTGGCCGAGGACGAACTGCCCACGCTCCCGACGCTGCGTGCCGCCAGCCCGCGGCAGGTCACCATCGGCCAGCGAATCCTCACCTCGGAGATGGCCCAGGGCCTGTCGGTCTGGCGTCAGTTCCAGCTCGCCAACGCGCTGCAGGGGGAGAAGGCCCACGAGATCGCGATGACAGGGGACGGGAGCTACGTGGTGAACCTGGGGCAGCAGATGCCGGTGATCCGGCTGCGGGCCCAGGACATGGAGGGGCAACTGGGCCGGCTGGGCGCCGCGCTGTCCGCCAGCGGCCAGGCCCTGGAGCGGTTCGGGGACGTGGATCTGCGCTTTCGCGACCGGGTGATCTTCAAGCTGGCAGCGGGGACGACGGTCCGGCCGTAACCCGGCATGGCCGGGGAACCCAGGAGAACACGCTTTCAAAAATATCGAATGTCGAACAGCATTTTCCGCATAGCGTCAACTGAACGGGTCGAGCGGAGGGGACGCAGAGGGAGGTGATGGGGATGGGCAAGAACAACGGCGTGATAGTTGGCCTGGACATCGGCACGACGAAGGTCTGTGCCATCGTGGCCGAGAAGAACGGCGACGGGGTCGTGGACGTCATCGGCCTCGGCCACAGCCCGTCCCGGGGACTGCGCAAAGGGGTGGTCGTCAATATCGAGGCCACGGTGGACTCCATCCGGCGGGCCCTGGAGGACGCGGAACTGATGGCGGGCGTGGAGATCCGGACGGCCTTCGTCGGGATCGCCGGCGGCCACATCAAGGGGATCAACAGCCGCGGCGTCATCGCCATCTCGGGCAAGAACCGGGAGGTCACCCGCCAGGACATCGAACGGGTCATTGACGCGGCCAAGGCGGTGGCCCTGCCAGTGGATCGCGAGGTGATCCACGTCCTGCCGCAGGAGTTCATGATTGATGACCAGGGCGGCATCCGGGAGCCGCTGGGGATGAGCGGCATCCGCCTGGAGGCCGAGGTCCACATCGTGACCGGGGCCGTGGCCTCGGCCCAGAACATCATCAAGTGCGCCAACAAGGCGGGACTGGAGGTGCAGGACATCGTCCTCCAGCAACTGGCCAGCTCCGAGGCCACCCTCACGCCGGAGGAGAAAGAGCTGGGCTGCGTCCTGGTGGACGTCGGCGGGGGCACCACCGACGTGGCGGTGTTCGTGGAGGGCAGCGTCTACCACACCGCGGTGCTGGCGGTGGGGGGCGACCTGCTCACCAACGACATCGCCATCGGGCTGCGGACGCCCCACCCCGAGGCCGAATCCCTCAAGCGGAAGTACGGCTGCGCCCTGGCCAGCATGACCCGCCCGGACGAGAAGATCGAGGTCCCCAGCGTGGGCGGCCGCCGGCCGCGGGTCCTGTCGCGCCAGACGCTGTGCGAGATCATCCAGCCTCGCCTGGAGGAGCTGTTCTCCCTGGTGGATCGGGAGGTGCGGCGGGCCGGCTACGTCGGGCGGGTGAACGGGGGCGTGGTGGTTACGGGCGGCTCCTCCATCATGGAGGGCGTGCCCGAACTGGCGGAGCAGGTCTTCGATATGCCCGTGCGCCGCGGCATCCCGCGGGGCGTCGGGGGCCTCACGGACGTGATCAGCAGCCCCATGTACGCCACCGGGGTGGGCCTGGGCCTCTACGGGGCCGCCCACCGGGACCGCCGCAAGTTCCGGCAGGTCACGGACCGGAACATCTTCGACAAGGTGGTCGCACGGATGAAGGAGTGGTTCGGGGAAATCTTCTAGGCGGGGGTCAGGGATTGGGGATTGGGGGTTGGGGAAAGACTCCGACCAAGAATGAGGACAACGGGGGTCAGGGGCCGGGGACCGGGGGTCAGGACGAACCCGGTCCTCGAGAGACTGGTGGGGTCGCAACCTGAGAAGGGAGGAGAGCGCATGACCATCAAGCTGGAGCTCGATTCGGATACGATGGCCAACATCAAGGTGATCGGCGTCGGTGGCGGGGGGTCGAACGCCGTGAACCGCATGGTCACGTCCAGCATGACCGGGGTGGAGTTCATCGTGGTGAACACCGACGTCCAGGCGCTGCGCCATGCGCCGGTGGAGGTCAAGCTCCAGATCGGGGAGAAGCTGACGAAGGGGCTGGGCGTGGGGGCCGACCCGGAGAAGGGCCGCAAGGCGGCCATCGAGGACACCGACAAGATCCTGCAGCACCTCCAGGGGGCCGACATGATTTTCCTCACGGCCGGCCTGGGCGGGGGCACCGGGGGAGGCGCGGCGCCCATCATCGCCAACCTGGCCAAGGAGATGGAGATCCTGACGGTGGGCGTGGTGACGAAGCCCTTCGTCTTCGAGGGGAAGCGGCGGGCCGAGCAGGCGGAGCGGTGCCTGGAGGAGCTCAAGGCCACCGTGGACAGCCTGATCATCATCCCGAACCAGCGGCTGATCAATCACGCCAGCAAGAACACCGGGGTGAAGGAGGCCTTCGCCATGGCGGACAACGTCCTCCGCCAGGCGGTCCAGGGCATCGCCGACATCATCGTGAAGCCCGGCTACATCAACGTGGACTTCGCCGACGTCCGGACCGTGATGTCGGAGCGGGGGATGGCCATGATGGGGATCGGCGAGGCCACGGGGGACAATGCGGCCGTGGACGCGGTGCAGAAGGCCATCAACAGCCCGCTGCTGGAAAACGTCTCCATCAAGGGGGCACGGGGGGTCCTGCTGAACTTCACCCATGCCTCGACCATGCCCATCTACCAGTTGAACGAGGCTTCCAAGATCGTCCACGACATGGTGGATCGGGACGCCAACATCATCTTCGGCGACGTCCTGGACGACGAGATGGGCGAGGCGGTCCGGGTGACGGTCATCGCCACCGGATTCGACGGGGTGAACACCGAGGCGGTGGAGGAGTCCCCCCGGGTCACGGAGCTCCGGCCCTATGCGGCGAAGGCAGCCGCGGCTGTGGCCGGCCCGGATCGGGGCCCCTTCCTCCGCAAGGGAAAGAAGGCCGCGGGGCCACAGTTGGCCCTCGAAGAGGTCACCGAGGAGGTCCTGGACATCCCGACATTTCTTCGGCGCCAGGCCGACTGACGCGGCTGGCGTGGTCTTCGGCGGCAGGCGGACTGACGCAGCGAGCGTAGGCCTCGGGCGCCGGCGGTTGACCGACGCCCTGGAGTGCGGCAGAATCTGGGCATCGCCAGAGGGGTAGGGCAGACGAGTGATACCGGTGCCGTCGATTTCACCTGAGATCTTCAGGTCGTTCGGAATCCGGCTCGCGTACCTCTTCGGATCGCGGGCAGCGGGACGACCGGCGGAACAGAGCGACGCCGACGTGGCGATCCTGTTGCGCGAGCCGCATAGCCTGGAGGACCTCTGTCGGGCCGTGACCGACCTCGAGTCGGTGGTCGGCAAGACCCTCGGGTGCGCGGCGCATGTCATCCCCTTGAATGGCGCATCCGCGTTGCTGCGCTTCGAGGCGATTCGACACGGTCGGGTGCTCTTTGCCGCCGATGAGGCCGAGCGGATCCAGTTCGAGGTGCGGACCCTGAGAGAGTACGAAGAGTTCCGCCGACGTCAGGACCTGTACTATCGCGCCATGCTCACCAGGCTCGTCGGGGTGGCCCCGTGATTGCGGCCACACCGATACGGGAGCGCCTGCTCGAGATCGAAGCCAATGCTCGGCTGCTGGCGGAGCTTCGGGCCACCCCTGTCGAGGCGTTCGTCCGCGAGCCGAAGGTTTACAAGCTTGCCGAGCGCTGCTTCCAGGTCGCTATCGAGTGCATGATCGACGTTGCTGACCACCTGATCGCCGAGCGTGGTTGGCCCCGGCCCGAGAGCGGGCACGAAGCGCTTCGTACCCTCGGAGCACAAGGGGTACTTCCCCTGAGTTTTGCCGAGCGGATCGCACCCATGGCCGGCCTCAGAAACCTGCTGGTCCACGGGTATATGGCCATCGACCGGCGGAAGCTTCATAGCCACTTGTCCCGGGTGGAGGATTTCCGCGAGTTCGTCCGTCACATCGAGGCGTTCTTGACCGCATCAGGCTGAGCGGCAACCACCCCGCTCCTCGCCCCTCGATCTCTCTTCCTCTTCTTTCTCCCTCTTCCCCCTTCACGCCCGTCGGCACCTCCGCGCCTTCCTATCGGAACCGGGCACAAGAATGCTCCTTCTTCAACGACAGCGCTCGATGCCCCACACCGTCACGTGTTCCAGGACGTCGGGCCATCGAGCCGGGGGCCGTGAGGGCATGACGGGTACAGATCAGGGCAAGGGGATCAATGTCGTCGCTCCTCGCACTCGGCCTTACATGAACGAGACCTTATGGGTGGCCCCCGTCACCACGAAGACCCGCTCGTTGTTCGACTCGGTGTCCGCCGGGATGACGAAGAACCCCGGCCGACTCGAATCATACCCCTGGGTAGTGCCCACAAGGATCTCTCCGTCCTTGAAGAGCACCCGGATCTTCCGTCCCACCGCAGGCTTTCCAGGGTCAAACGCCTGGCGGCGCCTGTACGGCTGCGGCCTTCCCATGAGGTTCTTGACGAAGAATATGGCCTTGAGGTCAGCGACGCGCACCTCCACAGGCTTTGATTGCTGGGGAGCGTCGGCGGGCGTGAGGTGCAAGGTTGGCTTGGTTGGAAGGAAGTCCCCAGTGAAACCCTTGAGGATCCGGCCATATTGGTAGTGAGCCACGACCTTATTCTGGGCCATCGGTCTTCCCCCCTTCCTGCATGCCACATCCCCCGTCGCAAGTGCAGGGCATCGATTCTACGGCTCGTGGCGCTGGGCCGCCCGAAGTGGCCGCTGGCAACCGGCGTGAGGCCGCTGTGGCAGGGTAACAACCCCATCATCCCGCGTCAAGCGGCCGACACACCCGGCGGGAATTGGGAACCCGGTGACCCGGATGGGGGAGTCGTGGACGGGTACAAGGGTACAAACACCTTGAACTCCCATGATTGCGCTGGTAGCATGCTTTCCACGTCCGGCCAGGGGAGCCGGACGGCCTTCCTGTGGTGAGCGCATGATCTGGCAATTCAAAGAGAAGGCGCGCCAGCGTCTGGCCCAAGAGACCGGAGCGGTCGTCAAGGACTGGGGCGGCCGCCTCCGCATCGCCCTGGTGTTTCCCAACACCTACTACGTGGGGATGTCCAACCTCGGGTTCCAGACCATCTACTGGCACCTGAACCAGCGCCCCGGCATCCTCTGTGAGCGGGCGTTCCTTCCCGACCCCGAGGATCTGCCGGAACACGAGCGCCTGCGGGTCCCCATCCTCAGCCTGGAGTCGCAGCGGCCCCTCGCCGAGTTCGACTGCGTGGCCTTCTCCACGACCTTCGAGAACGACTACCTCAACATGCTCAGGATCCTGGACCTGTCGGGGATCCCGGTCCGGGCGGCCGACCGGGGGCCGGGCGACCCCCTCGTGACCATGGGCGGCGTCTGCGCCTGGGCCAATCCGGAGCCTCTGGTCCCCTTCGTGGACTGGTTCTTCCTGGGGGAGGGGGAGGAGTCCAGCCACGAGGTCTTCGATCTGTGGCAGCAGGTCCGCGAGGGGGAGCGCCAGCCGGAGGCGGCGCGGGAGGAGTTCTTCCGGGCCCTCCCGGGGATCGAGGGGATCTACGTCCCGCGGTTCTACGACGTGAAGTACCACGAGGACGGGACCGTGGCCGATGTCGTTCCCTACGACGGGGCACCGCTGCCCGTGCGGAAGCGGCGCCTGGCACGAACCGACGACTACGACACGGTCTCCATGGTCCGGACGGCCAACACCGAGTTCGGTGAGATGGCCCTCCTGGAGGTGGGGAAGGGGTGCGGCCGGGGCTGCCGCTTCTGCATGGAGGGCGAGATCTATCGCCCGGTCCGGCACCGGCACATCGACGCCATCCTGCGCGCCGCGGAGACGGCCCTCCAGCGCGGGAAGCGGATCGGGCTGGTGGGGGCCTGCGTCTCCGACTACCCCTGGATCGACGAGTTGATGGCGGCCCTGCGGGCCAGAGGGGTGGACGTCTCCCTCTCCTCGGTCCGGGCCGATAGCCTGAGCCCCGGCCTGGTTCAGGGGCTCTTGGAGAGCGGGTCGCGGACGCTGACCATCGCCCCCGAGGCCGGGACGGAGCGTCTCCGGACGGTGATCCACAAGAGCCTCAGCGATCAGCGCCTGTTCGAGGCGGTGGACCTCATCGCCGATTCCGGCGTCCCCCGGGTGAAGATGTACTTCATGATCGGCCAGCCGACGGAGACGGCCGAAGACCTCGCCGGCATCATCGAGATGGCCAAGAAGGCCCGGCACCGCATCCTGCAGAAGCGGCGCGATCCCAAGAGCCTGGCGGAACTCAGCGTGGGGGCGAGCTGCTTCGTGCCCAAGCCCTGGACCGCCTTCCAGTGGTGTGCCATGGCGGAGGTCCGGGCGCTGGAGGAGAAGATCCACCATCTCCAGCGGGAACTCCCGCGGGTCGGCATCCGCTTTACCCACGACGTCCCCAAGTGGGCCTTCCTCCAGGGAGTGCTGGCGCGGGGGGACCGCCACGTCGGAGACCTGTTGTCTCTGGCGCTCACGCACCGGGGCGACTGGAAGCGGGCCTTTCGGGAGTGGCCCCGCAACGCCGACTTCTACGCCTGTCGGGAGCGACCACTCACGGAACGG
>JACPAT010000165.1 GCA_016180655.1 Candidatus Methylomirabilota bacterium | reverse complement strand
GTCATTGGTCATTCCGTGAAGATATCCTGGAGCGCCGCTTCTTCTTCCGGCTCCGGGCTCTCGCGGGCGAATTGCACCGCCGCCTCCATCTCCTTGGCGATGGCCGCATCCATGGCGTCCAGCTCGGCCGCCGCAACTTTCCCTTCCTCCGCCACCCGCTTCCGGAACAGGACGATCGGGTCCCGCTGCTTCCACTGCTCCACTTCCTCCTTGGTCCGATAGGTCTGGGGATCTCCCACGTAGTGACCCAGGAAGCGGTACGTCTTGGCCTCCACCAGGGTCGGGCCGCCGCCCGTCCGGGCCCGGTGAATGGCCTCGCCCGCCTTCTGGTACACGTCGAAAACATCCATGCCGTCGGCCACCACCCCGGGGATGTCGTAGGCCTGGGCGCGCTGGGCGATGTCCTTCACCTTCTGATGGACCCCCCGGGGGGTGGACTCGGCGTACTGGTTGTTCTCGCAGACGAACACCACGGGCAGGTTCCACACGGCCGCCATGTTCACGCCCTCGTGGAAGGCCCCGGTGTTGCTGCCGCCGTCCCCGAAGAACGCCACCGTCACCCGGTCGCTGCCCCGCATCTTCTGCGCCAAGCCCGCGCCCGTGGCGATGGGGACGCCGGCGCCCACGATGCCGTTGGCTCCCAAAATCCCCAGGTCCAGGTCGGCGATGTGCATGGAGCCGCCCTTGCCGTGGCAATAGCCGGTCTGCTTGGCGAACAGCTCCGCCATCATCATGTCCAGGCGCGCGCCCTTGGCCACGGCGTGGCCGTGCCCCCGGTGGGTGCTGGTGATCATGTCCTGCGGCGTGAGATGCGCGCACACCCCCGCGGCCACCGCCTCCTCGCCGATGTAGGAGTGCAGGAACCCGGGGAGCTGCCCCTTGAGGAACAGGTCCGCGGCCGTCTCCTCGAAGACCCGGACGGCCACCATCTTGCGGTAGATCTCAAGCAACACGGCCTTGTCCAGTGGTTTCATGCGTCACCTCGCGCGGCTACTCGAAATTGGTTTTCCCTCCGGGTTGAACCCGGCGGTTTCCTATAGCTCATTGGTCATTGGTCATTGGTCATTGGTCATTTATCGGTCATTGGTCATTCGATGCTGGATCATATGAATGCACCCTCCCCCTTGTCAAGGATTTGCTGGCAATCGGGGACGGACGCACGTTTTCCTTGGCCCGTCTTGACACAACTCAACGCTGGCCCACAGCGTCTGCAATCCGGAGGGGTGGCGAAGACACGCGATCAGGTAGGTCCTTCCTCCCACGCTCGCCTGGCGCCCCCTCCACGCAGCCGGATCCACCCCTCACCGCATCCGCCCAATCCGCCGTGCTGAAGACTTGGAAAATCGGCTTGCGCTCTGTTGCCGCCCGGATAGAATCCCGAGCGTCTGGGGTGGTTGCCGGGTCGCGGGTTCCCGGCCGAAGGCAAGGAGCGGGTACGGGTGGAGAACATCCGGCAAACCGTGAAGCGCGTGTGGGGCTACGACGCGCTCCTCCCGTTGCAGGCAGAGGCCATCGGGGCGGTGCTGGCGCGGCGGGACTCCATCGTCATCCTGCCGACGGGGGGCGGGAAGTCGCTCTGCTACCAGGCGCCGGCGGCGGCGATGGGGCGGTTGGCCGTGGTGGTGTCGCCCCTCATTGCCCTGATGAAGGACCAGGTGGACGGTCTCACCGCCGCCGGGGTGCCGGCCGCGTTCCTGAACAGCAGTCTGACGGCCGAGGAGCGCCGCGTGGTGGAGGCCGGTGTCCTCCGCGGGCGGTACCAGCTCCTGTACGTGGCCCCGGAGCGGCTGGTGCTTCCGTCCTGCTTGGGGTTGCTGAGGCGCGCCGGGGTGGCGTTCTTCGCCATCGACGAGGCGCACTGCATCAGCCAGTGGGGGCACGACTTCCGGCCGGAGTATCGGCAGCTCAGCGTGGTGCGCGAGGTCTTCCCGGACGTGGCCATCCATGCCTTCACGGCCACGGCCACGCCGCGGGTGCGGACCGACATCGCCACGGAGTTGACGCTCCGAAATCCCGCGATCCTGGTGGGGAGCTTCGACCGGCCGAACCTGGTGTACCGGGTGCGCCCGCGCACGGATCGGCTGCGGCAGGTCACGGAGGCGCTGGAGCGGCACCGGGGAGCGGCCGGGATCATCTACTGCATCCGCCGGACGGAGGTGGATCAGCTCGCGGAGGCGCTGCGACGGCGGGGGTACCGGGCAGTGGCGTATCACGCCGGGTTGGCCGATGCCGAGCGCCGGCGCGCCCAGGACGACTTCATCACGGAACGCGCTGAGGTAGTGGTGGCGACGGTGGCGTTCGGGATGGGCATTGACCGGTCCGACGTGCGGTACGTGATCCATGCCGGCATGCCCAAGTCCATCGAGCATTACCAGCAGGAGGCGGGCCGGGCCGGGCGCGATGGCCTGCCGTCGGAATGCCTGCTGCTCTACTCGGGCGGCGACTTCGGCCTGTGGCGGTCCATCCTGGTGGCGGAGGGGCTGCCGGCGCCGGGCGCCCTCCCGAAACTCGGGGAGATGTACGACTACTGCCAGGGCACCGCCTGCCGGCACCGGGTCCTGGTGGAGTACTTCGGCCAAGCATACGGCGCGGACCCGTGCGGGGCCTGCGACGTCTGCCTCGGCGAGATTGCCGTCGAGGACGGCTCGACGGCGCTGGCGCGGCAGATCCTCGCCTGCGTCGTCGAGATGGGGGAGCGGTTCGGCGCCGACTATGTGGCGGACGTTCTGCGGGGAGCCGACACCGCCCGGATCGCGAGGATGCGTCACAACCGGCTGGACGCCTACGGCGTGCTGCGACAGCAGCCGAAGGCGGCGGTGCGGAACTGGATCGCCCAGCTCGAGGGGCAAGGGTGCCTGGCCCGCGACGAGGGCGAGTACCCGACGCTCGGCGTGACCGCGCGGGGCCATCGGGTCCTTCGGGGAGAAGACACGGTGCCGCTTCTCCGGACGGTCGCCCGATCTCCGCGCGGGGCGCCGTCCCGGCCAGCGCGCCCGGCCGTGCCGTCCCGCGACCCAAGCGGGACGAGCGACGAGGATCTGTTCGAGACGCTCCGTGCCCTCCGCCGGACCATGGCCGAAGAACGGGGCATCCCACCCTACCTCATCTTCAGCGACGCCACCCTGCGTGAGCTGGCGCGAGAGCGCCCCGCGACCGAGGAGGCGTTCCTGCAGATCAAGGGGGTGGGCCTGCGCAAGCTCCAGGAGCTCGGCCCGCGCTTTCTGGCCTGCATCCGCAAGTACGGAGACGGCTCCGCGGGCGACACCTCGCCCGTGCCTTGAACCGCCCGTTCGTCCCATCCCCCTCCACGCCCATTGAGCTTTGGGAATTGGTCATTGGTGAAATGACTCACGGATCCCCCACTACCTCCGCCTGCGGATCGCCTGGATGGTCTCGTCGAGACGTTGGAGGAAGCGGGAGCGATCTCGCTTCTCGAAGGCAGCCGGTCCTCCCCGAATGGTCCCGAGATCGCGGAGGTGCGACAGAAGGTCCCGGCTCGCCAGGGCCTCGCCGATGTTGGCCTCGGTGAAGACGCCGCCCCGCAGATCGAGCACCACGGTGCCCTTTGCCAAGCAGCGAGAGGCAAGGGGGATGTCCCCAGAGATCACGATATCGCGTTCGGTGACATGCTCCACGATCCAGTCATCCGCCGCATCGAATTGCCCCTCGACAACGACCAGTGTGAGCCAGTCCTCATGCGGAATCCACATCCACGCGTTCGACACCAAGGTGACTCTGAGCGCATAGCGCTTTGCCACACGATAGATTTCCTGCTTCACAGGACAGGCATCGGCATCGACGAAAATATCAGACACCTTCGGCTCTAGGCTCTCGTGTCACAGCTCCCGCAAAACCTCCCGGATGCTCCGCTCCAGGATGTCCACCATGGTGTCGATCTCCTGCTCCGTCACGATCAGCGGGGGGCCGAAGGCGATCCAGTGCGGGTCGAACCGGAGCAGCAGGCCGTGGTGCATGGCCCGCTTCCCGATGCGGAGACCGAGGTTGATCCCCGGGGCGAACTGTTGCTTGGTGGCGGGGTCCTTCACGAACTCCACCCCGATGAGGAGGCCCTTGCCCCGGATGTCGCCGATGATCCCCAGGGAGCGCAGGCCCTCCAGGCGTGTGACCAGATGCGCCCCCACGCGCCGGGCATTCTCGGCGAGCCCCCGCTCCAGGATCTCCCGGATGCTGGCCAGGCCGGCCGCGCAGGAGACCGGATTCCCCGCATAGGTGTGGCCGTGGGCGAACTCCGTCCCGGGGGCGCCCCAGAAGGTGGCGGCCACCCTGTCCCGCACCAGGGCCGCCGCCAGCGGGGCGTACCCGCTGCTCATGCCCTTGCCGCAGCACAGGATGTCGGGGACCACGTCGAAGGTGTTGGCCGCGAACAGGCTCCCGGTCCGGCCGAAGCCCGTGATGATCTCGTCGAAGATGAGCAGGATGTCGTGCTCGTCGCAGAGCTGCCGGAGGATTCCCAGGTACTCCATGGGGGGCGTGATGATCCCCCCCGTGTTGCTGATCGGCTCCACGATGATCGCGGCGATGGAGCGCGGGTCCTCCCATTCGATCATGCTCCGGATCGTCCGCGCGCAGAACACCTCGCAGCTCGGGTAGGTCTTCTCGTAGGGGCACCGGTAGCAGTAGGGGGGGTACGTGTGCAGGAAACCCACGCCGGCCGGCTCGTACAGGGTCTTGCGGTATCCCACGCCCCCCGCGCTCATGGCGCTGCCCGTGGCCCCGTGGTAGCTCAGGTAGCGGGACAGGATCTTATACTTCCCGGGGTTCCCCGTCTGCCGGTGGTACTGCCGGGCCATCTTGAAGGCGGCCTCGGTCGCCTCCGACCCGCTGCTCACCAGGCGCGCCGTGTTCAGGTCCCCCGGGGTGATCTCGGCCAGGAGGGTGGCCAGCTCCACCGCGCGGGGATTCGTCCCGTGCATGGGGGGATTGAAGGGCAGGGTCTCCAGTTGCCGGCGCACGGCCTCCAGCATCCGCGGGTTGTTGTAGCCGACATTCACCACGAAGATCCCCGCCAGGCCGTCCAGATACTCCTTCCCGTGGACGTCCCAGAAGCGGATCCCGTCGGCCCGCGCCACCAGGAAGGGCTCCTTCACGAAGTCCGTCATCTGGCGATAGTCCAGCATGATGTGGCGCAGGTATTCCTCGGTGGCGAACCGGGCATCACCTTGCGGTGTCATGGCATGTCCTCTCCGTGTCCCCGTGTCCCCGTGTCCCCTTGTCCTCTTGTCCCCGTGTCCCCGTGTCTCTTCATGCCCTCGACTCTGGTGCCCTCTACCCCCGGGCCGCCCCGACCTCCCGCATGACCTTCTGGATGGCGACCTCCAGGGCCGCCACCAACTGCTCCACGTTGGCCTCGCTGAAGATGTAGGGCGGGCTGATCTGGATGTGGTCGCCGCAGACACCGTCGATCAGGCCGCTCATGCCGGGCACCACCACGACCCCTTCCTCCAGTGTGGCCTCCACGATCCGACGCGTGACCTCGGCCTCCGGAGGGAACGGCCGCTTGGTGGCCTGGTCGGCGACGAACTCCACCCCCAGGATCAGGCCGGTGCCGCGCACATCTCCCACGATGGGGAACCGATTGAGGCTCGTCAGCCGCTCCAGGAGCCGGCGCCCGATCCGCGCGGCATTGGCCACCAAGTCGTGGGCCTTGAGGTAGCGGAGGACCGCCAGGCCCACGGCCGCGCTGGGGGGATGGCCCGAGTAGGTGAAGCCCTGGGTGGTCCGGGCCGATCCCCGGGCGATGGCGTCGTACACGTTCTCGTGCAGGATCACGGCTGCCAGGGGGGCATACCCGCTGCTCAGGGCCTTGGCCGTCGTGATCATGTCGGGGATGACGCCCCAGTGGTCGATCCCGAAATTCTTCCCCGTGCGCCCGACGCCCGTGATCACCTCGTCCGCGATGAACAGGACGTCGTATTTGTCGCAGATCGCGCGGATCCGCGGGTAGTACTCGGGGGGCGGCGTGACGCCCGCAGCCGAGGTGCCGATCACCGGCTCGGCGATGAAGGCGGCGATGCTGTCCGGCCCCTCCAGCGTGATCAGCCGCTCCAGGTCGTCGGCGCAGGCGATCTGGCAGCTCGGGTACGTCTTGCCGTAGGGGCAGCGGTAGCAGTAGGGCGGGTGGATCTTGGGGAAGTTCTGCAAGTAGGGCACGAACTCCCCGCGCCAGGCGGTCCGGCCCGACATGGACAGGGCGCCGATGGTGTTGCCGTGGTAGCTGGTCCAGCGGGAGATGATGCGGTACTTGCTGGACCGCCCCCGCTCCACGTGGTACTGGCGGGCCAGCTTCATGGCGGTCTCGGTCGCCTCCGACCCGCCCGCCAGCAGGAGGACGTGCCGCACCCCTCGGGGGGTCCAGGTGGCCAGTTCCTCGGCCAGGGCCATGGCCGGCTCGTTGGCGAAGGATCCGCCGTGCACGAAGGCCACGCGCTCCGCCTGCTCGGTCATGGCCGCGATGATCTCGGGGACGCCGTGCCCCACGTTGACCACGGCGATCCCCCCGACCGCGTCGAGGTACTCCCGCCCCGCCTGGTCGTAGAGGAAAACCCCCTTCCCCCGCGTGATCACCGGGTAGATGCGCTGGAAATCGCGGAAGACCTGGGGACTCATTTGAGAACGACCCTCCTTAATGCGTTCGACTGTTCGGCTGTTCGGCTGTTCGGTGGGACGGGGGCAGCCCGGAACTACCGAACCCCCGAACGCCTTTCCCGTCTCTACCCTCGAAATACGACAGGCAGCGCCTTCTCCACGGCGCTGATGCCCTCGCCCAGGACGGCCAGCAGGTCGTCCACCTGGCTTTCCGCGAGGATGAAGGGCGGCGCCAGGAGGAGGTGATCACCCGCCACGCCGTCCACCGTGCGGCTTCCCGCGAAAACGAGCAGATCTCGGGTAAGGACTGCATTGGACAGAGGCTGGATAGAATCTCTCCGAGTCTGCTGGTAATGTAAAGCTACCCTACTGGGAATGGCTGAGGGTGTCAAGAATCGGCGTG
>JACPAT010000164.1 GCA_016180655.1 Candidatus Methylomirabilota bacterium | reverse complement strand
CAGGAGCTTCGCCACCGTGGCCATGACGCCCCAGCAGATGGCCGCGCTGACCACCATCACGTACCCGCGCCACCGGGAATCCTCGATCACTCGCTCCTCGTCCAGCAGGGCCAGGAGTCAACTCGTCAAAATGTCGATTGGTCAAGTCGGAAGGCCATGGATTTGCAGTCCTCCTTCTGCCCACTCGACGAATTGACTCATTGACCAATTGACTCCCATGGCCCAGTTGCCGGCTTGCCAGGTCCCTCGATCGCCGCAACCTAGCACAAGCGAAAGGTTGCCTCAAGCGCCAGATTCCCGTGCCGCCGGAATCCCGTGCAAAGAGCCGGACGAAGGGGGGAATCGCCTTGACACGTCTCGCGACGCTTGGGTATAGTCCGCACGGATTGTGAAGCCCCGGGGAATCGCCTTGACACGTCTCGCGACGCTTGGGTATAGTCCGCACGGATTGTGAAGCCCCGTGCAAGTAGATCATCCCGGCACGCCCCATGGTCGGGTTTTCCGTCGGTCGCACGCCACGATCCGCGCTCTTCTTATCGAACATTCAAGAGGGGGATTCGATGTCATGAAGCGCTATCTGCTCGCGCCGGGCCCCACCCCGATCCCGCCCGAGGTCATGCAGGCCATGTCCCGGCCCATCATCCACCACCGGGCACCGGAGTATGAGGCCCTCTTCGCCGACGTGCGTCGAGACCTGCGGCAGTTGTTCCAGTGCCAGAACGAGGTCCTGATGTTCGCCGCGTCGGGGACCGGGGCCATGGAAGGGGCCGTGGTGAATACCCTCTCGCCCGGCGACCCGGTCGTGGTGGTCCGCGGGGGCAAGTTCGGGGAGCGCTGGGCCGAGATCTGTGAGGCCTACGGCGTCCGCGTCCTGCCCGTGGACGTCCCCTACGGGAAGAGCGTGGATCCAGCCGCCGTCGCCGCGACCCTCCGGGGCGAACCGAATGCCAAGGCCGTCTTCGCCACCCATAGCGAGACCTCCACCGGCGCGGTGCATGACATCCAGGCCCTCGCGGCCATCGTCCGGGAGACGCCGGCTCTCCTGGTGGTGGACGCCATCACCAGCCTGGGCGTGATGGACCTGCCCATGGACGCCTGGAGCGTGGACATCCTGGTCGCCGGGTCGCAGAAGGCCCTGATGCTGCCGCCCGGGCTGGCCTTCGCGGCCCTCTCGGACAGGGCCTGGGCGGCCGTGCCCGACGCCCGCCTGCCCAAGTACTACTTCAATTTCACCGCGGAGCGGAAGGCCATCGAGAAGAACCAGAGCGCCTACACGCCCGCCGTTTCCCTGGTCGTGGGCCTGCAGGAGTCCCTGCGCCTCATCCTGGCCGAGGGTCTCCCCAACGTCTTCGCCCGGCACGACCGCCTGGCGCGGGCCACGCGCGCCGGCGTCCAGGCCCTGGGGCTGGAGCTGTTTGCGGAACACCCCGGCGCGGCCTGCACCGCTGTCAAGGCGCCGGCCGGCATTGACGGCGGGGCCATCGTCAAGGGCTTCCGGAAGCGGGGAATCACCATCGCCGGCGGGCAGGGGAGCATGAAGGGGAAGATCTTCCGCATCGCCCACATGGGGTACGTGGACGGCTTCGACGTCCTGACCGCCCTGGGAGCGCTGGAACTCACCCTGGCCGACCTGGGGTTCCCGGTGAAGCTCGGCGAGGGCGTCCGCGCCGCCCAGCAGATCCTTCAGAAATAGACGGCAGTGGCGGGCAGGCGCGAGCTGCCCGACCGACGGGGGGAACCGCATGACCAGTCAAGTTGACCTGCCCGTCTCCCGGATCCGCGTCCTGGTGACGGACAACCTGGCCCAGAAGGGCGTGGACCTGGTCCGGCAGACGCCCGGCTTCGAGGCGGTGGTCCAGGGCAAGCTCTCGCCCGAGGCGCTGAAGGACCTGTGCCGCGACGCGGACGCTCTCATCGTGCGGAGCGCCAGCCGGGTCACCGCCGACCTCTTGGCGGCGGCCCCGCGGCTCAAGGTCGTCGGCCGGGCCGGGGTCGGCGTGGACAACGTGGATGTGGAGGCGGCCACGGCCCGCGGCGTGGTGGTGATGAACACCCCGGGGGGCAACACCATCAGCGCCGCGGAGCACACCCTGTCCATGCTGATGAGCCTGGCCAAGCACATCCCCCAGGCCACCGCCTCCATGAAGAGCGGGAAGTGGGAGAAGGGCAAGTTCCTCAGCGTGGAGCTGTCGGGGAAGATCCTGGGGATCATCGGCCTCGGCCGCATCGGCAGCGAGGTGGCGCGGCGGGCCAGGGGCTTCAACATGCGGGTCCTGGCCTACGACCCCTTCATCAGCGCCGAGGCGGCTCAGGCGTTAGGGGTGGAGCTGGTGGATCTCCCCGAGCTGTACCCGCAGGCCGACTTCATCACGATCCACACCCCACTCACGCCGGAGACCCGCAACCTGATCGCTGCGCCCACCATCGCCCAGATGAAGGACGGGGTGCGGATCGTCAACTGCGCCCGCGGCGGCATCGTGAACGAGGCGGACCTGTACGCCGCCCTGGTGAGCGGGAAGGTGGCAGGCGCGGCCCTGGACGTCTTCGCCGAGGAGCCCACCACCGACAGCCCCCTCTTCGCCCTCCCCAACTTCATCTCCACGCCCCACCTCGGCGCCGCCAGCGAGGAGGCGCAGGAGGCGGTGGCGGTGGAGATCGCCCAGCAGGTGATCGACTACCTGCAGAAGGGGATCATCCGCAACGCGATCAACGCGCCGTCGGTCCCGCTGGAGGTGCTCCGCACTCTCCAGCCGTACCTGACGCTGGGGCAGAAGCTGGGGCGCCTGGCCTCCCAGCTCTCCGAGGGACGCCTGAAGGAGATCCACCTGGGGTACCAGGGCGAGATCGCCTCGCTGGACTGCGTCCCGTTGACGGTGGCCACGGTGAAGGGCGTGCTGGACCACGTCCACGACAGCGTGAACATGGTCAACGCCATGGCCATCGCCAAGGGGCGCGGGATCCGGGTGATCGAGAGCAAGTCCACCGAGGCCACCGACTTCGCCAGCCTGGTCACCGTCACCCTGCAGACGGACAAGGGGAAGACCGAGACGGCCGGGACCCTCTTCAGCCGCCAGGACCCGCGGGTGGTGGACATCGACGGGTTCCGCCTGGAGGCGGTCCTGGACGGCTACCTCCTGATCTTCTCGAACCTGGACGTACCCGGGGTCATCGGGCGAATGGGCACGCTCCTCGGCCAGAACAGCGTGAACATCGCCGGGATGCAGCTCGGGCGCGAGAAGCGCGGGGGGCGCGCCGTCTCCATCCTGAACGTGGACGACCCGATCCCGGCGCCGGTGCTGGACGAGATCCGGCGCATGCCGAACATCGTGTACGCCAAGCTCGTCCGCGTGTAAGGCCCAAACGGGGTTGACCTACCATCAGCCGCGAGCCGTGAGCCCATGATGCCCCGCACCGCCATCCCCAAAGGGGTCCGCGTCTTCACGCCGGAGGAGACCGCCCAGCTTCGGGCGATCCAGGCGAAGCTCGTGTCCGTCTTCCAGCGCTGGGGCTTTCGGGAGATCATCACGCCCACCTTCGAATACCTGGAGGTCTTCGAGCAGCCCACAGGAGAGGACGCCGACGACCAGGTCTTCAAGTTCGTGGACCGGCAGACCGGACGCCTGCTGGCCCTGCGGGTGGACATCACCCCTCAGGTCGCGCGCCTGGTGGCCACCACGCTGCGGCACGCGCCATTGCCCCTGCGCCTGGCCTATGCGGCGAGCGTGTTCCGGTACCACGAGCCCCGGGCCGGCCGCCAGCGGGAGTTCGAGCAGATCGGCGTGGAGCTGATCGGCCTGGATCCCCCCGAGGCGGACGCGGAGATGATCGCCATGGCCGTGGAGGGGTGCCAGGCGGTGGGCCTCCGCGCCTTTCAGATTGACGTGGGCCAGGTGGAGGTCGTCCGGGGCCTCCTGAACGCCCTCCAGCCGGCCCCGGCCCTGCGCCCGCGCCTCGTCTCCGCCATCCGGCGCAAGGACCCGCTGGAGCTGGACCTCCTCCTGCGGGAAATCCCGGGCGACCCCGGCCTCCGGGACGCCGTCCGGGCGCTGCCCCAGTTATACGGCGGGCGCGAGATCCTGGACCAGGCCGCGCGGCTCCACTTCCCGCCGGCCTCGCGGGCTGGCCTGGCCAACCTGGCCGAGGTGGTGACCATCCTGGAGAACTACGGGCTGGCGGAGCACGTGATCCTGGACCTGGCGGAGACCCACGCCTTCGAGTACTACAGCGGCATCGTCTTCGGCGCCTTCGCCCGCGGCCTGGGATACCAACTGGCCAGCGGGGGCCGCTACGACCACCTCATCGGGCAGTTCGACTACCCGTGCCCTGCCACGGGGTTCAGCTTCGACCTGGACCGGGTCCTGGCCGCCCTGGCGGCGACCGACGCCTTGCCGCAGGTCTCCGGACCCGACATCCTCCTCATTGATTTCAGCCCGGACAAGCGCGCCGCGCACCGGCTGGCCCGTCTCCTGCGCGATCGCGGCCTGGCGGTGGCCCGCGACATCATCAAGCGGGATCTGGCCGGCTCCCTGGACTACGCCCGGGCATCGGCGATCCGGCGAGCCGTGATCCTGGGCTCCGCGGAGCAGCCGCCGGAGACGGTCCTGATCCTCGACCTTGCCACCGAGACGCGGCGCAGCCTCCCCTTCGAGGCCTTCGTGCAGGCCGTCGCCCAGGGGGAGTCCCCGTGGGTGATCTGATCGTCGGTAGCCCGGATTATTCACGAATGCCCCCACACACCCTCACCGGGTACCCCTTGGGTGCCCTCTCCCACAGCCAGAGGGTGCCCGGGAGAGGGGCACAATTCTTGATCCCCTCTCCCCACCGCGGGAGAGGTATAGGGTGAGGGGGGAGCCCAGAGGCAGGAAGCGAGTTCACGAACTGTACATCGAGTCGGGAGCCAGCATGGCGAACGTAATAGTGGTTGGCGCCCAGTGGGGCGACGAGGGCAAGGGGAAGGTCGTTGATATCCTCAGCGAGCGGTTCGACGTGGTCGCCCGCTACCAGGGCGGGAACAACGCCGGCCACACGGTCGTCGTCGGCGAGGAGAAGGTCGTCCTGCACCTGGTCCCCTCCGGCATCCTGCGCAAGGGCAAGGTCTGCGTCCTGGGCAACGGCGTGGTCATCGACCTCGGCGAGTTGATTCACGAGATGGATCAGCTCGAGCGATTGCAGGTACGCTTCGAGGACCACTTCTTCATCAGCCAGCGCGCCCACCTGGTCCTCCCCTTCCACAAGGTGCTGGACGTGGCCCACGAGGCGCGCGCCGCCAAGAAGATCGGCACCACGGGCCGGGGGATCGGCCCGGCCTACGTGGACAAGATGGCCCGCATCGGGATCCGGATTGGGGACCTGCACCAGCCGGGCCTGTTCAAGGAGCGTCTCCAGCACAACCTCAAGGAGAAGCGGGCCCAGTACCCGGACAACCAGGCGCTGGCCGCGCTGGATGCCGACCAGATCTTCACCGAGCATCTCCGGCACTACGAGCGCATTCGCGATTTCCTGGTGGACTCGGCCCAGATCCTTGACCGCCTGATCCGCGAGGGAAAACGGGTGCTGTTCGAGGGCGCGCAGGGCACGCTCCTGGACGTGGACCTGGGGACCTATCCCTACGTGACCTCGTCCAGCGCCACGGCCGGCGGGGCCTGCACGGGCACGGGCGTGAGCCCCACGCGCATTGACGGCGTCCTGGGGATCTGCAAGGCCTACACGACCCGCGTCGGCGAGGGACCGTTTCCCACGGAGCTCACCGACGCCACCGGGGAACACCTCCGGACCCGCGGGCAGGAGTTCGGCGCCACCACGGGCCGGCCCCGCCGGACGGGCTGGTTCGACGCCGTGGGCGTGCGTTACGCCGCCCGCGTGAACGGGCTGGACGCCCTGGCCCTCATGAAGCTGGACGTGCTGGATGAGCTGGACCCCATCCTGGTGTGCACCGGGTATCGGTACCAGGGCGAGGTGCTCACCGAGTTCCCCAACGAGACGGACATCCTGGCCGAATGCCAGCCGGCCTACGAGGCCCTCCCCGGCTGGCGCCAGAGCACGGTCGGCATCCTCGAGGAGGCCAAGTTGCCGCCCGCCTGCCGGGCCTATATCCGGCGCCTCGAGGAACTGGTGGGCGTGCCCTTCACGCTCGTCTCCACCGGCCCCCGCCGCGACGAGATCATCGTCCGGCCCAATGCCCTGTGGAAGAGTTGGGGCCTCGCCTGACCGTCCGCCGGCGGGGTACAAGGTTCAACGTTCAAGGTTCGAGGTTGCCCGTCTCGCCCGCTATCCCCCCGGCAACTTGCAACCTCCTTGACAGGACGTATATATGGGAATAGCATCCCGAATATACGGACTTCCGGAGGAGAGCTATGGGAACGCGGCGCACAACGCTGACGACGATCCGACTTGACCTGAGACTTGCCGACAGGGCGAAACGCGCTCTTGGGGCGAAGAGCCGCACGGAGGCGGTGCATCGGGCACTGGAGGAGGTCATCCACCTGGATCACTTCAAGCAGGTCATGCTGAAATACGGCGGGAAGCTCAAGTTTGAAGGCTACATCGATTAGATTCTTTGTCTTTGATACCTCCGTCCTCATCGATCACCTGCGGACCAACCGCTTCGCCGATGCCGTGCAACGCCTGGAAGGCGTGATCCGGTTTAGCGCTGTCGTCCTCGCCGAGCTTTACCGGGGCGCCCGCACCAGGACTGAAGTCCGGGTCATCAACGCGTGGGCGAGGCGACCGATTGTCCTCATCCCGACCCGCCAGATGTGGTTGTGGTCGGGGCGAATCCTCGCGCAGTTGGCGGAACAGCATCCGCTTGACCCAGAGTCACTTCGACGCCTCCACTTTGATCTCCTGATCGCGTTAAGCGCCCGAAGCATCGGAGCCACCGTCGTCACTACCGACCGAACACACTTCGAACTCCTGCAGGAGATGGTACCCTTCTCGCTCGTTGTGTGGTAGGCAGTTTCGCATCCCAGGCTATCATATCAGTCCGTTGTTGCCTGAGTTGACTTTCCCTGCTCGCCTCTCAGCGACGCCACGCTCGCAGGGGAGCCCGAGCCCATGCCCCGCCACTCCCCTCTCGATGCGCCAGGGACGCTGCACCACGTAATCATCCGCGGCCTGGAGCGCGGCGGCATGCCGGACGAGTGGACCTACGGACCCCCGTTCGGCGATCCCGCCCGTTGAACCCACGCGGCCGCGTCCCGGGCCTGTCCTGAGCACCTGCGAGGCCGTCTAAAAAATGGTGATAGGCTTGACTTTTCGGTCATAGTCGAATAATTATTCGACCATGTTCGATTCCTCATTCCGGCTTGGCTACCGCGAATGTCTCGACCTGCTCTGGAGGCGACTCTCCGAGCGCGCCCCATCGAGGATCCAGCTGCTCACGGGACCGCGGCAGGTCGGCAAGACGACGCTGCTGCTTGAGATCGCACAG
>JACPAT010000163.1 GCA_016180655.1 Candidatus Methylomirabilota bacterium | reverse complement strand
CCTGGCGCCGCCTGGAGTATCCGGGCGCCGCCCCCGATCGCCTGATCCCCTTCCCGACTCGTCGGTTGTGAAATCCGACGCCCGAGGTGTCTCTGGTTCGCCCTCGGACGGCGGCAGTCCCCGTGATTCCTCGGACTCGGAAGGAGCGTCATCGTGAAGAAGATCCACATCTGACCGTCCACCTGGCTGCTGCTCCTGGCAGGAGCAGGTCTGCTGATCTATCGGTGGTTCTTCTGAGGCCATGGAGTCCTGGTACATCGTCCTGAGTCGGATCAGCGCTGGGCTCAGCGGTCCGCTCAACGCACTGGCGGATCAGGTCAACGTCCCCATGGTCTCGGTCTTTCTCTTCGGGGTCCTCGGGGCCGCGGCGCCGTGCCAGCTTACGACCAATCTGAGCGCCATGGCCTTCGTGTCCCGGCGGAGTGGAAGCGAGACGTCGCCCCTGCAACTCGCCGTAGCGTACACCGCGGGAAAGGCCGTGGTGTACACCGCGATTGGCGGACTCATCATCTTCCTGGGTCTCCGCCTGGATTCGGCCACGCTGCCCGTGGTCGTCGCCGCACGCCGGATCCTGGGCCCCTTGTTGATCGTCATGGGACTCATCCTCCTGGGGGTCATTCGCTGGCGGTTCGAAGCGGGCGGACATCTGCGGCGCTGGCTGGAGGTCCGGCTTCCGCAGGAGGGTTCCGTGGGGGCGTTTCTGATGGGCCTCGCCTTCTCCGTCGCCTTCTGCCCGACGCTCTTCTGGTTGTTCTTCGGGCTGACGATCCCGCTGGGCCTGCGCTCACCCGTCGGATGGAGCTATCCGGCCTTTTTCGCCGTAGGGACAGCCACGCCCCTCCTGGCCCTGGCGGGCATGGCCACGGTCGGTGGCCGGGCCCTGGGGGGCTCCAGGGAGCGTGTCGTGCGTCTCGGGCGGGTTGGCAACCGGATCGCGGGGATTGTCTTCATCCTGGCAGGGATCAATGACACGCTGACCTACTGGGCACTCTGAGCTGGATGGTCCCGGGCCGGCATTTTCTGGGAGCATGCTGATGAGTTCTTCCCCTCATTCCGATAGTTCCGGCAGTCCGACAAAGGCATCGGAAATCCATCCCACCACCTCAAGGCGACCGCTCGGCCTTATCCTGCGCACAGGTATTTGGGCCGCGGTCACGCTCCTCGCCGTGGTGGCCCTGATCGTCACGCTGCGGGAGAGATCGGGCGACATGAGTCAACCGTTCCACGCCTGGTACGGGAACTGGCGCACCGTGGCCCTGGCGAGCCTGCTGTTTCTCGCTTTCCTCTTCGGCTTCACCGCCCCCCGGCGCCGCGCCGAATGGCGGAATGCCGGTCTCGCCTCGGCGTTCTTCATCAGTCTCTTCACCGAGATGTTCGGCATCCCGCTGACGATCTATCTGCTGGCGCCGGCCCTCGGAGTCCCGGCGTCGGCCTTCGGCCTCCAGGAAAGCCACCTGTGGGCGTATCTCCTGTCGCGCACCGGTCTCATCCCCCTGGCTCAGGGCGTGTACCTGGTCATGAGCCTCAGCGTCGCCCTCATCGGACTGGGCATCGTCCTCCTGGCCACCGGCTGGCGGCAGGTGCACGCGGGCAGGGGGCACCTGGTCATCACCGGCATCTATGGCTTTCTCCGCCATCCGCAGTACGCCGGGTTGATCCTGGTCATCCTGGGTTTCAACATCCAGTGGCCGACCCTCCTGACCCTGGCCATGGCCCCGGTTCTCATCGTGATGTACGCCCGCCTGGCGTGGCAGGAGGACCGCGACCTCGAGGCGGAGTTCGGCGAGCCGTACCGCGCGTACGCCCGTCGGACCAATGCCGTCCTTCCGGGACGCCGGCGGGAGAAAGCTTCCCGGGGGTTGCCATGACGGAGATCGCCTCCCCCCGGCCGCACCTCGTCGTGGGCCTGCTAGTTCTCGCCCTGGCCGGCGTCCTCGGCATCGCCGTGTGGGCCTGGCAAGGCGCCTGGCGGGGTCAGGGGAGCCAGGACGACCGTCCGCTCGAGGGCCTGAAGGTCTTCGGGACCCTTCCCGACTTCTCGCTCGTCGAGCGCGGGGGACGGCGGATCACGCTGGCCGACCTTCGCGGAAAGGTCTGGATCGCCAACTTCATCTACACCCACTGTACCGACACCTGCCCGCTCCAGAGCGCCCTGATGGGCCGCCTTCAGGCAGAGTTCTCCGCCGAACCGGATCTCCGGCTGGTCTCGATCACCGTTGACCCGGAGCAGGACACGCCAGCGGTTCTCGCCGAATACGCGGGTCGCTTCGGGGCGGACCATGATCGCTGGCTCTTCCTGACCGGAGAGAAGAAAGCCCTCTACACGTTGGCGCTGGAGGGATTCCGCCTGAGCGTGGCAGATCCTGCGGAGGCGGCCCAGCCTCCGCGAGACCAGCGATCTCCTGCAGACCGCCCGGCCGCGCGCTCTGGGCAAGCGTCACCTCGAAGGACAATACCCAGGCACGCGGTCGCCCGAATCCTGAATCACGCCGTGGCCTGGCTTCTCGACCCGGTCCCGGCTCTGGCCCATCCTGGACATCCAGGCAAGCCGTTCATTCACAGCTCGCGGTTCGTCCTGGTGGATCGCCAGGCACGGATTCGAGGCTACTACCATAGCGATGATGAAGAGGCCCTCGGGCGTCTGCGCCGGGACGCGAAGGTCCTGCTTCGGGAGGATCGGCCGTGATCGCCGATACCCACGGTCCCCGGGCCCGTTCCAGGGGCGCTCTCATGAGAGTCGCCCTTGCCGCCGTGATGCTTCTCCTAGTCTGGCAAGGATCGGTGGGCACGATTCAATCTTCCAACGCGCCGGCGGGAAGCCAAGCATCCCGGGAGGTCCTGCGCCACGGACGCGACGTGTACATGGCCAACTGCGCCGTCTGCCACGGCGAGACCGGCGACGGGAACGGCATGGCCGCCCACATGTTCCGGATTCGCCCCCGGGATTTTCGCCGTGGGCTGCTCAAGTTTCGCTCCACCCCATCGGGGTCCTTGCCTACGGATGAGGACCTGCTGCAGACCGTTACTCAGGGAATTCGGTGGACCGGGATGGTCGGCCGCTCCGACCTGCCGGAGGCGGATCGAAAGGCGGTCGTGCAATACCTCAAAACTTTCTCCCCGCGCTTTGCTTCCGAGCGGCGGACACTACCAGTTGCCCTCCCGCCGGCTCCGCCGAAGAGCGGGGATCTCGTAGTAGAGGGGCGGCGCCTGTACCGTGACGCCGACTGCGCAAAATGCCACGGGGACCGCGGCATCGGGGATGGCCCCTCGGCCCCGGGGATGAAGGACGACTGGGGCTGGCCGATCCGGCCGAGCGACCTGACCTGGCGACCGCTCAAGCGGGGCTCTGCCCCCGCAGAGATCTACCTGACGATAGCCACCGGGCTGTCTGGTACCCCCATGCCGTCCTATGGAGACTCGCTGGACAGCCAGGAGATCTGGGCGCTGGTCTCCTACCTCGAGTCACTGGTTTCTATCGAGCACCGGCTGTCCCCGCTGCGGCACCTGGGCGAGGAGCAGGCAGGCTGGATGGTCGTTCGGATGCACGGGATGATGGGCCCCGGGATGATGGGTCCGGACATGATGCGCCGGATGCCGATGATGCGATAGAAAGCGAGTCATCCACGGACCCGGCCGATAGTACCTGTTGACCTGACGATAACCATGCCCTATTCTCTATCCATCATGGAGACGCTCAGAAGGAACCGGCATCGGCTGGGTCCCATAACGCTGGGAGCGGCTATTCTTGCTGTTGTGCTCCCGCTTTGCCTCGTCGCCGGGACCATGGCCAGCCAGGATTCCTGTCAGGATCTCGGGTCTCCCCCGGGGCTGTGCAGCAAGGCGGCGAGCCATGCGGACCACCTTCTGGCTCTCCCCGCGCCCTCGTTCTCCCTCGCCTCCGCACACGAGACCCCTGACCTCGTAACGGTCTACGTTGAACCGGCTTTCCCCTCTGTCGGCCTTCTTTCAATTCCTGACAGCCGCGCACCCCCCCTCGCCTAGCTCCACCGACGATTGAGTCCCAATCACAAAGGCCGATAATAGAGCCTCCGAGAGGATCACCGTCTCCCGTCCCGACCTTCGGAGGACAAGGTTTCACTATCATGATCGCCTTCAAAGGAGTCGCAGCATGAACGCCCGACGCGGATGGGGGGTCGCTCTGGTGGCGTTATTTTTCCTCGGAATCGTCGCTCTTGGTGGATATGCCCTCGCCCAGATGGGGCCAGGAATGATGGGACCAGGCGGCATGATGGGTGGTGGGATGATGGGGGCTGTCGCCACAAACGACCGCCCCTGGATCACCGTCATGCTGGATCGCCGAGAAGACCTCGGCCTTTCCGCAGAGCAGGTCGGCCGGCTGTTCATGCTTCGGGATCGCTTCACCAAGGAGGTCCAGAAAAAGAGTGAAGCCCTGGAGAAGATCGAGCGGGAACTCGATCAGTTGATCGGACCTGGGGCCGTTGACCTGAAAGCGGTTGACGCGAAGCTGAAAGAGGCCGAAGCCATCCGAACGGACCTCCGACTGTCCCGGTTCAAGGTTATCGAGGAGGGGAAGGCGGTGCTGACGCCGGAACAGCGGAAGAAGCTGGTCGAGCTGGCGAAGGACCAGCAGTCCTCAAGCCTGGGACCTGCGACAGAGCGGCCGATGATGGGGAGCGGCGGCAGCGGCATGGAAGAGATGCAGCGGTTCATGCAAAGCGACCGGGGCCCCCAGGCCATGGCGGCCATGATGCAAATGGCCCGGCAGATGGGGAACGGCGACGTGATGCTCGGCATGGTGCGCATGATGGAGATGATGGGGAACATGGGCGGGATGATGGGGCCGGGCGGACAGCAATAGATCACGTCCCGATCCGAACCAAACGGGATCCCCGTCCAACTCTCCACCATCCCCCGCTCTCTGGTGAGAGCAGAGGCGCTGGTGTATAGGCTTGCAAGCTACCAAAGGGGGATTGACCATGGCAGTGGTGGCCGAGAAGTATTGCCCGATCTGTGGAAAGGATGTGAAGGACGACAGCTTCAAGCGCTTCGGCGAGTACGCCTGTTCCGAGGAGCACGCGGAGCAGTATGTGAAGGAAGTTCGAGCGAAGAGTGGTGCGGTGAACGCGCCCGCGGCCGTCGGGGATGATCGGCAGGCGGCTCCCGAGCCGAAGCAGCCCTGGTGGCGTCGAGGCGGCTGCTGCGGCTGAAATGGCGGCGAGACCGGAGGGGCCGAGAGCCTGAATGTTTGCCCACCGGTCCGTAGGGAGCAGCGGTCATGGCCGACGAGAAGTTTTCAAAGGGCGCTTACGGTGGTGAGATGCCGGACCTAAACGCGACGCTGTGGTCGCGGCGGGACATCTTCTCGCTCGCCGGATGGGCCGGATTCGCCGGGGTGGTCGGGGCCTCCCTTCTGGCCTTCACCCGGTTCATGTTCCCCCGCGTGTTGTTTGAACCCAGCCCGGTCTTTGCCGCGGACAAACCGGAGAACTTCGTCCCGGGCGTGGTTGACGAACGGTGGAAGAAGGGCGAGCGGGTGTGGATCGTGCGGAAGGAGGACGGCAGCTTCTACGCCCTGCTGGCCATCTGCACGCACCTCGGCTGCACGCCCAACTGGTTCGCCGCCGAGAACAAGTTCAAGTGTCCCTGCCACGGCAGCGGCTTCAAGCGGGACGGGACGAACTTCGAGGGACCGGCGCCTCGCCCGCTGGATCGGATCAAGATCGCCATGACCCCTGAGGGGCTCTTGCAGGTGGACAAGAGCGCCATCTTCCGGATGGCCCCGGGCAGCCCCGAGGTCCAGTACCCGCAGAGCATCCTGAAGGTATAGGGCGGCGCCGATGTCTCTAGCAATGCGGATCTCTGGGAGCGTGGGAGCCATACTGCTGGCCATGGCCATCGCGTCGGTCGTGCCGCAGGCCGGGGCGGACGATCACTTTGCGTCCGGGCTGGGCATCCAGAAACCGAAGGAACAAGTTGAGGCGCCGAACGTTATCGGAACCGACCCGGATGGTAACACGATTCGTCTCCAAGACTTCCGCGGCAAGGTGGTGTTCCTGAACTTCTGGGCGACCTGGTGCGTCCCGTGCCGGCTGGAGATGCCGGCCATGGAGCGTCTGTACCGGGAATTCAAAGGGCGGGGTTTCGTTGTCCTGGGGGTAAATGTTCAGGAGGGGCCGGGACCCGTCCGGGCCTTCGTCCGGGAACTGAAGCTCACTTTCCCAGTTGTCCTGGATCCGAAGGGCTCGGCGACCATGGCCTACGCTGTCCGCGGCCTCCCCGCCACCTACCTTATTGACCGGAACCAGGTCATCGTGGGTCGAGCCATCGGCGCCCGCGAGTGGGACAGCAAGGACGGGCGGGCCTACATCCGGGCGCTACTGGGGGATCGCCGGTAATCTGGAAACAACAGGCGAGACACCAGAATCAGCCCTGGCAAGCAGGAGTGGAAGCCATGGACAATTGGCGTGAGGTGAATGAATTGAATCGCCGGGAATTCCTGCGGTCCGCCGGCCTGGCCACGGCGGGGATGGCGCTGGGTGGAAGCGGTCTCCTCGTGCCTCGCCGGGCGGCAGCCGCCGGTGGCGTTCGGGAGATCGAGCTTGTCGCCAGGGAGACCCGCTGGGAGCTGGCCCCGGGCAAGGTCATCAAGGCCATGGCGTATAACGGCCAAGTCCCCGGGCCGACGATCCGCCTCCGTGAGGGGGAGCGGGTTCGGATCACTCTCAAGAACGAGCTGGCCGAGCCGACGACAATCCACTGGCACGGCGTGGACGTGCCGAACCCCATGGACGGCGTGCCCGGAATTACCCAGGCCCCGGTACCGCCTGGTGGCAAATTCGTGTACGAGTTCGAGGCGCGGCCCGCAGGCACACGCTGGTACCACACGCACTTTGCAGAGCACAAGCAGATGGACATTGGGCTTGTGGCGCCCCTGATCATTGAGCCCGCGGATGCGGACCCCTTCCCATACGACCGGGAATACAAGAACAACATGATGGGTGGTGGCATGGGCCGGATGATGGAAGGAATGATGGGAGGCCCCGGCATGGGCGGGATGATGGGTGGTGGCATGATGGGCATGGGTGGCCAGACGCCCGCATACGACACGATGACCATCAACGGCAAAGCCTATCCCGCCACCGAGCTGCTTCACGTCCGCAAGGGAGAAAGAGTCCGCCTGCGCCTCATCAATGCCAGCGCCGACCATACCCACCTGATCCGCCTGGCGGGCCACCGGTTGAAGGTGACGCACACTGACGGGAACCCACTGGTTCAGCCGGTGGAGGTGGACGCCGTGCCCATTGCCCCCAGCGAGCGCTACGATGTCTTGTTCGTTGCGGATAACCCCGGGGCCTGGTTCCTCTACTGCGCCGAGCCCGGTCATCCCGGGGCCGGTGAGCAGGTCGCCGTCGTGTACGAGGGCCACGAAGGGAGAACGCCGGAGGCACCCATCGAGGGGATTACGGATCTGAGCCTCTGGCGTTACGGGGTAGGTCGCGGCCGCGATGTGCTGCACCCTCCCTCGGGGCGGGAGCGGACGTTCGACCTCACCCTGAGCGGCGGGATGATGGGCTCCGATGTTTGGACGATCAATGGCAGGCGATATCCGAACACCGATCCGTTGCGCCTTCGGAAAGGGGACCGGGTCCGTGTGCGCTTCAACAACATGAGCATGGAGGCCCACCCCATGCACTTGCACGGCCAATCCTTCAAGGTCCTGGCCGTGAATGGCCGGCGCCTGAGCCAACCCATCGTGAAGGATAGCGTGGATGTGGAGGCGCACATGGGCTCCGTGGACATCGAGTTTACGGCCCACAATCCGGGCGACTGGTTCTTCCACTGCCACAAGCCCATGCACATGGAAGGCGGGATGATTGCGCTGGCAAAGATCGCGTGAACGCCCGGGACCCAGTAACAGCAACCCCCCTCTCCCACCCTCTCCCCCAAAAGGGGGAGAGGAGCAGGTGAGGGGGAGCAGGAGGATACATGAAAACCATTCACGGAAAAGGCACCGGTCTTCCCCCAGCAATCCGGACGCCACTGACCCACCCTCGCTGGTCTCGCGTCGCATTCGTCGCGGGATTGGCCATGGGAATTGCGCTGACGCTCGCGACACTCGGCGAGACGGCCGGGTCATCACACGACATTGGCCACCTCCACGCCCTGCTGGTCAGTCCCACCGACGAGAGCCTGTGGATCGGGACCCACAATGGTCTGTACCGGAGTAATGACGTGGGCAAGACCTGGCAGCCGGTGAAAATCCCGGCCGAGCTGGCGGCCATGGATTTCATGAGCGTTGCCCAGGACCCGACCAACCCCAAGATCCTTTACGTGGGCACCCACAACAGGGGCATTCTGAAGACGAGCGATGGCGGGGCCACCTGGGCTCAGATCCCG
>JACPAT010000162.1 GCA_016180655.1 Candidatus Methylomirabilota bacterium | reverse complement strand
TGCTCCCCTGCCGGGACGTGGCGCCGGGTGCTCCCCTCCGGCGGCGTGGGCGTCAGGCGCTCGATGGCCTCCCGCGCCCGCGCGACTCCGCGCACCGTCCCGGGATGGGGAGAGTGTAATCCGGCGTACAGGTGGATGAAGTCCCGGTACGCCGCCTTGGCCGCGTCCGGACTGGTGCACTCCAGCGCCAGCGCCCGCATGAGGTAGGCCTCCTGATACAGGGGGAGGAAGGTATGAAGCAAGTCCATGCGACCGGCGATCCGGATCGCCTCATCCAAAGCGGCCACTGCCCTCTGGGGGTCACCAGCCCTGAACGTCTCCACCGCCTGGTGCATGAGAGGCCGGACGGGCGCAAGGACTTCCCGCGCCGTCTCCCGCTCGAAGGATCCCGCCTCGAGCCGGAGGACGAGCGCCTCGTGCCGGTCCAACGCCTCATCCTGAGTGCCGCTGAGGACCGCATACCGCGGCGCCGTTCCGAGCCCGACGCTGGACCCGGGATCGAAAGTGTACACGCGCGTCTCCCAGAGGGCCCGTGGCCCCTGCCCCATCAGGCGCGCGGTCTTCAGCGGGGCCAGGGTCAGAACCACGAACTGCTTCTCACCCGCTACGACCAGCGTCGAGGCCAGGGGGGACCGGGATTCGCCGATCAGACGTAATTTCAGGTGGATGTTCGGCACCGGCTGTCGCATGGGCGGAACTTGCCAGGGGACCGGAAAGCCCAGTTATCTTCGCAAGACAGCCCCGAGGTTCGGTTGGGCTATGAGACGCAATATGCCAATCAAGGCTTGCGAAAGCTCCTATAGCGCCTGGTCCCAGCGATGGCCGATCGCTTGGATCTCTTCCTGTGCAGAGCGGGCCTCCCGCGTGCCGGCAGAATGCTGGCGCACCCACTCGAATTCCTCCAGCGCTTCGCCGAGACGCCCCAAGGCCTCCAGGCAGAGTCCCCGGAACCAATGGGCTCGCGTGTGCCCCGGGTCGAGTTTCAGGGCCAGGCGGAACTCCTGCTCGGCGTCGGTCAGGCGCCCCTTGCCGTAGTATGCCCCCCCGAGATTGAAGTGAAGGCTGACCAGCTCTGGTGCCAGTCGCACCGCTTTCTCCAGTTCGGCGATGGCCAGGTCGTAGGCCCCCACGCTGTAGAAGTGGACGCCCAGGCTGTTATGATCGTGGACCGTGGGTCGCCTCCGTCGCATGCGTGCACCTGCCAGTCAGTTCGCGTGGATGTCAGAGACGAGGAGAAGCTTCATGGCCTCGTCCCCTACCATAGCCAGAACGCGCGGCGCAGGAAGCGCTTCCATCGGGGAATGGGTGGAGACCACGGGGCGGGCCAGAACCCGAGGGGCTTTCGCGTGATGCGTCCCGCCCAGACGTCCTGGTGGTACCGGATCATCTTCTGCGACGCACATCCAGTCGGTCTTGGTCGCCGGCTCCTCGGGCTTCAGCGTGTAGAACCAGCGACAGAGGAAGTAGTCGCGCACCTGACTATCTCGCTCCGTCTTGATCGGCAGAAGATACAGGCAGGGCCGCCGCGCCGACTCCTTTGGGATCGTGCAGGACCCGCAGGTGGCCAGCATCTCGCGCGGGTCGCCCCCCTTCACCGCCAGGCGCCTCCCCCCGGCCGCCATGCAGACGATCTCGACCCCCCCGCTCGCATCCCCTTCGATCGGCCGCTCCCACCGAAGCTCGCAGGGCTGGAGCCCCGGCTCGACCAGCGGGAGCGGAACCGGCGCCCATTCTCTCTGAGGCGAGGCTTCGGCTGTCGAGGATGGCTGCCGATGTTCCTGTGGATCGTCAAGCATTGCGATAAATCAACCGAACTGTCTTCCCTACTTCACGATCAGCACGCTGCAGGGCGACAGCCGGCTGAGGTTCTGGGTCGTCCCCCCCATGACGCGGCCGAAGACATTCGAGTGGCCCACGAACCCGACGACCAGGAGATCGAAATTCCCCTCGCGCGCCGCCGTGATGATGGTCTCCACCTCGTGGCCCGGAATCACCTTCGAGTGCAGTTCGATGCCGTGGTCCCAGGCCATCTGGCGCGCCTCCCGCACCAGCTTTTCGAAGTACGCGTCCCGCTCCGCCTTGGCCTCCTCCACCTCGCCCAGCGTGGCCGCGTAGTAGGGCAGCTTCTCCTCGACGCAGATGCAATGCAGCTCCGCATCCGAGCAATCGGCCATACTTCCTCGCCGACGAATCCTGCGGCAAGTGCTCCGCATGCCGCGAGGGCGTCAAGCAGATGCACCGGATCCTGACGAACATCACCGAAGGAAGGGGAAAACAAGGAGACATCGAGCTTCTGGAAGAACTGGCCATGTCAACCGGCAGCGCCGCCCTCCCGGCGTTCGCCCGCCTCGGGTGCCGGGTGGAAGAACCGCTGAGCGATCCACGTGGGGACCACGGCGCTCAGGACCACCACCGTCACCAGGACCGAGAACTGGTCCTTCGTCAGGATCCCGGCATTCAGCCCGTAGAGCGACGAGATCGTGCCGAACGTGAGGCCGGTGCTCATCAAGAGCGTCGTATAGGTCGCCCCCAGCGGCAGGTACCGCCGGGCCGGCGGGTACACTCCCACGGCCTTGGTCAGGAGCTTGATCCCCAGGAGGCCCAGCATCAGGCCCAGATTCGCTCCCACGGCCCGCAGCGACACGTTCATGCCCGATTTGACGAAGAAGAAGGGCGTGAGCAGCGCGAAGGCCACCACGCGGAACCGGCGCTGTTCCTCGCGGTGCGCGTGGAAGATCTTGGCCACCGCCAGCCCCAGGATGAAAGCGGGGAGGACCGCATGGCTCTCCGCCCGGTCGGCGAAATACATCAGCACCAGGAGCGCCGCGAAGGCCCCCTTGATCTCCGGCTCGATGACCCGGCCGCCATAGCGGGGAAAGAACCAGGGCTGCAGTCGGGGCATGATGAGGATGATCGCGGCGGAGACCAAGACGAACGGGACGAGCCACCAGGTGGGCCGCAGGAACAGCAGGCTGAGGGCCAGGGCCGTGCCGAAGTCGGTCACGAAAGTGGAGGCCATGATGATCTTGCCCAGCGTCGTGTGGGTCAGCCCGGTCTCCACCAGCACGGCGTACACCACCGCCAAGGAGGTCGTGGACAGGGCCACGCCGCAGATCTGCGCCGCCTTCCAGCTCCAGCCGAACAGGTAATGGGCCGCCAACCACGCGCCCAGGAAAGGCGCCAGGAACGAGATCCCCCCGATCCAGAGGCTCTCCTTCAGCCGTTCCTGCATCAGGTCGGGGTCCACCTCGGCCCCGGCCAGGAAGGTGAGAACGATGCTGGCAAAGCTGGCCAGGAAGTCAATCCACGGGGTGCTGTGAAGCCCGAAGGTGTTGGCCGCGGCCACCCCCAGGAGGATCTCAATCAGGGCGACCGAGATTCCCATCTCCACCGAGGCCATGCTGGCCACGAGGATCAGGATCCCCATGGCCATTCCAATCCACGCGCTCTCCATCTACACCTCCCTCTGGAGAGGGTTGGCCGTCCGAGACGATGGTTCCGGGAGTCGAATCCGTGGGGGATGGTTCTCCTCGCATGACGGCCAGGTCCACGGCCATCGCCTTCAGATCCGCCGTCAGCTTCAGCACCTGGAACTCCAGGGCGAGGCGGACTCGGCGGTCCTCCGCTTGCTGGGCCAGCAAGGTCTCGATGCGCCGGTGAAGTTTCTCATTCTCGAAGCGGAGGCTCTCGATCTCGGTCCCTTGATCCGCATCCGCCCCCCCGCATCTGCCTGCCTCGGCGGGCGCCGGAGGCGCCGATTCCGCAACCTGGGTCACCGGCCCAGCCTCCCGCTCGGGCCCGAACACGCCGGCGCGTCCGACGAACACGTCCAGGACACGGTGCCAGCTACTGCTCTCCCGTCCCCTGGCCTCGTCGGCGTACCGGTAATCAAACTTCCGCGCGAACTCCTCCAGCTCCCACTGGAGGTCCTGCCAGCGGCGCTCATGATTGGCCAGCAGGGTGGCGAGATTCGGATGGTCCCGGCCAATGGCCATGGCCGCATAAAGATGCGGGAGGCAGAGCCCGGCAGACCGGGCGAAGGCCGCGCCGAACTCCGCCTCGCCGATGAATTCCAGGATCGTCCGGAGGTCATCCCGTTCCGAGCGCCGGGCGAACGAGCACATGTAACAGCGGGACTTCTTGCTCCGCCAGGCGAGGATCGGCGACGGCTCCTGATGTGAGCCGGTCAATCGCTCCCGGAGCCGCTGCCAGCGACCCCGCGGGCGGGCCGCGCGGGTGGCCGCTTGCAGGTGCTCCAGCGTCTCCTGAAGGAGATGCCGGTAGATCAGCGCCACGCCCAGGGCGCTGTTCCTGATGCTGGGCAGCATCCAGGCGTGCCAGTTGCAGAAGCCGTGAGACTCCAGCAGGCGGTCGCGGGTGGCCGGGTCATTCACCTGCTCGTACATCAGGCCATCCAGGGCCTTCAACGCGGCCTGTTCCAGCCGCGTGCAGACCGGGCAGCCCGGCTCCTGGAAGGCGTCCAAGAGCTGGAAGTAGGTGATGAACTTCGACGACGGATCCGCCGACCGAAGAATCATTCGCATGTCCTGAAGCAGTTCACGCAGCCGACTCATTCGCCTCACCGCGCCAGATCGTTCCGGAGCCCTTCCAACCGCTGAAGGTCCTCTCGGATCTGGGGGGCCTCCTGTCCCGCGGCTGCAAGCAGTTTCTCGATGGTTGCGATCAAGCCGTCGAGCCGCCGCATCGCTTCCTTTTCGAGTGCGAACAGCGCGGCATGCACAATGCCCTCCCACTGGGACACCAGTCGCGACAGGTTCATGAAGACCACGTCGCCGACCTTGCGCTTGAAGTGCCTCTTGACAGCCCCCTTGACGATGTCCATGGGCACCAGAAACGACAGCAGCTCCCAGTGGTGATCGAAGATCCTCCCTACTCGCACGTCAGGCGATCGCGGGTCCTCCATGTGGAGATCCATCTCAGTGGTTCGCAACGGTACCCCGAGCGTTTCGAGGGACCGTTCCGAAAGCCGGTTTCGGAAGTCCTGAAGCGATTGCGACAGTTGGCGGCTTACACGTCCCACTGGCTCAACAAACTCGCTCCGGTGCTTCGTGGAGAGCGCGGCCATCTCGTGGGTCACGCCAGCATCCAGCCAAGTGTCGAAGCGCTCCGTCGCGACCTGAAGACTGCGGATCCAGGATGGGAATTCCCTGTTCAGGCCGACGAGTAGCCGTTGCCGCACCGGCGCTTCATCCTTCCGCAGTACCTCTTCAAATGACGTGCGGGTTGTGCCGGCAGCATGCCGAACGATGAGCCGCAAGGCGAGCCGCGCGTCGTCGAGAGCTTCTTCTTCTCCGAGGATCTTCCGCCGCAATTCTTCACGCTCGGAATCGGCAGTCTCGGCGGCCCTGAGGGCAACATTCAGGTAGTCGGCGCACTCCTGGTACAGCGAGTCCATCTTGTGACGCAGAATGATCGTACGCTGCTCACCAGCTTCGGCACGTACCTGCGAAAGGAGGCTCTCGTCGATCTCCACGCGAAGGTGCTCGAAGCCGGATCGGATCGAATACGGGAACACCGGCACGGAGGCGTTCCAGTACCGCCCGAGCTGCTTCCGCACAAAGTCCTGAACCTGGGCCCGCTCCCCTTCATCCAGGACATCCACCTTCGTAAGCAACAGAGAGATGTTCGGCGTATAGCGGCTGAGGTTCCGGATCAATTCAATATCGTGTTGGGAAAGGGGATGGTCCACTCCGACCGCCACCAAGGCCAAACCCACGTTGGGGAGCCACTGCAGGGAGGCGTCCGTGTTGTGCTCGAGGAGGCTCTCCAGTCCCGGCGTATCCACGAAGCGGATGCCCCGGTATCGTTCCATCGCCGGGAGTTCCACGCGTACCCGCCCGACCAGTTTGGAGTTTTCCGGGTTCTCGCTCTCGGAGATAAACTCGCCGATGCGCTCCACTCCGACTTGCTCCGTGCGCCCGTCACGAAACAGGATCACTGCCTCCTCACGAGGTCCGTACTGAATTTCGGTCACGACAGAGGTCACCGGGATCACACCAACAGGCAACAAGTGCCTTCCGAGAAGGTGATTCAGAAAACTGCTCTTGCCGGCCTTGAAGCGCCCGAGGATCGCGATGTTGAGCGTCTTGTCTTCTGCGAAGACCCTACAACTCTCCAGGAAGTTCTCCAGGGCGGTGATCTGATGGCGGCAACACAGCTCCTCGACCCCAACCAGCGCGCCTTGCAGAGTCTCCGGACCCGTGGGCAGAGTCATAGGTTCACTCATGACACGAAACCGGCCGAATCTTCCATGGTGTCTGGACCGATTTCCGGGGGGAAGGTCATGGGGGTCTCCCAAAACCAAAAACTCCTACCGGCATCGCCAGTAGGAGTCATCACCCCGCCAGAGGCGGGGACCCGCGAACTCCATCGCTATTCGCTTGGTCTTCTTATGCCATGCCGGGTGGTCAGCGTCAAGGAATTTCCACCGCCCGGGGGTTCCCAGCCTCTGGCCGCCCTTTCCGGGTGGCAGGCCCGGGCCCGCCTCACCATCCCCCTGGGGAACCCCCAGAGATGCCGGGTGGTTAGGCCTGGTAGGGACGGGATTCGGCCGCGACCCCGCCGGGCGGCGGCGCTGACTTGACTTCGCCCGGGATACCGGGATAGTATTTTGGCACTTCCCCACGGCATCATATCCCGGCACTGGTACTCGGACAGTTGACGGCGGACTCGTGGATTTGACTCGCTCGAACCTACTGCGAAAGGGGGTGAGTGAGGCCAACGAACTGCCTGCCTGTCGTCGAGGAGTGAGGCGGGGTGTTGCCTCGTAGGCACCTGTGAACCGGAAGGTTCCGGGGAGGATGCGAACATGGGAAGTGTGGTGATAGTGGCAACTATCGTGGCGGTCTGGCTGGGATACAAGTTCTACGCCGCGAAGATCGATCGGTCCGTGCTCCAGGCCGATCCCGCCAAGGCCACGCCGGCCAAACTCTACAACGACGGCGTGGACTTCATGCCGGCCAGCGCCAGCGTGCTGTTCGGCTACCAATTCAAGTCCATCGCCGCCCTGGGGCCGATCGTCGGGCCCATCATCGCCGTCCAGTGGGGGTGGCTGCCCGCCGTCCTCTGGCTGGTCCTGGGGGTCTTCTTCGTGGGCTGGGTCCAGGACTACACGGCGGCGATGCTGGCCATGCGAAACGAGGGGATGACCATGGGGGGCCTCAGCTACAAGCTGATCTCCCCCCGGGCGCGGACCATCCTCCTGTCGTTCCTCTACTTCTACCTGCTCCTGATCATGGGGGCCTTCGGGGCCATCGTGGCGGGGATCTTCGCGAACCCGAACGTTCCCTTCGGGTTCATCATCCTCACCCTGGCCGGGGTCCTGGCGGGCCAGATGACCTACAAGTGGCGGAAGGACCTGCTGATGACCACGGTGGTCACGGTGGCCATCGCCATCGTCGGCATCTGGCTGGGGACCACGGAGCCTTTCCGCGCCATCGTGGACGCGATCAATGGCGGGAAGGACTCCTTCGTCCTGTACGCCACCCCGTACGGCCCCATGAAGTGGTCGGTCTGGTTCTGGGGGATTGTGGCGCTGGGGTTCTGTTACCTGGGCTCGGTGCTGCCCATCTGGCGATTCGCCCAGCCGGTCAACTACGTCTCGTTCTGGCTGGTCCTGATGGGAATCGTGGGGTCCATCGTCGGGATCTTCATCCGGATGCCCGGCTTCGGCGACTTCCCGGCGTTCACGGGTTTCATGGTCAAGGGGATCATCGCCCCGGGGTTCGACACGCCCCTGTGGCCGATCCTCTTCGTGACCATCGCCTGCGGGGCCTGCTCCGGGTGGCATAGCCTGGTTTCCACCTCGGGTACGGCCCGGCAGCTGGAGAAGGAGACGGATACCCTGCCCGTAGGCGCCGGCGCCATGTACACGGAGTGCGTCCTGGGGGTCCTCTCGACAGTCTTCGCCGTGACCGCCTTTGGCAGCTTCGCGGGCTACAAGGCCCAACTGGCCAAGGGGGCCGGGGGGGTCTTCGCCGGCGGCATGGCCGAGTATCTGAACGTCCTGGGGGTCCCCAAGGCCTTCGGTGGCGCTTTCGGGGCGGCCTTCCTGGTGATCATGGCCCTCACGGTGATGCAGTTGGTCCTCCGCTTCATGCGGGTGGCCAGCGCCGAGCTGGTGGGCGACGCGATCCCGGCGTTCAAGAACGTCCATTTCGGCTCGATCGTCGGGCTGCTGTTGACGCTGGTGATCCTCTGGACCGGGTTCTGGTCCCGCATCTGGATCCTCTTCGGCGGGTCCAACCAGTTGTTCGCAGGCCTGGCCCTGGTCCTGATCACGATCTGGCTGGCCCAGTCCGGCAAGGCGTACCAGTGGGCCATGTGGCCGGCCGTCTTCATGTACGTGACGACGGTCGCGGCCCTGATCGTGACGGCGGTGGTGTCCTTCCAGGCCGCCTTCACCCCGGGCCTCAAGGCTGCCTTCATCTTCGGCAACCTGGTGGCCGCGGCGATCGGGTTCGTCCTGGTGATCCTGTCGCTGATCCTGGCGTGGGACGCGCTGCAGGCCTTCAGCAAGGCCCGCGCCCTGCGACCGGCCGCGGCTCGAGCCTAGTTCGGCAACTGATGGACCGCTACGGGCGGGGGAAACCCCCGCCCGTGGCGCGCGGCGGGAGGGGTTGTGTCCACCATCAATGTCGAAGTGATTGCGCCCCTCATCTCCGGGGCGAAACACTGCCAGCACTGCCACCTGTTTCTCGAGGACGCCGAGATCTCCCGACGGGTCCAGGAAGAAGAGTTGAACTCGTACCCCGAGGAGATGTGGCGGGATTACACCCGTCTCTCTCAGATGGTTCGGGATCGCTCCGCCCGCTACGGAGATCAACTTCGGATCACCCTCATTGATCCGCACAGCCCCATGGGGCTGTGGAAGTCGCTCCGCCACTGGGTCCGAGCCTACCCGACCTTCATCGTGAACGGCCAGGTCAAGTACGCTGGGTGGGACCTGGGCGCGCTGGATGCCCTGCTCAGGGCGGGCGGCGCGGCGGTCCCTGCCACGTCGTAGGCCGGCCCTCGCGCGAGGGCAAGCCGGGAGGGGGGTCGTGCCACCGCTGATCGTCGAGGTCATCGCCCCGGTCCTCACGGGGTTCTACCACTGACCCCCACACGGAAGACCTACGGCCAGCAGGTGGTCGTGCGGATCGTGGATCCCCAATCCCTGGGCGGCCTCTGGAAGGTGCTGCGGCACCGGATCCGCCGCTTCCCCACGTTCTTCGTGGATGGGGGAGAGAAAGTGGTGGGATGGAACGGGGATCCGGATGGGGCCGTCAGACGGGCCCTCGCCCGCAGGGCGGCGCTGGTCCCCGGGGAAGCGCGGGCATAGCGGTCCGTCACCCGCCGCAGCAGGCCCGCGGCCGTCGGTTCCGGCGGCCACGTGTGCTTCTGCCCATCCGGCTGCATCCTGCCCAGTCGGCCCACGGCCATTCCCCGCCAGCAGTTCCGAGGATGATTCGGGCGCATTCAGGGGGGACAGGGGCCGGCTTTTTCCTTGACTTTGTTTTCGGGCCCTCGATAGATTCACGCAACGTGCCGAATGTTGGGGAGAATCCACAGGGGGAGGGGGACATGAGAAGACGAAGGTCGGGAGAAAACGCTGGGGGGCCGGC
>JACPAT010000161.1 GCA_016180655.1 Candidatus Methylomirabilota bacterium | reverse complement strand
GAGTTCGATCTTGGCGACATTCCGCAGGACGTCCTCTTCCGGGGCGATGGTGCCGTGGTTGCAGTCGGTGATGACGACGCGATGCAGTTTGGATGCCGTCATGAATCCCCCTGTATCTGGCGTGCCATCTTCCTCGTCGAGCGAACTTAGATCGGGCCTCACCGGGCCGTCAAGGGAAACCGAACCTGTGTAAGGTCATCGAAACGGGGACTTGCCCACCCCTCGCTTTCGTGGCAGCTGATTTCGCTTCATAGCGGATGCGTTACCGGTTGTCCGGCGCCTTGCGGCGTCCTTTCGCTTCGCCTTCTGTCGTTCCGTGTCCGAGTCGCGCCGAAAGATCGGCTGCCACAGCGGTTAGCGACTTGCGGAGTTCCGCGAATCGGCGCTGGAGCAGTCGGCTCTTTGGGCCCACGATGCAGAGGGCGGCACGGACCTCGCCGGAATGGTCTCGGACGGGGGTAGCGATGCAGCGGATGCCCTCGATGTGCTCCTCGTTGTCAATGGCAAAGCCAGTCGCCCGGATGCGGGCCAGCTCTCGCCGGAAGGCGGCGGGCGTGGTAATGGTCCGGGCCGTCTTCCGCTCGAAAGCGATGCGGCCGATGATGCCGTCGAGTTCCCCTGCGGGCAGCCACGCAGCGAGGGCTTTGCCGACGGCCGTGCAGTGGATGGGCCGGATGCCCCCCACCTCCTGGACGACGCGCACCGGGCCCTCGGATTCGCGCTTGGCCACGACAGTCACGACGCCGTCGCGGAGGATCGCGAGACTCGTGCCTTCGCCCGTGCGGCGACTCAGCTCGTCAAGAAACGGCATCGAGATCTCGGCAAGCTGCTCCTTAGTCCAGGAGCGCCTGGTGAGCCGAAAAAGCTTGGGTGCGAGTTTGTAGGGCCGTGCCCCACCGTCCTGAACGAGATAGCCAAATTCGACGAGCGCTCGAAGCAGGTGGTGGGCCGTGCTCCGCGGCAGCGCGGTCTTGCGGGCGATCTCAGAGAGGGTCGCGGAGCCCCCGATGGCAGCGGCCGCCTCGATGACCCGGAGGCCGCGTTCAAGGGATTGGTGGGTCTTGGATGGGCTCGATCCCATGGGGCGTTTCCCGTGTTTCATATAATGGAATGATATGTCTTAGGATATCTCACAGCATTGAACGTGTCAATCATCAGTTACCACCTCGAAAAAGGCTGTGAGACGTCGCTGGAACACTTGCGGAGGCCTGATCACCCCGAGGTGACCGGTCGCCCGACGTTCTCCTCGCGCGTTCTCGGGGGGAACGGGGGTGCTTGTCTCCCCGGGTTCGCCGGGGTATAGTGTGGCGTCACGCGGGGGGCAGGCACCCATGCGCCATCTCATCATCGGCACGGCCGGCCACATTGACCATGGCAAGACGACGCTGGTGAAGGCCCTCACCGGCATTGATACGGACCGCCTGAAAGAGGAGAAGGAACGGGGGATCTCCATCGAGCTGGGCTTCGCCTTCCTCAGGCTGCCCGACGGGGTCCAGGCCGGGATCGTGGACGTGCCGGGCCACGAGCGGTTCGTGAAGACCATGCTGGCCGGGGTGGGCGGCATTGACCTGGTGATCCTGGTGATCGCCGCCGACGAGGGCGTGATGCCCCAGACGCGGGAGCACCTGCACATCTGCGCGCTCCTCCAGGTGAAGCGGGGCCTGGTGGCCCTGACCAAGTCCGATCTGGTGGAGGCCGAATGGCTGGAGATGGTCCGGGCGGACATCGTCGGGACGCTGAAGGGGACGTTCCTGGACGGCTGCCCGGTGGTCCCGTGCTCTGCCACGACGGGGCAGGGGCTGCCGGAGCTGCTCCAAGCGATCCAGGACCAGGCCGCGGCGGCCGAGCCCAAGCGCACCGAGGGGACGGTCCGCCTGCCGGTTGACCGGGTCTTCACCATCAAGGGGTTCGGGACCGTGATCACGGGGACGCTGTGGTCGGGGACCCTCGCGGTGGGGGACGAGGTGGCCATCCTGCCCGCGGACCTCCGGTCTCGCGTGCGGCGCCTGCAGGTCCACGGCCAGACGGTGGAGCGCGCCGTGGCCGGCCAGCGGACCGCCGTGAACCTGCCCGGACTGGAGGTCTCGCAGATCGAGCGGGGGGACGTGCTGTGCCTGCCCGGGACGCTCCACTCGTCGGAGACCTTCGATGCGACGCTGTCCCTGCTGCCGGACGCGCCGCGGCCGCTGGTGAACCGGGCGCGCATCCGCTTCCACCTGGGGACCAGCGAGCGGCTGGCGCGCGTGGTCCTGCTGGATCGCGAGGAATTACAGCCGGGCGGGCAGGCCTACGTCCACCTGCGCCTGGAGACGCCCTCGGCGGCGCTGCCCGCGGACCGGTACGTCATCCGGAGCTATTCCCCGGCCGTGACCATCGGCGGGGGAAGCATCCTGGATCCGAATCCGCCCCGGGAGCGGCGCCCCCGGGCGAAGATGATCGAGCACCTGCGCATCCTGGAGCAGGGCAGCCCCACGGACCGCCTCGAGCGTCTGCTCTTGGCCGCCGGGTTCACCCCCGCGACCGGCGACGAGTTGCGCAGGCGAAGCGACCTGGACCCGACGGCGGTGGCCGACAGCCTGCGAGCGCTCACGGAGAAGGGCGCCGCCGTCCTCGTGGGGCCCAAGGGCGAGGCGGGCGTCCTGCATGCGGAGCGGCTGGCCCAGCTCGAGAAAGAGGTGCTGGCGCGCCTGGCGGAGTTCCATGCCAAGCAGCCGCTGAAGGATGGTCTGGCCAAGGAAGAGCTGCGCAGCAAGCTGCCGGCGCAACTGACGCCGGCGACCTTCGGCTGGATGCTGGCGCGCCTGACGGAGGCGGGGGTGATCGCCGTCGAGCGAGACAAGGTCCGCCTGGCGGCGCATCGCCCGACCCTCTCGGCCGCCGAGGAGGAGTTCAAGGCGAAGATCGAGACGGCGTACCGCGCGGCCGCCTTCCAGCCGCCCACACCCGAGGGGGTCCTGGGAAGCCTCCAGGCCGAGCGAAAGCTCCTCCAGGCGGTCTTTCACCGGATGGTGGACGACGGGATCCTGGTCAAGGTCAAGGAGGACATCTTCCTCCACCGGGAGCATTACCAGCAGTTGCGCGAGCGGGTGCTGGCCCACTTTCAGGCCCAGTCGAGCATCAACGTGGGCACGATGAAGGACCTCTTCGGCGTCTCGCGGAAATACGCCATCCCGTTCCTGGAGCACCTGGATGATGTCCGGATCACCCGGCGGCAGGGGGATGAGCGGGTGCCGTATTACTAGCAGGGGAGGAGGGGGGCGGAGGCGCAGAGGGGCGGAGGTGCGGCGGAGCAGGGGGGGGAGGACGGAATCTCGAATGTCGAATGAGGAATGATGAACGTCGGAACGACGAGGAGAGGAGAGACACAAAGCCCAAGTCCCACCACCTCACACCCGAGAGAATTGGCTTTTCGATTGACAACCCCGGGACAGTGGGGGATGCTACGCGCGGCCTGACGAATGGCGAACAAGGAGAATCGGCATGTTCGGTCTGGGGCTTCCGGAACTGCTCATCATCCTGGTGATCATCCTGCTGATCTTCGGGGCCAATCGCTTGGGAGACATCGGCAGCGGCCTCGGCAAGGCGATCCGCGGCTTCAAGGACTCCGTGTCAGGCAAGGACGCCATTGACGTGACCCCAAAGAAGGATGCGGATCCCAAGCAGGGCAAGGGCTGAAAACCACCCTACCCGTCTGCCGGGGTCCGCTCTCTCCTCCTGCTCCGCCGCTGGGGTGTCAGTTCCCTCAGGATCGCCTCCAACCGCCGCCGGATCTCGGCCAGCTCTTCGCCTTCCTCCCGCCGCAAAGACTGGATGACCCTCCTGATCCCCTGCACCGCTTCAGTGGGCACAGCCTGCCGTACACCCCGCCCATAGGCCGGCCGGCCTTCCGCCACCCTGGGCAACGGCTGTCGTGCCAGGTCGCGCCCTTTCTTGGGCTCGATGGCTGCGCCGCCCCTGGCTCGGATTTGGTGGCGGTGCCGGACCAGGAGGCGAAGAATCTCGCGCACCAGCGGGATGTCGTCCGGGTGGAGGCGGATCGTCTCCCGGAAGAGGGTCGCCTGGGCCCCGTGCCGGCGGATCCGGCGGATATCCTCCGGCAGGAGGTCTGTCCACGCCTCGTCGGAGAAGAAGTAGGCCAGGGGGACATTCAGCGCTTCCGCGACTCGCTGAAGGACTTTCAGCGAGGGGAGTTGCTCGCCCCGCTCGATCTTGCCGATGTACGAATAGTCCACCCGCCCGACGAGCTGTCCCGCCAGGGCCTTCTGGGTGAGGCCCCGCATCTGCCGGATCTTCCTTGCCCGCTGACCGATCTCGACTGCAAGCGATGCTTGTGTTTGTTCCTGCATGGAGCGGGAAGTTACTGTGCTTCCTTCCGCGTGTCAATGTCTATCCATCCAGCCGGGGGGCCGCACGGGGCGAGGGAAAATGGGTGGTGTTGTAGGATGCATATTCATAATATGCGTTGACAATAATGACTATATATCCTACGATCCCTCCGGGTCCTTTCCATGCACAGGCAGAAGATCCGGCTCCTGCGGCAATTGTCCGGGTCGGGGATCCTGAGCGTTCTCCCGGGCAAGGCGCTGAAGCTGTATCTGCTGCTGTTGGTCTCGGCGGAGCGAATCGGGCGAGAGGAAACCATTGACGTGCAGACCATGCGGAGGGCCCTGGGCCATGAACTGACCCGCAGCCAGCTCTTGAGAATCGGGGCGGCGCTGAAACGACGCGGCCTCGCCACCCTCAGGGCCTTTTCCCGTCCACTGAAGCCTGGCGGCCACGACGACATCTGGTGTTTTCGGGTTCTGGGCACCCGAGGCAGGGAAGCCGATGGGAGAAGAAAGGCGCGAGCTCCGAGTGCTGGCCGTGGACGATGATCCCCGGATGCGATTTCTGCTCGCCGAGATGCTGGCCCATACGAGCTGCCGGGTGCTCACCGCCTCCGACGGGGCTGAAGCCATGGAAATCCTGGAGGAGGAGCCGGTGGACCTCCTGATCACCGATTACGAGATGCCCCGGATGAATGGCCTCGACCTTATCCGGTGGAGCAAAGCACGCTTCCCCCGGATGACCGCCGTGATGATCACGGGACAGGATTCCCAGGCGATCGTCGCACAAGGGCGCGAGTGCGGGGCCTTCCGGGTCCTCGCGAAGCCCTTTTCTGTCCAGCAGCTTGCCGCCCTGATGGCAGAGCTTCGCACCATCGGGTTGGTCCCCTCCACGGCCACGGAAGACCACTCTCCCCTGTTGCCATAGCAATGGGGCCGCCTTCCCTGGAGACCCCGCACGAGGATTGCCTGCCTACGGTGTAAGCTCCTCCTGAATGTCAACCCAGGCGGGAAGCCCACCCAGAGAGCGAGCCCCTTTGATGGCCCGGAGGATGGCCTCTGCCACGGCATCGGCGGCCGCGAGGCCGACGGCATTGAGGTCCGCTTCGACCTGACCGGTCGCGAGCGCGATGACCAAGTCTCCATCGAGCGTGGTGTGAACGGGGGCGATGGTGCGCACCATGCCCTGGTGCGCCATCTGGGCCATCTTGGTTGCCTGGACCTTGGTCAGGCGGGCGTTCGTCGCCACGACGGCCAGCGTGGTGTTCTCGGCGTCGTACCCGCGCCGCACGACGCCGCAGCGCATGGCCGCAGCGGTGTCCACGAGGCGACGGCTCTCGGGCGTCTCCCTGGCGCCGGCCAGGAGTTGCCCGGTCAGCGGGTCCCGGACGTCGCCGAAGGCGTTCACCACGCTGAGCGCCGCCACCGTGACCCCGCCGGGCAGCGTGACGCCGGCCGTGCCCAGGCCGGACTTCATCGCCTGGGGGATGCCGAAGAGTTTCCCCACCGTGGCGCCCGTGCCGGCGCCGACGGAGCCCTCGGGGATCGGGCCGGTCGAGGCCTGCTGGCACGCGACATAGGCCATGCGCGGGTCCGGCCGGGCCCGGGCATCGCCGAGGCGGAGATCGAAGAGGATCGCGGTGGGGACGATGGGGACGTGGGTGACCTGCACGTCGAAGCCGATGCCTCGCTCTTCCAGGTACTGCATGACCCCGGCGGCCGCGTCCAGGCCGAAGGCGGACCCGCCGGCCAAGAGGACCCCGTGGACGTGCGGCACCAGGTGAAAGGGGGAGAGGGCGTCCAGCTCCCGCGTGCCGGCCGCGGAGCCTCGCACGTCCACGCCGCCCACCGTGCCCTCCGGGCAAAGCACGACGGTACAGCCCGTACAGCCCTCAGTGTCTGTGGCATGGCCGACGTGGATACCCGGGATTGCCGTGAGCATGGATCCTCCACCCCTCAGGCGCGGGGATCATAACTGCAACGGCCCCCCTGCGCAATGGCAAGGGCGATGCAGGTTTTACATTGTGTTCTGAGCGTTCGTTTGATAGCGTCCCGTCCGAGGCGGGAGGAACGGATCCCTTGAGGAGGGGAGGGAATGACTGACCGACGGGCAGAGCCGAGAGCCGAGGTGGACCTGGAGGTGCACTACCGGACGGCGCAGGAATTCCTGTCCGCCTACGCGCGGAACATCAGCGGGGGCGGGATGTACATTCGGAGCCAGCAGTCGCTTCCATTGAACCAGGCGGTCCGAGTGCGTTTCACCCTGCCCGCCGTCGCCCACAAGTTCGAGATCCGTGGGATCGTGGTCTGGTCCAACCCGGCTCCCAGCCGTAGCTCTTTCCCATCCGGCATGGCGGTCAAGTTCACGGAGATTGATCCGAAGTCCCAAAAACTCATTTCCGATTTCGTCAACAAGGTCACTGGGACATCCTCCACGCCGGCCTCTACGCCGCCACAAAAGCCGCCCGAGGCGTGACGGGTATCGTCAAGGCGTGCGATCCGTTTCCCGACGGTATCCCTGGGATCGTTGAGGAGACGATCCCCACCCACGGAGGCGGATTGGGCCTGGTGGCCCTCCTGGTCTTCAAAACCAGCGTGGCGCCTAACCCGTGCTAGGTGGGTTCGATTCCCACACGCCTCCGCCACCATACAGGCAAGCCCCGTGAATCCGGGAGCTTGCCTTTGTTTTTGCGAGCTTGGAAAACCTGACTGTGTTTGGTGGTGTTTGCTCAAAATGGCTGTTTTGGGACTCGCAACCGTACTGAAACCGTGACTAATGGTCTGACAACCCATCCCCCCGTTTTTCGAATTGCTCCCGACCCCCCGGGTGGGTATGGCCAGCCTGCTCGCGTGAATTTCGATATGGCCCCATGGCAATGGAAATTGTGGCCCGGATGATGGACGGCTCGCTCCCCTACGACCTCAAAGTGGCTCGTCCGGGCCCCCCTGTTTTCGGGCCTCCCATCCGGCAGGACGACAATTGACTTGCCGTGCCGCGGCTGGTAAGGTGCCCCGCCGTGGGCAGGATTTGGGCACCTCCCCCTGGCGCACCCCGCGGACGGGCTGGCTCTCCCGCTCGCCCGCCCACCGGTGCTTTCCATAATAACTATTGGCGACTGTCGCCCTGGTTGGCAGCCCGGCCTTCGTGCGCCACCGCGTCGTCCGGCGCGGCCCTCCCAGAAGAATCCTCTGGACAGGAGATGGCCCAGGCTGGTACACGACCACGACATATGCACCGGTTTTCCATCCTGGAGACTCGGATCCACGACTCCTTTGTAGAGGCGGTGTACACCGGACTGAGTAGCCGCCCGCGCAGCCTGCCGCCGCGGTACTTCTACGACGCGGACGGCACAAGGCTCTTCGACCTGATCTGCGAGCTGCCGGAATACTACGTGGCGCGCACGGAGATGACCATCCTCCGCCGTCACGCCCACGAGTTCCCGACGGCCTCGACGGTGATCGAGTTCGGGGGCGGCACCGGCGCCAAGACGCGGCTGCTCTTTGATGCATTCTTCCGTACGCGCGAGCGCATGACGTACGTGCCGGTGGATATCTCAAAAACGGCCCTCTTCGAGTCCGCGGGCCCGCTGCTGGAGACGTACCCCCGCCTGCGCGTGCACGCGATCCAAGCGGAGTTCGACCGCGCCTGCGAGCTCATCCCCGGCGAGCCGTCCCTCGTCCTGTTCCTCGGTTCAAACATCGGCAACTTCAGTCACGAGGAGTCGGTGCGGTTCCTCTCGGCGCTCCGGGGGCACCAGGTGCTCGTCGGCTTCGACATGCAGAAGGACCCCAGTATTCTCCGGGCAGCCTATAACGACGACCAGGGCGTAACCGCCCGCTTCAACCTGAATGTCCTGGCCCGGATTAACCGGGAGCTTGGTGGTACGTTCGACCTGGGGGCGTGGGAGCATTTGTCCTTCTACAACCAATGCGAGAGCCGCATTGAGATGCACCTCGTCTCCAAGCGCGCACACGAGGTGCACATCGGTTCCATAGGCCACACCTTCGCCTTCGACGCGGGGGAGCACCTCCATACCGAGAACTCGTACAAGTTTTCCCGCGAGCAGATCCGCCGGATCGCTCGGGACAGTGGCCTCAACGTCGCGCGGATCTGGACGGACGAGCGGGAGTGGTTCTCCTTGGCCCTGTTGTCCTGACTGCCAGGATGTCGGGAGGCACCGTGGACAGAGTCAACCGCGACGCACAGGTCACGTCTGAGGAACTGCTGCAGCCGCTTGTGGATGCCCGGAAGGTCGAGCTGGAGCTCCTGGACAGCCTTGCGGACTCCCAGATGCTGGGCATGAAGGCCCACTTCCTTGAGCCGCCGATCTGGGAGATGGGACACGTGGGCTGGTCCCAGGAGTACTGGATCCTGCGCCACCTGGATCAGGCCGGAACGCTGCTGCCAGGCTCAGACGGGATCTACGACTCCTTCAACGTCCCGTACAGGCTGCGCTGGGACCACAGCTATCCCACGCGGAGGGAGACCCACGCCTACATCAGCGAGGTGCTGCGGCGCTGCATCGGCCGGCTGGAGTCGCGGGAACCCACCCCGGACGAGGTGTACTTCTACACCCTGGCCGCGTTGCACGAGGACATGCATACGGAAAACCTCACGCTGATCCTGCACACGCTGGGGTATGCGCGGCCGACACTATCGTCCTTCGATCCCGCCTCCGCCAATCGGCCCGTCGATCCGAGGTATCAGCCGCATGACGTGTCCATTCCGGGCGGGGCGTTCATGCTTGGCGCGACACGGGACGAGCCCTTCGTCTTCGACAACGAGAAGTGGGCGCACCCAGTCGAGGTCAAACCGTTCCGCATCACCTCCACCCCAGTCACCAACGCCGAGTTCCAGCGGTTTGTGGATGATGGCGGCTACCGGCGCCGCGAGCTGTGGGACAGGCGAGGGTGGGACTGGCGACGCCGCGAAGGGGTGGAGCATCCGCTGTACTGGGTGCGCGGTCCGGACGGGCGCTGGTACGAGCGGATGTTCAATTTGGTGGTGCCCCTGTCTCCGTGGAACCCCGTGGCATGCGTGAACTGGCACGAGGCCGAGGCCTACTGCCGCTGGGCGGGACGCCGCCTGCCGACGGAGGCCGAGTGGGAGATAGCCGCGAGCGCCGAACCGACCCCGGACGACCGGGGGATCTCCAACCGAAAGCGCCGCTTTCCCTGGGGGGACGATCCGCCGACGCCTGATCGGGCCAATCTCGACTACCGCGCCGGCTGGACCATCGACGTTCGTGCGCTGCCCACGGGCGACAGCGCCTTCGGCTGCCGTCAGATGATCGGCAACGTCTGGGAATGGGTGGCCGACACCTTCCAACCATACCCGGGCTTCGAGTGCGACCCCTACAAAGAGTATTCGCAGCCGTACTTTGGGCAAAAGAAGGTGCTCAAGGGCGGCTGCTGGACAAGCCGTTCGCGCCTCGTGCGCAACACATGGCGCAATTTCTACATGCGTCACCGGCGGAACATCTTCGCCGGGTTCCGGACTGTCGCGCTTTGAGCCGTGGCCCTGTCCTCGGATCTCCCGCCCCTGTGGTGGGGACGTGGACGAGGGGACGTTGCCGCTTTTGTCACTTTCCATTTACTGATTTCAAGACTGGGTCGTGGGGGGCTTCCGACCGTGCCCAGGAGAGGGGTATTCGTCCCGAGGAGGAGCGAGCAGGCAAGAGGTCAGTCGGCACCGAAGAACAGGATGGTCTGGCTGGCAAGGACGCGGCGGCGGAGTTTGAGCGAGGGGCTCCGGTCTCGGTAATCGCGGTACGCCGCGCCGCGCATAATCCCCGCTGCCCCTGCGTGGGCATAAGCTGACGAAGGTATCCTTCCCAGATCCGTAAGTTAACGAAGGCAACAACGTCCCCCATTA
>JACPAT010000160.1 GCA_016180655.1 Candidatus Methylomirabilota bacterium | reverse complement strand
AGGGCAAGGCGCTCCTGGTCCTGCCCGGGCGGGACGAGGCGGTCGAGAAGTCCGTGCGGAACCTCCCCGGGGTTCGCGTCCTCACCGTGCAGGGGTTGAACGTCTACGACATCCTGAAAGCGGATACCCTGATCCTCACGCCGGAAGGGGTGCAGACGCTCCGGGAGGTGCTGGCAGCATGAAGGGGCCGTATCAGGTCGTGCTGAAGCCGCTCCTGACGGAGAAGGGGACCCGCCTGAAGGAGGAGGGGAACCAGTACCTGTTCCGGGTGGCCAGGACGGCCAACAAGATCGAGATCAAGCAGGCCATCGAGCAATTGTTCAAGGTCACGGTCCTGGACGTCCGCACGGCCCGCGTGCGGGGGAAGGTCAAGCGCCTGGGGCGGTTCCAGGGCCGCACCTCGGACTGGAAGAAGGCCATCGCTACCCTGAAGGAAGGCGATTCCATCGAGCTGTACGAGGGCGTCTAGGAGGGCCGAGAGCCTAGAGCCGAGAGCCGCGAGCCGAGGCCGCGGGGGGGGACCCAACCTAATTTCGATTTTCGAATGTCGAATTTCGAATTTCAAATCCGAAATCCGCAATCCGAAATTGAAAGGGGGATGGGGCCCCGGACAGTTGAAGCCGAGAGCCGAGAGAGAAGGACACGACGATGCCCGTAAGAAAGTACCGGCCCACATCGCCGGGGCGCCGGTTCCAGAGCGTTTCCACTTTCGAGGAGGTCACCAAGCCGACCCCCGAGAAGTCCCTGCTGGTGCCGCTGCGACAGACCGGCGGACGCAACGCCCTGGGGCGCGTCACCTGCCGGCATCGCGGGGGCGGGCACAAGCGAATGTACCGCCTGATTGATTTCCGGCGGGAGAAGCACAACGTCCCGGCCCGGGTCGCCGCCATCGAGTACGACCCGAACCGGTCCTCGCGGATCGCGCTCCTGCACTACGCCGATGGGGAGAAGCGCTACATCCTGGCCCCCGTGGGCCTCCAGGTGGGGGACCGGGTGATGTCGGGTCCCGACGCCGAGGTGCGGGTGGGCAACGCCCTGCCGCTGCGGAACATCCCGGTGGGCGTGACCGTGCACAACGTCGAACTCCAGCCGGGCAAGGGGGCCCAGCTCGTGCGCACCGCCGGCGCCACCGCCCAGTTCGTGGCCAAGGAGGGGGACTACGGCCTCCTCCGCCTGCCCTCGGGGGAGATGCGGAAGGTGCGCCTCACGTGCATGGCCACTATCGGCCAGGTCGGGAACCTGGAGCACGAGAACGTCTCCATCGGCAAGGCGGGACGCTCGCGCTGGCTGGGCATCCGCCCGTCCGTCCGGGGCGTGGCCATGAATCCCCACGACCATCCCCTGGGCGGCGGCGAGGGAAAGAGCTCCGGGGGTCGGCATCCGTGCAGCCCCTGGGGGAAGGGCGAAGTGAAGACCCGGAAGCAGAGAAAGGCCTCCGACCGGTACATTGTCAAGCGGCGGAAATAGCTCCGCCGCCGGGTCAAACGGCGCAAGGAGTCCCGCAGGCTGGAAACTGGAAACTGGAAGCTGAACCAATTTCCAGTGTCCGAATTCCGATCGTAGCGGGACAGGCTGGAGAGGACGCGTGGCGCGATCGCTGAAGAAGGGGCCGTACGTGGACCCCAAGCTCCTGAAGAAGTTCGAGGCCCTGAACCGGGCGCGGGAGAAGAAGGTCTTCAAGACTTGGTCCCGCCGTTCCACCATCCTGCCCGAGTTTGTCGGCCACACTCTGGCGATCCACAACGGGAAAAAATTCATCCCGGTGTACATCACGGAGAACATGGTGGGGCACAAGCTGGGGGAGTTTTCTCCCACCCGCACCTTCCGCGGGCACAGTGCCCACACCGCCAAGTCCACGGCGCTCAAGTAAGGCGGGGAAGTGGAAATTAGAAACTGGAAGCTGGAAAATGGACACTGGAAACGGGAAACTGGACCGATTTCCAATTTCCAATTTCCAATTTCCGGTGTTCGGTGACCGAGGCTGAAGGATGGCAGAAGCGAGAGCAGTCGCACGGTTCGTCCGGGTGCCGCCGCGCAAGGCGCGGCTGGTGGCGGACCTGATCCGCGGCCAGGATGTGAACCGCGCCCTGGTCCAGGTCCAGGTGGCCAAGCGCCAGGCCGCGCGGGTGGTGGAGAAGGTCCTGCGCTCGGCCATGGCCAACGCCACCCAGAACCATGGGGTGCGCGACGTGGACCGGCTCGTGGTGGCGCAGGCCACCGTGGACGAGGGCCCCACGGGGAAGCGCATCCAGCCGCGGGCCATGGGGCGGGCCTTCCGCATCCGGAAGCGGACCAGCCACATCACCATCGTGTTGCGGGAGCGGGAAGAGGCCTAGCGTGAGAATTTGCGGGAGAAATCCGTGAGCTCTCTGGACCAAATGACCAATGACCAAATCCCAATGACCAATGGTGGTGGGCGCGCCAAGCGCGCCGGTCACAGACTCCATCCAAGATCTATCCGCGGTTGGTCATTGGTCATTGGTCATTGGTCATTGCCCGAGGCTGTTCGCGAAGGCCTTCGCGAGTAGGCTCGGGCGAGTACGGAGGTCGGCGTGGGACAGAAGACGCATCCGCTAGGGTTCCGCCTGGGGGTCATCAAGACGTGGCGATCCCGGTGGTTCGCAGGGAAAAACTATGCCGAGGTGCTCCATGAGGACCTGCGGCTGCGCCGGTACATCAAGGAACGGCTGTACCACTCGGGCGTCTCGCGGATCGAGATCGAGCGGAAGGCGGACCAGCTCCGCATCATCATCCACACCGCGCGGCCGGGGATCATCATCGGAAAGAAGGGGTCCGAGGTCGAGAAGTTGCGGGCGGAGCTGGCCCGGATGACCCGGAAAGAGGTCCGGCTGGACATCGAAGAGGTGCGCAAGCCCGAGCTGGACGCCCAGCTCGTGGCGGAGCAGATTGCCCAGCAGCTCGAACGGCGCGTGGCCTTCCGGCGCGCCATGAAGAAGGCGGTGCAGTCGTCCATGCGGCTGGGGGCCCAGGGGGTCAAGGTGGGCTGCGCCGGGCGGCTCGCCGGCGCCGAGATCGCGCGGTCCGAGTGGTACCGGGAGGGCCGCGTCCCGCTGCACACGCTGCGGGCGGACATCGACTTCGGGCTGACCACGGCCAAGACCACCTACGGCACCATCGGCGTGAAGGCCTGGGTCTGCCATGGCGAGGTGCTGCCCGAGACCCTGGGGGTGGAGAGCAAGCCGTCGGAGCGGCTCCGGGACCTCCGGACGCCTTCCGACCGCCCCCGGCGTCCCAGGGGAACCCCCAAGCCGACCGGGCGAGCGTAAGGTCACCCTGCGGAGTCACGCATGCTGATTCCCAAGCGCGTCAAATACCGGAAGCAGCAGCGGGGCCGCCGGGCAGGGATCGCCACCCGCGGGAGCAGCCTCGCCTTCGGCCAATACGGCCTGAAGGCCCTGGAGGCCGCCTGGCTCACGAACCGGCAGATCGAGGCCGCCCGGCGGGCCATGACCCGGTACGTGAAGCGGGGCGGCAAGGTCTGGATCCGGATCTTCCCGGACAAGCCCATCACGCGGAAGCCGGCCGAGACGCGCATGGGCAAGGGGAAGGGCGCGCCGGAGGGCTGGGTGGCCGTGGTGAAGCCGGGGCGGATCCTGTACGAGATGGAGGGGATCCCGGAGGCAGAGGCGAAAGAGGCCATGCGCCTGGCAGCCATGAAGCTGCCCATCGCCACGCGCTTCGTCTCCCGGAAAGGTGTGGGGGTGTCGGGAGGATGAAGTACGCCGAATTGAAGGACCTGACGGCCGAGGAGCTCCGCCAGAAGGCGGCTGGTCTCCAGGAGGATCTCTTCAAGCTGCGCCTCCGCCAGGCCTCGTCGCAGGTGGAGAATCCCATGCGGATCCGGCAGCTCCGCCGCGACATCGCGCGGATCCGGACCGCTCAGCGTGCCCTGGCTGACGCGAGGCCGGCGGCACCCGCCAAGGGAGCGGCGCAGCCATGACGCCACAGGTGGGGCAGGTGGGGGAAGATCGCAACCGGCGGCAGACGGCCGTGGGTACCGTCGTCAGCGACAAAATGCAGAAGACCGTGGTGGTGGAGATCTCCCGGCTGGTGCGCCACCAGGCGTACGACCAGCGCATCCGGCGCAAGACCCGGGTGAAGGCCCACGACGAGGCCAACACCTGCCGGGAGGGCGACTCGGTCCGGCTGATGGAGACCCGCCCGATTTCGAAGGACAAGCGGTGGCGGGTGATCGAGGTTCTCAAACGCGCCGTCTGACGATCCGTCTCATTCCCGGGCTCCCGCGAGCGGGCGGGGCGGGGATGCGGGTCCCGCGCAGGGTTCTCACATGGTCGGTCTCCGAACCATCCTGGATGTGGCGGACAACTCCGGGGCCAAGCGCATCTCGCTGATCAAGGTCCTGGGGGGCTCGGCCAAGCGGTACGCCCGGGTGGGAGACATCATCGTCGCCAGCGTGAAGGAGGCCATCCCCGAAGGGGGGGTGAAGAAGGGCACGGTCGTCAAGGCCGTGGTGGTCCGGACGGTGAAGGAGCAGCGGCGCGCCGATGGCAGCTACATCAAGTTCGACCGGAACGCCGCGGTCCTCATCAACGAGCACAACGATCCGGTGGGGACCCGCATCTTCGGCCCGGTGGCCCGCGAACTCCGCGAGGCCAAGTTCATGAAGATCATCTCCCTGGCGCCCGAGGTCATCTGACGAATGCGGCATGCGGAATGCGGAATGCGGATTTCGGGATCCGATCATGGCCCGACCTGGGACATTCCGCAATTCGCATTCCGAAATCCGCAATGAGGGTCTAGCCCATGGGTGTCGGGCATCGGCTGGCGGTCCGCAAGAACGATCTGATCGAGGTGATCGCGGGGAAGGACAAGGGCAAACGCGGGAAGGTCCTGCGCGTGCTCCCCAAGCTGGACAAGCTCCTGGTGGAGAAGATCAACTTCGTCAAGCGCCACACCAAGCCGGGCCGCCTCGGCCAGCAGGGAGGCATCCTGGAGCGGGAGAACCCCCTGCACGTCAGTAACGTCTTGCTGGTGTGCGGCAAGTGTGACCGGCCGGTGCGGGTCGGCCACACGGCGCTGGCGGACGGGCGCAAGGTGCGGGTCTGCCGCGAGTGCGGCGAGACGATGGACTGAGCCATGGCGGACAAGGCAGAGCGAAAGGCCCGCACCCAAAGGGCACCCGAGGCGGCCAAGGCAGGCAAAGGAGAGAAGGCGGCCAAGGGGAAGCCCGACGCCGCGCGGGAACGCGCGGTCCCGCAGGTGCCCCGCGTCCCGGCACGGCTCCGGGAACGCTACCGGACCGCCATCGTCCCGAGCCTGATGGCGCAGTTCAGCTACACGAACCGGATGCGGGTCCCCGAGGTCAAGAAGGTGGTCATCAACATGGGCCTGGGGGAGGCGGTGGGGAACGTCAAGGTGATCGACGCGGCCGTGGCGGAGCTCGCCGCCATCACCGGCCAGAAGCCGGTGGTCACCCGGGCCCGGAAATCCGAGGCGGCCTTCAAGCTCCGGGCGGGCATGGCCATCGGATGCAAGGTGACGTTGCGCGGGGAGCGCATGTACGAATTCCTGGACCGGCTGCTCTCCGTGGCCCTGCCGCGCATCCGCGACTTCCGGGGGATCCCCACCAAGTCCTTCGACGGGCGGGGCAACTATGCCCTGGGGATCCGGGAGCAGCTCATCTTCCCCGAGATCCGGTACGACAAGGTGGAGATGACGCGGGGTATGGACATCTGCGTCGAGACCTCGGCCCGAAACGACGAAGAGGCCCGGGCCTTACTGGAACAGCTCGGCTTCCCGTTCCGCAAGTAGGCGAGAGGGACCATGGCGAAGACGTGCCTGATCATGAAGCAGCAGCGGGAGCCCAAGTTCGGCGTGCGCCGCTACAACCGGTGCCGGATCTGCGGGCGGCCGCGGGGATACCTGCGGAAGTTCCAGATGTGCCGCATCTGCTTCCGGGCCCTGGCCCTGCGGGGGGAGATCCCCGGGGTGATCAAGGCCTCCTGGTAGACCGACGTCGGGGGGCTCCGCCGGGGCCGGCGGGCGCCCACCGCGAGATCCCGGCGATGGCGGGGGAGACCTCCCGCTGCCGGGACGCCGAAGCTGGAGTCACGCATGGCAATGACGGACCCGATCGCGGATATGTTGACGCGGATCCGGAACGCCAACCAGGCGCTCCTGGAGCGAGTGGACATCCCGGCCTCCCGCCTCAAGGTGGAGCTGGCCAAGGTCCTGAAGGCCGAGGGCTTCATCCGGGCCTTCAAGCTGATGGACGACAACAAGCAGGGGGTCCTGCGGGTCTACCTCAAGTTCGGGGCGGGCAACGCGCGAGTGATCCTGGGCCTCCGGCGGGTGAGCCGCCCGGGCCTCCGGGTGTACCGCAAGGCCAAGCGGCTCCCCACCGTGTTGAGCGGGATGGGAGTGGCCATCGTGTCCACGCCGCAGGGCCTCATGACGGGGAAAGAGGCCCGGCAGCGATCGCTGGGCGGCGAGGTCCTGTGCTACGTCTGGTAACCCCGGTTGTCGCTCTCCGGTCCCCTGACGCCACGGAGTGATGTGGGTATGTCGCGCATCGGTAAGCTCCCGATCTCCATTCCCGACACGGTGAAGGTGGAGGTAGAGGCCCACACCGTCACCGTGAAGGGGCCGAAGGGGACGCTCAGCATGGCCGTGCATCCCGCCATGGACGTTCGGGTCCAGGACCGGCAGGTCCTCTGCGGACGGCCATCGGACACGAAGTTTCACAAGGCCCTCCACGGCCTCACCCGCAGCCTCATCGCCAATATGGTGGAGGGGGTCACCAAGGGGTTCGAGCGGAAGCTGGAGCTGGTGGGCGTGGGGTACCGGGCGGCGGTCCAGGGACAGAACCTGTCCATGACCTTGGGATTCTCCCATCCCATCATCTATCCTGTTCCACCGGGCATCCGGGTCGAGGTGAAGGATCCCGAGCCCTACAAGGGCAAGGGGGTCAAGTACGCGGACGAGCGGATCCGGCGCAAGGCTGGGAAGACCGGGGCGAAGTAATCCCGCGGGACGCGGGACCGGAGGCGGGGCGGGCGTTGCTCGCCCCAGGCAGGAAGAAGGGGACTCCTGTGGCATCGGTTCAGCACAAGCGATCAGCGCGGCAACGCCGGCACCGTCGGGTACGCCGGGTGGTCCGGGGAACGGTGGGGCGTCCCCGGCTGTGCGTGTTCAAGAGTGCCCGGCACATCTACGCCCAGATCATCAACGACGAAGACGGCCGGACGCTGGTCGCGGCCTCGACCCTCTCCAAGGACCTGCCACGGTCGGGGGACCGGGCCAAGAAGACCGAGGTGGCCAAGGCCGTGGGGGCGCTGGTGGCGGACAAGGCGCTGGCGGGGGGCATCCAGGCGGTGGTATTCGACCGGGGCGGCTACCCGTTCCACGGGCGGGTCAAGGCCCTGGCGACCGCAGCCCGAGACAGGGGGTTAAAGTTTTGATGGGGGGCGCACGGACGGTCCAGCGCATCAGTGCCGAGGGGCTGCGGCTCACGGAGCGGGTGGTCCACATCAATCGGGTGGCCAAGGTGGTCAAGGGCGGCCGGCGCTTCAGCTTCAGCGCCCTGGTGGTGGTGGGGGACCAGGCCGGCCACGTGGGCATGGGTCTGGGGAAGGCCAACGAGGTCCCCGAGGCCATCCGCAAGGGGATGGAGGAGGCCAAGAAGAATCTGATCAAGATCTCCCTGAAGGGCAGCACGATTCCCCACGAGATCTTGGGCGAGTTCGGCTCGGGCCGCGTGCTGCTTCGGCCCGCCTCACCTGGGACCGGCGTCGTGGCGGGCGGCGCGGCCCGGGCGGTGCTGGAGGTGGTCGGGGTGCGGGATGTCCTGTCCAAGTCCCTGGGGTCCGACAATCCCCACAACGTGGTGAAGGCGACGCTCACCGGGCTGCAGCAGCTTCGCTCGGCCGAGGAGGTGGCGCGTGCGCGGGGGCGGGAGCCTGCGGCATCGCCGGGCGCCGCGCCGGCGGCCAAGGCGGCCGAGGGAGGCCAGGCGTGAGCGCAGAGCTCAAGATCACGCTCCGCCGCAGCCAGATCGGCAGCACCCCCCGGCAGCGCCAGGTGCTGCGGGGCCTCGGGCTGCGCCGGATCAATTCCAGCGTCCTGCGGCAAGACACTCCCGCCATCCGGGGCATGGTGACCAAAGTGTTTCACATGGTGGAGGTGGAAGACGTGCCCGCCGGGAGGCGGGAAGCGTGAGTAGCGAGCCGAGAGCCGCGAGCCGAGAGCCGGGGAGAGGGACAGACGGAAGGCGGGATGCACGATGAAGCTGCATGAGCTGAAGGCCCCGGCGGGGTCCCGCAAGCGGCGCAAGGTGGTGGGACGCGGCCCCGGGTCCGGCCACGGCCAGACCTCGGGACGCGGGGAGAAAGGGCAGAAGGCGCGCTCCGGTGGCGGGAGCCAACCCTGGTTCGAGGGCGGCCAGCTGCCGCTGCACCGGCGCGTCCCCAAGCGCGGCTTCACCAACGTCTTCCGCAAGGAGATCGCGATCCTGAACGTGCGGGATCTGGAACGCTTCGAGGCGGGCACGGTCGTCACCCCGGCCACGCTCCACGAGGCGGGCCTGGTGCGGACGGCGGCCGCCCCCGTCAAGATCCTGGGGGAGGGCAGCCTCAGCAAGCCGCTGGCGGTCTCGGCCCACGGGTTCTCGAAGGGCGCGGCGGCGAAGATCCGGGCGGCGGGGGGCAGCCTCGAGGTCATCGCGTCGTGATCGAGCAGGTCCGCAACATCTTCCGCGTCCCCGAGCTGAAGCGGCGGGTGTTCTTCACCTGCGCGCTGCTCATCGTGTATCGCATCGGGGCCCACGTCCCCACGCCGGGCATCGACGCTCACGCCCTGGCCCTGTTCTTCCAGCAGCAGGGCGGCAACCTGCTGGGCCTGTTCGACCTGTTCTCCGGCGGGGCGCTGCGCCGCCTGTCGGTGTTCGCCCTCGGCATCATGCCCTACATCTCCGCCTCCATCATCCTGCAGCTCCTGGCGGTGGTGGTCCCGGCCCTGGAGAAGCTGCAGAAAGAGGGCGAGCAGGGGCGCAGGAAGATCACCCAGTACACCCGGTACGGGACGGTGGGGCTGGCGGCCATCCAGGGGCTGGGGATCGCCATCGGCCTGGAGAGCATGCAGATCAAGGGGGCCATGGTGGTGCCGGGCCCCGGCTGGGGCTTCCGCCTGATGACCACCCTCACCCTGACCGGTGGGACCATCTTCCTCATGTGGCTGGGGGAGCAGATCAGCGAGCGGGGGATCGGCAACGGCATCTCGCTCCTCATCTTCGCGGGGATCATCGTGCGGTTGCCCGAGGCCATCTTCGCCTCCTGGACCCTCATCAGCCAGGGGGAGATGAACCCACTCATCTTCCTGGCGCTCCTGGTCCTGATGGTGGCCGTGGTGGCCGGGGTCATCGTCATGACGCTGGGCCAGCGGAAGATCCCGGTCCAGTACGCCAAGCGGGTGGTGGGTCGCCGGGTGTACGGCGGGCAGAGCACCCACATCCCGTTGCGGGTGAACACGGCCGGCGTGATCCCGGTGATCTTCGCCAGCTCCATCATCGCCTTCCCGGCCACCATCGCCCAGTTCATCAAGCACCCCTGGGCCCAGACGGTCTCCGCCTGGCTGGCCTTCGGGGGGGTGCCCTACACGGCGATCTACGGGGGGGGCATCATCTTCTTCACCTACTTCTACACCGCCATCATCTTCAACCCGACCGACGTGGCGGACAACATGAAGAAGTACGGCGGCTACATCCCGGGCATCCGCCCGGGCAGCAAGACCGCCGAGTTCATCGAGCGGGTCCTGGATCGGATCACCCTGGTCGGGGCCCTGTATCTCGCGGCCATCTCGATCCTGCCGGAGATCCTCATCACGCAGATGAATGTGCCCTTTTTCTTTGGGGGGACGTCGCTTCTCATCGTCGTCGGCGTCGCCCTGGACACCGTGCAGCAGGTGGAATCCCACCTGTTGATGCGACACTATGAGGGGTTCCTGAAGAAGGCCAAGGTGCGGGGGCGGATCTCGTAACCCCAATTTCGAATTTCGAATGTCGAATTTCGGATTTGACCAATCCGAAATCCGAAATCCGCAATCCGAAATTTCCGGGGGATGGGCCCCGGGTGATTGATGCCGAGCCGTGAGCCGAGAGCCGAGCCACGGGGCGGGACCCCATCGGATTTTCGATTTCGGATTTCGGATTTGGGATTTTGAAATCCGAAATCGGCAATCCGCAATCGGAAATTCCAGAGAGTCGGGGGATGCGGCTGATCCTGCTGGGGCCTCCGGGCGCCGGGAAGGGGACGCAGGCCAAGTTCCTGGTCGAGCGGCTCCAGATCCCCCAGATTTCCACCGGGGACATGCTGCGGGCCGCGGTCAAGGACGGAACGCCACTGGGGCGGGATGCGAAGCAGTACATGGATCGCGGGGCCCTGGTTCCCGACGAGATCATCATCGGGCTGGTGCGGGAACGGTTGCAACGACCGGATTGCGCCCGCGGCTACATCCTGGACGGGTTTCCCCGGACGGTGGCCCAGGCAGAGGCGCTGGGAAAGACCCTGGAGGCCCTGCACGCCTCCCTGGATCACGTGGTGAGCCTGGAGGTGCCCACGGAGGACCTGGTCCTGCGCATTGCCGGCCGGCGCACCTGCCGGAACTGCGGGGCCATGTACCATGTGCGCTTCTCCCCCAGCAAGACGGATGGCCGGTGCGACGCCTGCGGGGGGCCGACCTACCAGCGGGAGGACGACCGGGAGGAGACGGTCAGGCGACGCCTCGCGGTTTACGTGGATCAGACCGCGCCCCTGGTCAGCCTTTACGAGGCCCAGGGCCTCTTGCGGCGCGTGCCGGGCACGGGGGAGATCGGGGAGATCTTTCACCGCATCACGGCCGCCCTGGGCGCCTGACGCATGCCCGCGCCGGCGGCGCCTGAGCCATGCCTGAGCCATGAATGACCGGATCGTCCTGAAGGCGCCCTGGGAGCTCGGCCTCCTGCGCCGGAGCAATCGCCTGGTGGCCGAGACGCTTGCCGCGCTGGCCCAGCGCGTGAAGCCCGGGGTGACCACGCTGGAGCTGGACCGGTTCGCTGAGACCTCCCTGCTGACGCACGGGGCCAGGCCGGCCTTCAAGGGGTACCGGAACTACCCCTTCACCCTCTGCACTTCGATCAACGAGCAGGTGGTGCACGGGCTGCCGTCGGATCGGAAGCTCGAGGGCGGGGACATCCTGAGCCTGGACATGGGCGCCATCGTGGAGGGGTACTACGGGGATTCCGCCATCACGGTCCCGGTGGGACGCATCTCGGCGGAGGCGGAGCGGCTGCTCCGGGTGACCCGGGAATGCCTGGATCGCGCCATCGGAGCCGCCAAGAACGGGGCGCGCCTCATGGACATCTCCAGCGCGGTCCAGGAGCACGCCGAGGCGAACGGGTTCTCCGTCGTGCGGGTGTTCGTGGGGCACGGCATCGGGAAGGCGCGGGCCGGTGCTCAAGCCCGGGATGGTGCTGGCGATCGAGCCCATGGTCAACGCCGGGGGCCCCGAGGTGCGGGTGCTGGAGGACCAGTGGACCGCGGTGACCGCGGACGGGTCCCTGTCGGCCCATTTCGAGCATACGGTTGCCATCACGGAGAACGGGACAGAAGTCCTGACCGCTCTGCCTGCCTGTGTCCCGCTCCGGAGCGGGACAGACAGGAAAGGGGCCCTCGCCTGACCGGGGCCCCCCGGGGCGACACGAGGCATCGGAAGGGTCATGCCCAAGGAAGAGGCCGTCGAGGTCGAGGGGACGGTGGTGGAGCCGCTCCCCAACGCCATGTTCCGGGTCCAGCTGGAGACGGGACACAAGGTGCTGGCCCACATCTCCGGCAAGATGCGCATGCACTTCATCCGGATCCTGCCGGGAGACAAGGTCATCGTGGAGCTGTCCCCCTACGACCTGACCCGGGGACGGATCATCTACCGGTATAAGTGACCCCGCCTACGGCGGGGTCGATTGACGAATTTCGATTTCCGATTGGCGAGGCACGGTGGGATCCCCCAAATCGGAAATCCCAAATCGACAATCGGCAATGGGGTTGGGGTGACATGAAAGTCCGGGCGTCGGTGAAAGCGATCTGCGAGAAGTGCAAGGTCATCAAGCGGAAGGGGATCATCCGCATCGTCTGCGAGAACCCGAAGCACAAGCAGCGGCAGGGGTAGCCCGGATTCTTCGCGAACCCGTTCGCGAAGAATCACGGGAATGGCCAATTCCCAATGATCAATGACCAACAGCGAAGAGAATTCGCATCCGGTGACCTGAGAGCGCGCAGCGCGCGCACACCGTCATTGGGATTTGGTCATTGGTCATTGGTCATTTGGTTCGGATAGGTTACGAGTCGCTTGGTGGATTCTCCGGCCCAAATTACCGGGCCGGGGATACAAGGAGGCACGCGTGGCCAGGATTGCTGGTGTGGATCTTCCGCGGGAGAAGCGGCTGGAAGTCGCCCTTACCTACATCTACGGGATCGGGCGGCCCTCGGCGCTGAAGATCCTGGCCGAGGCCGAGGTTCCCCCGGAGGTCCGGGTCAAGGACCTGACCGAGGACCAGGTCAACAAGCTGCGGCGGGTCATCGAGGGGGACCACCGGGTCGAGGGCGACCTGCGGCGCCAGGTCTCCATGAACATCAAGCGGCTGATGGACATCGGCTGCTACCGGGGCCTGCGCCACCGCCGGGGGCTGCCGGTGCGGGGGCAGCGGACCAGCACCAACGCGCGGACGCGCAAGGGGCCCCGCCGCACCGTGGGCGTCAAGCGGGCCGCGGCGGCCAAGGCCACGCCCACCGGCAAGGCCTGAGGCACGGACACTGGAAACTGGAAGTCGGAAACTGGGGACGCACGCAGGGGCGCTGACCAATTTCCAGTTTCCAACTTCCGATTTCCAGTATTGACGGGAGGAGCAGATGGCGACACCACCACCCAAGCGACCGGTGACGGCGCGTCCCAGCAAGAAGGAAGGCAAGGGCGTCACCCACGGCCTCGCCTGCATCCAGGCGACGTTCAACAACACCATCGTCACCATCACGGATGGGACGGGAAACGTGGTCACCTGGGCCAGCGCCGGCAGCGTGGGGTTCAAGGGGTCGCGCAAGAGCACCCCCTTTGCCGCCCAGATGGCGGCCGAGAGCGCCGCGCAGAAGGCCATCGCACAGGGGATGAAAGAGGTGAAGGTCTACGTGAAGGGGCCCGGGGCCGGGCGGGAGGCGGCCATCCGCTCCCTCCAGGCGGCAGGGCTGGAGATCACGGCCATCAAGGACGTGACCCCCATTCCCCACAATGGCTGCCGACCGCGGAAACGGAGGCGCGTCTAGGATGGTGTTGCAGTGCTGCAGTGTGGATGTGCTGCCGTTCCCCAACAGCAGCACCGCAGCACCGTAGCCCAGCAGCACCGCAGCAGAAGGAGTGAGTTCTGTGGGACGATACATCGAACCGGTCTGCAAGCTGTGTCGACGGGAGGGCCTGAAGCTCTTCCTGAAGGGCGATCGGTGCTTCACGCTCAAGTGCGCCATCGAGAAGCGGAACTATCCGCCCGGGGAGCATGGCCAGCGCCGGTCCAAGCCGTCCGAGTACGGCCTGCAGCTCCGCGAAAAACAGAAGATGAAGCGGATGTACGGCATCCAGGAGACCCAGTTCCGCACCTACTTCAGGATGGCCGAGCGGCAGAAGGGGATCACCGGGGAAAACCTGGTGCGCCTGCTGGAGCAGCGCCTGGACAACGTGGTGCACCGCCTCGGCCTGGGGGCCTCCCGCGCCCAGTCGCGGATGCTGATCGGGCACGGCCACATCCAGGTCAACGGACGCCGGGTGACCATCCCCTCCTACCTCCTGCGGGCCGGCGACGTGGTGGAGATCCAGCCGCCCAGCCGCGAGATGGGGGCCATCAAGGCCGCCCTGGAGGGGGCGAAGAAGCGCAGGGTCCCCTCCTGGTTGGAGCTGGACGCCGCCAGCTTCAAGGGCACGGTCCGCAGCCTGCCCAGCAAGGAAGAGATGGCCATCCCGGTTCAGGAGCAGCTGGTCGTCGCTCTGTACTCCAAGTGAGGCGGCCGGAGAGAGGCTGAGGGGAGAGGCGCATGATACAGAAGTTCAAGGGATTCCAGAAGCCCAAGCGGCTGGAGTGCGAGCTGGAGACCCTCACCAGCACCTATGGGAAATTCTTCGCGGAGCCACTGGAGCGCGGCTTCGGTTTGACCCTGGGGAACTCGCTCCGCCGGGTGCTGCTGTCCTCCATCGAGGGCGCGGCCATCACCTCCGTCCGTATCGCCGGGGTCCTGCACGAGTTCTCGTCCATCCCGGGGGTCAAGGAGGATGTCACCGACGTCATCCTGAACCTGAAGCAGCTCCGGTTGAAGCTCAACGTGGATCACCCCAAGGCCCTGACGCTGAAGGCAGCCGGGGAGGGGGAGGTGCGGGCCTCTCAGATCACCCCCGATGCCGACGTGGAGGTCCTCACGCCGGACCTGTACCTGTGCACGCTGGACCGGGACGGGAAGCTGGACATGGAGCTGGAGGTCCGCCACGGTCGCGGCTACGTCCCCGCGGAGCGGAACAAGCGCGAGGGGATGCCGCTGGAAGTGGTCCCCATCGACGCCATCTTCTCTCCCATCCGGAAGGTCAACTTCCAGGTGGAGGACACGCGCGTCGGCCAGGCCACGGACTACAACAAGCTGATCCTGGAGGTCTGGACCGACGGGTCCGTGCTGCCCCAGGACGCCGTGGCCTATGCCGCCAAGATCCTGAAGGACCAGCTGTCCATCTTCATCAACTTCGAGGAGGAGCCGGAGGAAGAAGAGGAGGTGGCGGACGAGGCGCGCGAGCGCATGGTCGAGAACCTGAGCCGTCCCGTGGACGAGCTGGAGCTCTCGGTGCGGTCCGCCAACTGCCTGAAGAACTCCAACATCCGGTACATCTACGAGTTGGTGGAGAAGACCGAGGCCGAGATGCTCAAGACCAAGAATTTCGGCCGGAAGTCGCTGAACGAGATCAAGGACATCCTGGCGCAGATGGGGCTCAGCCTGGGCATGAAGCTGGAGGGGGTGCCCGTGGGGGAGGCCGCCAGGCGCAGGGCGGCCAAGGGCTAGGGGCGAGACCGGACCGGCATCGGCTTCTCGGGGAGACCAACGGCAATGCGGCACAGGCGTGCGGGACGCAAGCTCGGTCGGACCACGGCGCACCGGGAGATGATGATGCGCAACCTGGTGACGTCGCTCTTCCTCTACGAGAAGATCATCACGACGGCGGCCAAGGCCAAGGAACTCCGCAGCGTCGCCGAGAAGATGGTCACGTTAGCCAAGCGCGAGGATCTGGCGGCGCGGCGCCAGGCGGCCGAGGTCCTAATGGACGACAAGGCCCTGAAGAAGCTCTTCGACACCATCGGGGCCCGCTACCGGGACCGGAATGGCGGGTACACGCGGATCACCAAGCTGGACTATCGCATGGGCGACGGGGCGCCCCTGGCGGCCATCGAGCTGGTCGGGGCCGAGCCGGCCCCCGAGGCCAAGGGCGAGAAGGCCGCGGGCACCGGGCGGCGCCGCCGGCGCCGGCGCCGGGGCAAGGGGAGCGGCGCCCCGGCGGAGAAGACGCCGGCCGCGGCCGCGTCGGAGGCCTAGGCCAACGGTCGTTCGCGAGGGAAAAAGCGACGCCCTCCTGTCACTCCACGGCAGGAGGGCGTTTTGTTTCACAGCCCTTCGGCTGAACCGCCAAGGCGGCATGGACGCCAAGGGCCGACCTGCCTCGCCCGCAGGCAGGTCTGCTCCCTTGGGCACCTCCCTTGTCCCGAGAGGATGGCACTATCTCTCTCCTCGGATCTGTGATAAGTTTAAACTCGAACAGTGGAGTTCAACCGCAAAGCACCTCCCCGCCGCTCCGCTCTGCCTGCCCGCGCTGACTGGGCAGGCGGCGCAGGCGGGCGCGAAGCACGCAAAGGAACTACCCGATGGACAGGCTCAAGTTGGACAAGACCACTCTCACCGTGGCGTCGCTGACTGATCAGCCGGACGACAAGGCGTACTGGCACGCCAGGTCTCCCTACGATCGCGTGCGAGCCGTCGAAGTCCTGCGCCAACTGAACTATGGCCACAGTCAATCTACCGCCCGACTTCAAAGAGTTCTTGAAGTTACTCAACTCAACCTGGAGGATCTCAAAGCGAATAAGAGGGCGGCTGGTCGGTACAAAGACCTGGACGACCTTGAGAATCTTCCGTAGTGGACGGACCGGTCGAACCTGTCGCCCCTATCCTCGCTCGCCTTTGGACTCTCACCCTTGCGGACTGCCTTCAGCGCGGCTTCGACCTCATCCAGAATCTCGACCTTCATCTGGCCCGGCGTCTGATCTTCCGTTTTGGGGGACGTTGGTTCTGAAACAACTTGTCCGGGCGGCCCAAAAGGGACGCTCGGCTCTTTCCCTGGCATGCCGATTCGCTTCGCTCGGCAGCGAAATCGCCCCACCCAGGAAGAGTGACGGCCCTTCGAAGGGAGAACCCCCCAAGGGCAGATCGGGCTGCCGTCGGCGGGCTCCTGCGTGCCCGGCGGAGCCGTCCTCACCAGGCTGAGGTGAAGACACCGGGGCACGTGCGGGGAAACGCTAGCGCCCCTCG
>JACPAT010000346.1 GCA_016180655.1 Candidatus Methylomirabilota bacterium | reverse complement strand
TCCAGTAGCCGCGTGCGGTGACCGATTCGGAGACGGCGGCAGGACCGCGCCCGACTCTGACTCTACTGAACTCGCTTCGGGCCTCGGAGCTGCCCCCTCACCCTCACCCTCTCCCGCGGTGGGGAGAGGGCATCAAGAAATGTGCCCCTCTCCCTCGACGGGAGAGGGCGCGGGTGAGGGTGTTTGGGGGCATTCGTGAATAATCCTGGTTAGGGGAGTTGCCTAGATGGCGCGGGTGCGGTTCCTGGGGATCGTCCGGGACTGGATGCGCTGCAGCAGCCTGGAGGCGGGCGCGGACACGCTCCGGGAGGTCCTCCAGGCTATGCGGGAGAAGGGCGGGTGGCGGCTCGAGGAGAAGGCGTTCCGGGACGGCGATCGCCCGATCCCGGAGATGGAGTTCCTGGTGAACGGGCACAACGTCCGGTTCCTGCAGGGTCCGGACACGGCGTTGAAGCCCGAGGATGAGATCGTGGTCTTCATTCATCGCTCGTGGGCGGAAGTTCCCTTCATGTGAGGAGAGACGACGATGGGCGGCCCGCAGGCCGGCAAGGATGGGGCACATCAGGATTTCGAGCGGCAGATCGAGGCCGCGCTGGGGAAGATCCGATCCGCCTTGCAGGCGGATGGGGGTGACATCGAGCTCCTGCTGGTCGTGGGGCGGGATGCCCATGTGCGCCTGACCGGTGCGTGCATCGGGTGTTCCAGCGCGCGGTTCACGCTCCAGGCGGGTGTGCAGGAGTTCCTGCGGCGCGAGGTCCCGGGCTTCGGCGAGGTGATCGACGACACGCCCGATGGCGGCTATGGCTGGCGACACGATCTCATGGAGACGTACTGAACGGCGGAGGATCCCCTGCCCGCCGCGCTGGGGAGGAGGGGAGCGATGACGGGGGCATCCCAACGCCGCCCGGAGGTGACCGCGTCGGACCAGGTGGGGACGAAGCGGGTCAGCGAACCCGCATCTCCCGATGATGGGACGCGGGTGCTGGTGATGCGGCTCTGGCCCCGGGCTGATCCGGCAGTGGAAGGCCGGGCGGATCCCCTGGGCGGCCTTCGCCAGCGCCTATCGGAAGTATCTTCGCACGGTCGAGGCCCGGGAGGACCTGAACACGCTGGTCGAGCTTGCCCGCCGGGGGCGCGTGACCCTACTCTGCACGTGCCCCGAAGAGGCGCGCTGCCACCGGGGCATCCTGAAGCTCGTGTTGCTTGGCGCGCTCCGCAGAGGGTGAAGCTCGCGGGGCATGAGATGTGCGTCGGACTGGAAGGAGATCCCATTATGCGCCGGACGAATCCCACGGGTGGACGGCGGGGATGCGGCTCATGATTCTGGCCACCATCGCCCCGGCACCCTGAAGGAGTATGAGGGTGAAAACGACACGCGCCGGCCCGGCAGGCCGGGGAGCTCCGGCAAAGAAGGGGAAGGATCCCTGCGATGCCTGCGATGCGCGGGAGGGCGCCGCGCTGTGCGGCAGCCAGACGGCCGCCCTGATCAAGGTGAGTCGCGCCGACGGAAACGGCCGAGAGCAGATCCTCCGACTCGTGGATCCGGGGGGGGTGTTGGGGGAAGAGGCGTTGATTGAGGGGGCCCGATACGTGGGGAGCGCGCTGGCGCTGGAGGACAGCCAGGTGGCCTTCGCCAGCCGGGAGCAGCTGCTGCGGCTGTTCGAGACGCACGGCGGCATGGCCGTGAACCTCCTGCTGCACCTTTGCCGGGAACTGGTCTCCACCCAGGCGAACCTCACGCGGCTGGCCCTGGCCGATGCCCGATCCCGGATGGCAGGATTGCTCCTGGAACTGGGTCGCCGGTACGGCCAGCCGACCCCCGAGGGGATGCGGCTCTCGCTCCAGGTCAGCCGCGGCGAGCTGGCGGCCATGGTCGGTCTGACGCCCGAGACGGCCATGCGCCTGCTGTCCGAATTCCGGGACGCCGGCATCCTCCGCACGAACCGGCGCCAGGTGATCCTGGTCCGGCCGGAGCAGCTCGAAGTCTTGTCGTAGCATCGCGTCCGGCCCGCCTTCGCCCCGGGCGATGCCGGCCAGTTCGCCGCCGCCCGCGAAGCACTTCACCCTCGAGGAAGGACTCCCGCCATGGCCCCGGTCGCCGCCAAGAAGGCCCCGTACACCGAGTTGAGTTTCGGCCGGATCCGCGAGATCCACGACCAGGTGTATTTCGGTCGGTGGCGCGGGCCGTCCCCGACCGATGACGACCTCCGCCAGGCGGAACGCCAGCTCGCGGAATTCATCGAGTTGCTGGTGGCCGAGGCGGGGTCCAGCCCGCCGCCGGACCAGCGTGACTACCTGGACAGGACACTGGCGGCCTTCCGGGACACGAAGACCCACCAGGGGTCCGAGCTGTTCAAGGCGATGAACGATGCCCTCTCCTACGGTCACCGCCTCTTGAACTTTCTGCTGCGGGCGAGGGGGGAGGCGAATCACACCTCCCGGGACTTTGCCAAGTACCACGTCTTCTCCAGCGACGGCGACGAGTGAGTCGGGGCCGGCGGTGAACTTCCTGGTCCTCCAGCATGTGGATTGCGAGGACATGGGCCTCTGGGAAGACTGCTGCCGGGAGGCCGGCATCGCCCTCGAGATGGTGGCCCTGCACCGGGAGGCGCCCATTCCGCCCCCGCACCGCTTTCAGGCGGTCATCAGCCTGGGCGGGCCGATGAACGTGTACGAGGAGGAGACGTATCCGTTCCTGAAGGCGGAGGACGATTTCATCCGGCGGGTCGTGTCGAACGGTATTCCCTTCCTGGGGATCTGCCTGGGCGGGCAGCTCCTGGCCAAGGCGGTGGGGGGGCGCGTCACGCGGAATCCCGTGAAGGAGATCGGCTGGCACGCCGTCGAGTTGGACCAGCCCGGGCAGCGCGACCCGCTTTTCGCCGGCCTGCCGGACCGCCTCCCGGTCTTTCAATGGCACGGGGACACGTTCTCTCTCCCCGGCGGGGCCGTCCGACTGGCGCGCGGCCTGCCGGACCGCCTCCCGGTCTTTCAATGGCACGGGGACACGTTCTCTCTCCCCGGCGGGGCCGTCCGACTGGCGCGCTCGGATGCCTGCCAGAACCAGGCATTTCGCTTTGGGTTCGGGGGGATCGCCTATGCGCTCCAGTTCCACCTGGAGGTGACGCCCAGGATGATTGACCGGTGGGTCCACACGTACCGGGCGGACCTGGACGGCACGGCGGATCCGGCGCAGATGCGCGAGCAGGCGCCGGCCCGGTGTGCAGCACTCCTCCCGGTGGCCCGGCGGGTGTTCAAGAACTTCACCCGCCTGGTCCAGCTCCGTGGCCCCGGAGTCGGCGCGCAGCCGGTGGATCGGCCGCCGCAACCGGCCAGGCGGCGCTCGGCGCGAGACCTCACGGTGGAGCAGGCCTGGCAGCGATACCGGGAGCTGATGGCGCGGGGCAAACTCCGCTGCGGTGTCACCTGTCCCCTGGATCGGATCGGGCGCTGCACGGGGGGATGCTGGTAGCAGCCTCGACGACACTTGCGGCCGGCCGCAGACGCATGGAGGCCCGCGCGATCATGCCCAAGCCTCCCCGGAAAAAGGCTCACGTGCCGAGAAGTGTGAAGCAGCCTGAGGCGGCGACCCCGTCTGTGCCTGTTCCGGAGGTCCGGCACGACCGGCGGGTTCCGGTGCCCGACGAGGAGATCGTCACCCGACTGAACGAGCTGCTGGAGGCGGAGCGGGCGGGGGTCGAGGCCGCGGCGGTGCTACAGCGGGCGAATCAGAAGGGCATCACCGATACCGAGCTGAAGAAG
>JACPAT010000159.1 GCA_016180655.1 Candidatus Methylomirabilota bacterium | reverse complement strand
GCGGAGGCTCGGGGCTCTCCCTCCCCACGCTCCACGCCAGCGGCCAGATCTACTACGCCATGGGGGTCGCGGCCCTGGCCGTCACCGGGGCGGCGCACCTCCTCATCACGTCGCGCGTTGGCCTCAGGTTCATGACGATCCGGGAGGACGAGATCGCCGCCGAGGCCATGGGGATCAACACCGTGCGCTACAGGCTGTACGCCTTCCTGCTCTCGGCCTTCGTCCCGGGCGTGGTGGGCGGGTTTTTCGCTCGGGATCAAGGATATATCGAGCCGATCAGCGTCTTCCCGCTCCTCACCACCATCACGATGATCGTGATGGTCCTCTTCGGCGGCAAGGGGACGATCTGGGGGCCGGTCCTGGGCGCAGTGGCCCTCTTCGTCTTGCAGGAGCTGGTCTGGGCCCGGTTCCTCTACCTCCACCAGGTCCTCTTCGGCGGGATTATCGTGGTCGTGGTGCTCCTGATGCCCAAGGGGATCCTGGGGATTCTCCAGGAGCGTTACCGCCTGCCACGGACTATCTGAGTGCTTGATTTCATATGTTCGTGTCGGGTTGGCCAAGACAAACCCGACACGAAACGCCCTTGACAGAGGTCCAAGCTGACTGCCCAGTTTCGCCATGGCATACTTCTTCTCGTATATTCTCGAGTGTGCGGACGGGAAAAGGTACTACGGCCATACGAGCAACCTCCGGCGCCGGCTGGACGACCACGACAACGGGCGGGTCCGCTTCACCGCCCCAAGGCGCCCGATTCGACTGGTGTGGTTCCACTTGTACGCCACTCGCGGAGAGGCACGTAAAAGGGAAAGAATGCTCAAGAACGGTCGTACCCAACGAAAAACCATTGATGCCTTGGTCGCCTCCTTTCCTATGGCCGTATTGACCGCATTCACCAAGGGCAACCCGTATCGGGTGAAACCCGATACGGGCATATGAAATCAAGCACTGAGATGGACGACGGCCACCTCCTGGAGATCCGGGACCTCACCAAGCGCTTCGGCGGGGTGGTCGCGGTCGACCGCTGCTCCCTGGCCCTCGCCCCGGGGAAGATCTACGGCCTCATCGGCCCCAATGGCTCGGGGAAGACGACCCTGTTCAACTGTATTACCGGACTGGAGCGGCGCGACGCGGGGGAGGTCTTCTTTCGGGGCGAGCGGATTGACGGGCTGAAGCCCCACCAGGTCGCCCACCGCGGCATCGGGCGCACGTTCCAGATCATCCGGGTGTTTCCCGAGCTCACCGCCCTGGAAAATCTGCTGGTGGTCACGCGGGAACCCTTCGCGGTGGCTCGGCGCCGCGCCCAGGAGCTGCTCCGCTTCGTGACCCTGGATCGGCTCGAGAACGAATACGCGGGGAACCTCTCCTACGGGCAGCAGAAGCTCCTGGAGTTCATCCGGGTGTTGATGCGGGACCCGGAGCTGATCCTCCTGGACGAGCCCGCTGCCGGCGTCAACCGCACGCTCCTGAACGAGCTGCTGGCTGCCATCACCCGCCTGCGCGACCAGGGGAAGACCGTTCTGATCGTCGAGCACGACATGAAGGTCGTCATGGGCCTCTGCGAGAAGCTCTTCGTCCTCGACTACGGAGAGAAGATCGCCGAGGGCCCCCCGGGTGTCATCCAGGCAGACCCGCGCGTGATCGAGGCGTACTTTGGACGCTGACGGCTTCTTGCTCAAGGCGGAGGGGATCCGGGCCGGCTATGGCAAGCTGGAGATCCTCCACGGGATGAGCCTGGAGGTGCGGTCCCGGGAGATCGTGAGCGTCATCGGCCCCAACGGCGCCGGGAAGTCCACCGCCTTCAAGACCATCGTCGGGCTCCTGCACCCTCGGTCCGGTCGGGTCCTCTTCGATGGAAAAGACATCACTGGCCTCCCTCCCTACGAGGTGGTCCGGCTCGGGCTGGTCTATGTCCCCCAGGGCCGCATCGTCTTTCCCCAGATGACGGTGCACGAGAACCTGGAGATGGGGGCCTACGTCGAAACCGACCCGGGCCGGGTCAGGGAGGCGCTGCAGCGAGTCCACGCGCTCTTTCCCATCCTGGAACAACGCAAGCGCCAGCTCGCGGGCAGTCTCAGTGGCGGCGAGCAACAGATGGTGGCCATCGGCCGGGCCCTGATGACCACGCCCAAGCTGATCCTGCTGGATGAGCCCTCCCTGGGGCTCTCCCCGAAGTTCGTCACCCTGATCTTCGAGAAGCTCCAGGAAATGCAGCAGGCCGGCTATACTATGATGGTGGTGGAGCAGAATGCCGCCAAGGCCCTGTCGGTGGCGGACCGAGGCTATGTCCTCGAACTTGGCCAGAATCGCTTCGAGGGGACCGGCCAGGCTCTCCTGGACGATCCCGAGGTCAAGCGCCTGTACCTGGGCGGCTAGAACCCGCCAGGTGGTCTTCCCACGGGGCGTGCCGCCCCGCAGGGAAGGGAGTACCGGGCCACGGGCTTGACCTTTTGCGGGGCCTACGGGACAATCTCCGATTGATAGTGGCCAGACGAGACGCTGGCCGGAGCGGCGTATTGGCAACGAGATGAGTATCTCGGCAGAGAAGCAGCGTGAACTCTTGCGGAGCATGATCCGCATCCGGGCCTTCGAGGAACGGGTGCGGGACCTCTTCGCGGCCGGACGCCTCCCCGGCTTCGTCCACCTCAGCATCGGGCAGGAGGGAGTGGCCGCGGGCGCGTCTTCGGCGTTGCGATCTGACGACTATGTGCTGAGCACGCACCGGGGCCACGGCCACATGGTGGCCAAGGGTGCGGATACGGCGCGGATGATGGCGGAACTCTTCGCGAAGCGCACCGGCTCGTGCAAGGGCAAGGGCGGCTCCATGCATATCGCGGACGCCTCGGTGGGCGTCCTGGGCGCGAACGGCGTCGTCGCCGGGGGCCTGAGCATCGCGGCCGGCGTGGGCCTGTCCATCAAGCAGCGGCGCAGCGGCCAGGTCTGCCTCTGCTTCTTCGGAGACGGGGCCGCCAACCGGGGCCCGTTCCACGAGGCCCTGAACCTTGCCGTCATCTGGAAGCTTCCCGTCGTCTTCGTGTGCGAGAACAACGGCTGGGCCTCCAGCACGGCGCACCGGTACGCCTGCGCCGTCCCCGATGTGGCGGTCCGGGCGGCGGGCTACGGCCTGCGGGGCGTGATCGTAAACGGGATGGATACGCTGGAGGTCTACGGGGCCGTGCGCGAGGCCGTGGAGCGGGCGCGGGCGGGAGGTGGGCCGGCCTTCATCGAGGCCAAGGTCGTCCGATGGCAGGGTCATTACGAGGGGGATCCCCAAGGCTATCGGGACCGGGCGGAGATCGCCGACGGCAAGTCGCGGGATCCAATCGAGCGACTCGGAACGAAGCTGGCGGGGGAGGGCGCGTGTGGGACAGAGCAGATCGCCGAGATGCACCGGGCGGCCCAGGAGGAAATGGACCGGGCCGTGGCCTTCGGCGAGAGCAGCCCGCTGCCTGCTCCGGAGGAGGCGCTCGAGGATCTGTTCGCGGCTCAGCAGTAAAGATGCAGAGGGGCAGCCCCCCTCCCCATCCCTCCCCCGCGGCGGGGGGAGGGGAAGGGTGGGGGAGGCAGGGTGTTGTGGAGCACGGCTGCAGGGGTGCGGAGGAGGACAGGCGACGGGGAGAAGGGGTGAACGGGGAACAAGAGGCAGGAGGCAGAAGGCAGGAGGCAGTACCCCAGTCCCTGGCCCCCGACCCCTGGCCCCCGTTTTGAGGAATCTGCGTAATCTGTGGTTATGTTAGAGTTCTCTGATGCGTAAGCTCACGATGGCCGAAGCGCTGCGCGAAGCGCTGATCGAAGAGATGACGCGGGACCCGCGGGTCTTCCTCATCGGCGAGGATCTGCGTGCGGGCGTTCCCTTCGGTGTGACCAAGGGCCTGGCGGAACTGTTCGGCGAGGACCGCGTCCTGGACACTCCCATCTCGGAGGCGGCCATCATCGGGGCCTCCCTGGGGGCGGCCATCACCGGGATGCGCCCGGTCGCGGACATGCACTTCGCCGACTTCGTCACCTGCGCCATGGACGAGGTGGTGAACCAGATCGCCAAGGTCCGCTACATGTTCGGCGGCCAGGTGGACGTGCCGCTCACCCTCCGGATGCCGACGGGGAGCGTGAAGGGGGCGGCCGCCCATCACTCGCAGTCGCTGGAGGCGTGGTTCGTCCACACGCCGGGGCTGCACGTGGTCTTTCCCTCGACGCCCGCCGACGCCAAGGGGCTGCTCAAGACCTCCATCCGTGGGCTGGACCCGGTGCTCTTCTTCGAGCACAAGCGCCTCTACAAGATGTCCGGCGAGGTGCCCGAAGAGGAGGTCCTCATTCCGCTGGGCCAGGCGGATGTGAAGCGCCCGGGGTCGGACGTGACGGTGATCGCCACCGGCTGGATGGTCCACCAGGCCCTGGACGCGGCGGACCGGCTTTCCCAGGACGGGATCGAGGCGGAGGTGGTGGACCCCCGCTGCCTCGCGCCCTTCGACAAGGCGGCGCTCTTCGCCTCGGTCCGGAAGACGACCCGCGTGGTCATCGTGGAAGAGGCGGCCAGGACGGGCGCCTTCGGGGCCCAGGTGGCGGCCTGGATCGTCGAAGAGATCTTCGATGCGCTGGACGCGCCGGTCCGCCGGGTGGCGGCGCGGGACGTCCCCATGCCCTTCAGCCCGCCGCTGGAGGAGTACGTCCTGCCCCAGGTGAGGGACATCGTGGACGCGGTCCGGCAGGTCGTGGGGTGATGCGTGAGATGCGATCCCGTGGGCGGGCGGCCTGACGGGGGATCGCAAAGGAGGAGACATCATGCGACGGGGAGGAACGGTGGTGCTGATGCTGGCCCTCGCGGTGGCGCTGGCGGGACCAGCCATGGCGGCCAGCTACAAGCCGGAGTACAAGGTGAGCCTGGTCGTGGGGCCGACGGGTCCCTGGGGCGAGGCGGCGGCCCGGTTCGCGGACCTGGTCAAGGAACGCTCCGGCGGCAAGATCAACATCAAGAATTACTTCGCCGGACAGCTCTTCGCCGGGAGGCAGACCAACGAGTTCCTCCTCCTGCGCCAGGGGGTGGCGGACTTCGCCTGGGGCTCCACCATCAACTGGTCGCCCCAGGTGAAGGAGCTGAACCTGTTCTCGCTGCCCTTCTTCTTTCCCGGCTACGAGGCCCTGGATTCCGTGGAGAACGGCGCGGCCGGGAAGCGGATCTTCAAGATCGTGGAGGAGAAGGGGGTGGTTCCCCTCTGCTGGGGGGAGAACGGGTTCCGGGAGGTGACCAACAGCAAGCGGCCCGTCCGGAAGCCAGGCGACATGGAAGGCCTGAAGCTCCGCGTGGTGGGTTCCCCCATCTTCATTGACATCTTCAAGACGCTGGGTGCCAATCCGGTCTCCATGAACTGGGCCGAGGCCCAGACGGCCTTCCAGCAGGGAACGGTGGACGGGCAGGAGAACCCGGTGGTCTCGGTGATCACGCCCTACAAGCTGTGGCAGAGCCAGAAGTACATCACGCTCTGGAAGTACGCGATTGACCCCCTGATCCTGGGCGTGAGCAAGGCGACCTGGGACAGCTTCGGGCCGGCCGATCAGGCCCTGGTCCGGAAGGCGGGAGAGGAGACGTGCGCCTGGCAGAAGAAGGGCGCCCGGGAGGGCCTGCAGGGCAGCACCGCCGCCGTTGACAATCTGGCGAAGAACGGCATGACGGTCACCACGCTGGCGCCCAAGGATCTCGAGGCGTTCAAGCAGAAGACCCTGGGGGTCTACACCAAGTGGGGCCAGGAGATCGGGCCAGACCTGATCGCCGAGGCGGAGCGAGAAATCGCCAAGCTGGCCAAGGCGGGCAAGGCGGCCAAGCGGTAGGTCTTGTCGCGGAGAGGGCCCCGGTGGATTTGATTCTGCCGGGGCCTCGCCCTTTCCAGGAGAACTCTCTTCAGGCTCGCCCCTCTCCCCACCGAGGGAGAGGGATGGGGTGAGGGGGCAATCGGGCAGGACACATCGGCATCGCCCGCATTTGATTGGTCGGGCGCGGAGGCACTCGTGTGGCGCTGGCTGAATGAAAACTTCGAGGAGGCGGTGTGCGCCGCCATGCTGCTCTTCATGGCGACGCTGGCCTTCCTGAATATCCTGACCCGGTACTTCACCAATTTCTCCCTGGCCTTCAGCGAGGAGATCGAGGTGAGCCTGCTGGTGTACCTGACGATGCTCGGGACCGCGGCCGGGTTCAGGCGGGGGATCCACCTGGGCCTCGTCTTCCTGGCGGCGCGGTTTCCCCGGCGGGTGAAGCGGTGGCTGCAGGTGGGAAGCGCCGCCCTGGCCTGCGGCCTGTTCCTGGCGCTCACCTGGTTCGGTGTGCGGCAGATCCAGGACGAGATCGCCATGCGCACCACCTCGGAGGCCCTGGCCATCCCGCAATGGTGGTACACCCTGGGCCTGCCCCTGGGGTCCATCATCATCGTCGCCCGGGTCGTTCAGGCGACCCGCCGGGCCCTGCGCCAGGGCACCCCCGCATGACCGACCCGAGCGTCTGGCTCTTCGTCACGTTCCTGGTTCTGGTGGGCCTGGGCGTCCCCATCGCCATCGCGGTGGGGGTGAGCGGGGCGGTCTTCCTCTGGTACTACCAGCTCGGCATCCAGATCCTCTCGGCCAACATCTACGGCAACATCGCCAAGTTCCAGCTCCTGGCCATCCCGTTCTTCATCCTGGCCGGCCTGATCCTGGATCGCGTCGGCATTTCCCAACGCCTGGTCCACCTGGTCAACCTGCTCATCGGGCGCACCACCGGTGGGCTGGCCCTGGTGGCGGTGGTGGTCTGTGTCTTCTTCGCGGGCATCTCCGGGTCGGGGCCGGCGGACACGGCGGCGCTGGGGACCGTCCTGATCCCGGCGATGGTGGCCAAGGGGTACGACACGGGCTTCGCCTCGGCCCTCATCGCCAGCGGGGGGAGCATCGCCATCATCATCCCGCCCAGCATCGCCTTCATCATCTACGGGGTCATCACCGCCACCTCGATCCCGGCCCTGTTCGCGGCCGGGATCTTCCCGGGCATCGTGGTGGGCCTCGCCCTGATGATCCCCGCCTATCTCATCTCGCGCGCGCGCGGGTATGCCGGCGAGCGGTTCGGGACACGGGCGGAGATCTGGCAGGCGTTCAAGGATTCGATCTGGGGGCTCATGGCGCCCCTGGTCATCCTGGGCGGGATCTACGGCGGGATCTTCACGCC
>JACPAT010000158.1 GCA_016180655.1 Candidatus Methylomirabilota bacterium | reverse complement strand
AGGCGAGGCTGAACGCCGCCAGGGGGGTCGAAGAGGCCGAAGGATATGCGGAGGAGGCAAGGTTCCGGGATTCGAAGGCGGCCTGACTGCGCCGCGGCCTCCTGCGGATCAACAGCCGGTCTCCAAACCCCCACCCTCCCCTCCCCCCTTGAGGGGGGAGGGCAAGGGAGGGGGGGGCGCTGACTGCCGATGGCCCAAGGTCCCTTCAAGAAGATCAGGAGGGTGAAGCCATGGGAGGCTCGTTCAAATGCCCGGGGTGCGGGGAGACGACCTGGGGGGCTCTGACCCACTGCCCGAAGTGCGGCGAGTCCCTCACCCGGAAGTGCTCGGGGTGCGGGGGAACGTGGCGGTACATCTACGCGGACGATTATCAGTTCTGCCCGTCCTGCGGTACCAGGGTCGAGCCTGCGAAATTGGGGAGATAGGGGTAAGGCCATGCCACAGGCCATCGCCCACGGCATCCAGACGACCAACCTGGCCGACATCCTTGAGCGGGTGCAGAGGAAGAGAACCGCAACCTGAAGGAGCGCCTCGACAGGCTCGAAGCGCACCTCGGCGGCTAAGTGCTATACCGTTCACATAAGGCTCCACAATGACGCCAGCACCCGAGCGAATCCCCCCAACCCCCCTTTGCCAAAGGGGGGCGAGGGGGGATTTTATGAAATCAAGCGCTAAGGGAGGAGTCATGGCAGACCGAAAAGGCGGGGGTGGATTCGGCCTCGGCGACATCTTCAGGGGGATCGGCGACCTGATCGAGCTGCTCAAGGAGATGGAGGCGGAGGGGAAGACCGAGGTGAGCCGAACGGGGGAGCTCCGGGGGAAAGGCCGGCTGAAGGACCTCCGAGGGGTCTACGGATTCAACGTGAAGGTCGGCCTGGGAGGTGAACCCACAGTCGAGACATTCGGGAATATCAGGAAGAGCAAGGAAGGGCCGGTGGTGGAGGAGGTGCGGGAGCCGCTGCTGGATGTCCTGGACGAGGGCGACTCGTTCCGCATCATCGCCGAACTCCCCGGGGTCGAGGCCAGCGACATCACGCTGGATCTGAAGGACGACATCCTCACCATCGCCGCCGAGGGCAAGGACCGGAAATACAGCAAGGAGATCCTCCTCTCTTCCCGGGCGCAGCCCGGACCTCCGACGATGTCCTACCGGAACGGGATCCTGGAGGTCCGCGTGCGCAAGGCCCCGACGGGATAGGATCGCCGGATGCTGAAGCTCATCCTCTTCGGCGGGAAAGGCGGGGTGGGGAAGACGACCTGCGCGTCCGCCGCCGCCGTGCAACTGGCCGACGCGGGAATGAGAACGCTCCTGCTCTCCAGCGACCCGGCCCACTCCCTCTCCGACTGTCTGGAGCAGGAGGTCGGCCCGGAGATCACACCCGTGGACGGGGTGAGGGGCCTGTGGGCCGTGGAGATAAGCGCCGAAAAGCTCTACCTGGAGTTCCGGGAGGAGCACGGCGAGGAGATCAGCCGGATCCTGGAGACCGGCACCTACCTGGATGCCGAGGACATCACCGGCCTTCTCTCCCTTCCCATCCCAGGCCTGGATGAGGTGATGGGCTTCAAAGAGCTGGTGGATCTGATGGAGAAGGAGGAGTACGACCTCTACGTCCTGGACACCGCCCCGACGGGGCATGCCCTCCGCCTCCTGGCGCTGCCGGAGGTTCTGGACCAGTGGATACGGATCCTGGCCAGGATCCGGTACAAATACCAATACGTGGTCTCCCGGCTCTCGGGCAAGCAGGTGCGCGAGGCCGCCGACGATTTCCTCTTCAGCATGAAGCGGGCCCTGAAGAAGGTCCATGCCCTGCTGCGGGATCCCGACCGGTGCGAGTTCGTCGTGGTCACCGCTCCCGAGGCGATGGTCATCGCCGAGACCCGGCGACTGACGAAGGCCCTGGCCACATTCGGGATCGCGGTCAACCACCTCATCGTCAACCGGGTGATCTCCTCGGACCACCGGGATTGCCTCTTTTGCTATGAGCGGTGGCAGGGACAGCGGGGCGATCTCCAGGAGATAGAAGCGTCCTTCTCTGCCTACACACGTTTCAAGATCCTGGAGTTGCCCCGGCAGTTGCGGGGGGTGAAGATGCTGCGTGATCTTCCCTGCCCCCCTACCCTGGCTCGCCGGGTCCCTTCGGCCGCGAGGTGAACGTGCCGCGCGCAAGACGATGAGCGCTCGTCGGCAAAGAACGGGCGGAATTCGGAGGAAGCCTTAGCCCCAGTACTGTTCATATAAGGCTCGACAATGACGCCAGCACCCGAGCAAATCCCCCCGTCCCCCCCTTTGCCAAAGGGGGGCGAGGGGGGATTTCCGCAGGCTCGCGGCCTGAGTGAACAGTATTGAGGTTAGGTCCTGATCTGTCAGGGTGAAAGGTTGACGCCATGCACGAAAGCCCTCCCAAAACGCTGACCCTCCGGGCGGCCGAGGCCCTCTCCAAAGATGTGGGGAGGGGGCTCGCCCGACTGGACCCCGAGGACCTGAAGCGCCTGGGCGTGGAGGTGGGCGACATCGTCCGAATCGGCGGAAAGCGCACCACCGTCGCCAAGGCCATGCCGGCCTACGCGGAGGCCAGGGGGAAGGGCATCGTGCAGGTTGATGGCCTGATCCGGGCCAACGCCCAGGTCGGATTGGACGAGAAGGTGACCGTGGCCGGCATCCCGGTCCGGCCGGCCGCCCGGATCGTCCTCTCCCCGCTCTCCCCGATGCGGGCCACACAGAAGGAGCGGGATACCCGCTACATCGCCAGGCTCATCGAGGGCCTCCCGGTCCTGGCCGGCGACCGGATCCGGGCCAACCTCTTCGGCTCCCTTTCCCAGGAGTTCACGGTCGTGGAGACCGCGCCCGAGGGCGCCGTGGTGATCCACTCCGCCACCAGCCTGCGGATCAAGGAGGCGGAGGGTCCGGGGGAAGCCGCCCGGGTCTCCTACGAGGACATCGGCGGGTTGGACAAGGAGATCCAGCGCGTCCGCGAGATGATCGAGCTCCCCCTGAAATACCCGGAGGTCTTCGAGCGCCTCGGGATCGGGGCCCCCAAGGGGGTCCTCCTCCACGGCCCGCCAGGCTGCGGCAAGACCCTCATCGCCCGGGCCGTCGCCAAGGAAACGGACGCCCACTTCTTGGCGGTCAGCGGCCCCGAGGTCATCCACAAGTTCTACGGGGAGAGCGAGGCCAAGCTCCGGAAGATCTTCGAGGAGGCCGAGCGTCACGCTCCCAGCATCGTCTTCCTGGACGAGATTGACGCCATCGCGCCCAAGCGCGAGACGGTCGTCGGTGAGGTGGAGAAACGGGTGGTGGCGCAACTGCTGGCCCTCCTGGACGGTCTCCGCTCCCGCGGGCAGGTGATCGTCATCGGCGCCACCAACATCCCCAACGTCCTCGACCCGGCCCTGCGCCGGCCCGGGCGCTTCGACCGGGAGATCGCCATCCGCATCCCGGACCGGAAGGGGCGGCGAGAGATCCTGGAGATCCACACGCGCGGCATGCCCCTGGCCGAGGAAGTGGACCTGGAGGCGCTGGCGGAGATCACCCACGGCTTCGTGGGCGCCGACCTGGAGGCCCTGTGCCGCGAGGCGGCCATGGTCGCCCTGCGGGCCCTCCTCCCGCGGATCGAGTTCGACGTGGGCGCAATTCCCTACGAGACCCTCATGGAGCTCCGGATCACGAGGGACCATTTCTTCGAGGCCCTCAAGGAGGTAGAGCCCTCGGCCCTCCGGGAGATCGCCGTGGAGGTCCCGGACGTCCGGTGGGAGGACGTGGGCGGGCTGCAGGCGGTGCGGGAGGATCTGCTGGAGGCCATTGAGTGGCCCCTGAAGTACGCGCCCCTGTTCAAACATGCGGGGGCCAGGTCGCCGAAGGGCATCCTCCTTCATGGTCTGCCGGGGACAGGAAAGACTCTCCTGGCCAAGGCGGTGGCCACCGAGAGCCGGGCCAACTTCATCTCCGTCAAGGGCCCCCAGCTCATGTCCAAGTGGGTCGGGGAGGCAGAGCGAGGGGTGCGGGAGGTCTTCAAGCGGGCCAAGCAGGCGGCCCCTTCCATCATCTTCTTCGACGAGGTGGACGCCCTGGCTCCCAAGCGAGGGCTGGGGGACACCTCGGGCGTCGCCGAGCGGGTCATCAGCCAGCTCCTCACGGAGCTGGACGGGATCGAGGAGCTCCGCGGGGTGGTGGTACTGGCGGCGACGAACCGCCTGGACATGCTGGACCCGGCCCTGCTTCGTCCTGGGCGATTCGACCTTCTCATCCAGCTCCCCCTGCCCGACGAGGCCGGTCGGCTGGAGATCTTCCGGATTCACACGCGGGGGAAGCCGCTGGCGGAAGACGTTGATCTCCTGCGCCTCGCCCAGGAGACGGAGGGGTACGCGGGGGCGGAGATCGAGGCCATCTGCCGCAAAGCGACGATGCTGGCCATCCGCGAGTACCTGTCTGTGTCGGCATTAAGCCTGCCGGCTGCGCCGACGCAGGTGGAGAGAGATTCCAGCTTCAGCGGGTTCGCCATCCGGATGGCCCATCTGCACCGCGCCCGGGAGCTGATAGGAAAGTGCTCCGTTTCCGAATTACGGTGACGTATTTTCGAGGCGCATCACTTTGATCCCCTCTCCCCTGCGTGGGGGAGAGGAGAGGGTGAGGGGGATTCTCCTCGGAGAATGAAGGAGAACGGCAATGCGGAGGCGGGGGAACCTTCTGGTGGTGATGGAGCAAGGCGCAATTCGCAGGCTGCTGGCGGAAGCCCTGTCCCTCGGGGGATATGAGGTGAAGGTCGCCGGACAGGGACCGGAGGACCTGAGCCCGCCGAATCGAGAGCGGCCCAACCTCGTCCTTTACGACGTCTCCATGCCAGCCACCGACGGCAGGGAGGCCCTGAGGAGGATCCGGGCGTGGGACGCGGAGGCGCGGATCGTCGCCTTCTCGGACCCCGCCACCGCGGAGATGGCGCGCCAGGCCCGCGACCTTGGGGCACGGGAATACGTGGGGGACCCGTTCGATCTTTCGACCCTGCTCCGGGTCATCGCTGACAACGCGCGGTCCGCCCCCCGGTGAATGACCGGACTCAACTGAAAACTGACAACCGATCCGCCTGTGGCGGAACAACCGGCCATCTGACTCCCTGGCTTCATCTCCTTGGCTCCATTTGACCGGTTTTCAGTTGTCAGTTTGAAATCTGAAATTGGCCATCGATGAGGAGATTGATCTACGTCCCCATCGTGCATACCGCGGCCGATATGGGCTCGCAGGCAGAGGCGTTGGAACGAGAGCACGTGCGGAGGCACGGCAGGGGCGAGTGGGCGCGGACCCGGCGCCTGATTGACGAGGTCTGGGAGGGGCTCCGGACACGCCTGCTGGCCTTGAATCTGGACTACCGCAGGGTGAGGATCTACCAGGACGGCCTCCCGGTCTGCGGCAGGGAGCTGGACATCGTCCGGGAGGTGGCCCAGGGGGGAAGCAGGAACTACGCGCTCATCCTCGAGCTGCTGAGCCGAGGGGCTGTCGTCGAAGGGACGGAGAGTCCCGGCCTCCTCCGGGAGGAGTACGAGCGCATCCGGTCCGCCATTCCGGCCGGCCAGGCCCGGGAAGAGGATGCCGGGGAAGGCGAAAGGCTCCTCCGCCAGCGGGATGAATTCATCGGCCGGAGGATTGACGAGACCCTGAAGGAGGGAGAGGTGGGCATCCTCTTCATCGGGCTCATGCACCGCGTGGATCGGTTTCTCGCTCCGGACATCGAGGTTCAGTACCTGATCCATCGGCTCCCTTTCCAGATCCCACCCGGCGACCCAGGGCCGCGGACGCGCCATGGCGGATGAGACAGAGGGCCGGGCAACGCCCGCACCCGAGAATGGGGTGGGCTGGTACGTGTACGGTGTCATCCCCTGGTCCGTGGAGGTACCTGTGACGGCCGGGATTGAGGAGGGACGCGCCGTGGCCTTCATCTTTGAGGGCCCGATCATGGCCGTGGCGAGCCCTGTCTCCCTGGGGGTCTTTGACTCTGAGCCGCTCCGGAGAAACATGGAGGATCCCCACTGGCTGGCGGAAAAGGTCTGCCAGCACGAAGCGGTCGTCGAGGCCATGTTGGCCAAGGGCCCTGTCCTCCCCATGAAGTTCTGCACCATCTTCCGGAGCCCCGACGCGGTGCGCCGTATGCTCCGCGAACATGCCCCCCGATTCCAGGAGGCCCTGGAACTTGTGAGGGACAAGGAGGAGTGGGGGGTCAAGGGATTCGCTCACCGGGGCTATCTCAGGGAGGCGACCCTGCGCCGGGACCCGGAGCTGCGCGAGATGGCGGAGCAACTGGCCAGATCCGCCCCAGACAGACCAGGCTCCGCCTTCTTCTTGAAACGGAGGATGGATGACCTCGCCGAGCAGAGGCGAATGGAGCGAGAGGCCGAGCTGATCCGGGAGGCGGCGGAGGCGCTGCGGGGTTCGGTGGTCCAACTGACAAGCAACCCCCCTCTGCGGGGCCAGAGGGTGGACAACGGCGCGCCTGTGTCCACCGAAGGCCTGTCTGCGTGCCTGCCTGCCGGGGCGGCGCAGGCAGGCGGGAACGCACAGGCAGGCGGACACACAGGCGAGGAAGTCGTGCTCAATCTCGCGTGCCTGGTTCTCAGGCAGGGAGTGCAAACGTTCCTCGCCGAGGTCCAACGGTGGAACGAGGCCAGGGCGGATCAGGGTCTGCGCTTGGTGGCTTCGGGTCCCTGGCCTCCCTACAACTTCTCGCCGAGGTTCGGGAGCCATGCCGGCTGATCTCGACCCCGGTGTGGCAGAGCACCGGATCACGCTGCTGGAAACCCTGGATCGGGTCCTGAACAGGGGAGTGGTAATCGCCGGCGACGTGACCCTCTCGGTGGCGGACGTGGATCTGATCTTTGTCGGATTGCGCCTGCTCTTGTCCTCCGTCGAGACGGCCAGAGATCTGCGCACGGGCCGGGACTTCTGAACGTCCAGCCGTGCTGGACTCGGGGGAATCGTGCAGGCCGTCTACCTCTATGGCATCGTCGGTTTCCCGCCGGAATTCCCGTGCCGGATCCAGGGTCTCGGGGGTAATCCCGTTCGCCTCCTGCCTCAGGGGGACGTCGCCGCGGTCGTGAGCCCATCGCCCCTTAGCCCCTGGCCCCTGGACGAGGCGCACGTGACGCTCCATGAAACTGTGGTAGAGGACGTGATGGGCAACCGCCCCATTCTCCCTGTCCGGTTCAACACGCTCCTGGGGACTGCAGAGGCAGTGATCGCCCTCCTCACCCAACGGGCTCAGGTCTTCCGCTCGGCGCTCGAGCGGGTGGCGGGAAAAGTGGAGATGGGGCTCCGGATACTCTGGCAACCAGCCGCGGAACCCGAGGTGTCGCCGGACCAGGAAATTCAGGAAAGGGGGCCCGGAGCGGAATACCTCTACTGGAGGCTCAAGGAGGAGCGTGGACGGTCCAGGGTCCGGGCCGAGGGTGAGAGGCTCATTCACGCTCTTCAGGCGCCCTTGCTCTCTCTGGCCGTCGAGAGATGCCTCCACCCATTCCCGACCGAACGCCTGCTCCTGACAGCGGCCTTTCTCGTGGACCGGGAACGGGTGGACGCATTCAGGAAGCGTGCGGCGAAGGTCCGAGAGGATTTCCCGCACCTTCGCTTCCTGCTGACCGGGCCTTGGCCTCCCTACCACTTCGTCCATGGAACCGAGGGATTTCCCGCACCTTCGCTTCCTGCTGACCGGGCCTTGGCCTCCCTACCACTTCGTCCATGGAACCGAGGATAACAAGCGATGACACACTGGACGCGTGAGGGCTCTCTGGCCGAGTTCGAGGGTGAGCTGGAACAACTCACGCAGGCCCTGCCGAGGCGGATCAACGCCGACCCCGAAAAGGTTGAGCGGGGGCTGGCCAAGCTGGTCCTGACGCTCATCGAGCTGCTCCGCCGGCTGCTGGAGAAGCAGGCCCTGCGCCGGATCGAGGGCGGCGCTCTCACCCCCGAGGAGATCGAGCGAATGGGGCTGACCTTTCTGCGGCTGGAAGAAAAGATGGCCGAGCTGACGGCACACTTCGGCCTGAAGCGCGAGGACCTGAACCTCGATCTCGGCCCGCTGGGGGAGCTGCTCTGACCGGGAGGAGAGGAGCAAATGGAGAGCCGGGGAATCCCATGGCACGGGCTGCGGGAGGATCAGTCCGCCGAAAAGGTGCTCCTGATAATCGCCCTCGGCCTTGCGTTCCTGGCGGTCCTGGGATGGTCCCTCGCCTGGATGCAGCGGGCGGTGATCTCCCTGCAGCACGAGCTACTCCAGGAGCTCAAGGGGCAGATCAGAGGGCTGGAGGAGCGGATCAGCATCCGGAGCTCCCTCGACCGGCATGCCCTGGCCCTGGATCCTGCGGACCGGCAACGGCTGGCATCCCTCCTCCATCGGGAAAGCCGCCGCTACGCTATCGAGTGGCACCTCTTGGTCGCCGTGGTCGAGACGGAAAGCGCCTTCAGGCCGGCCGCCAGGTCCGGGCGCGGCGCGCTGGGCCTCATGCAGCTTCGTCCCAGCACGGCGGCAGAGGTGGCGGGGGCCCTCGGCATCCCCTACGGCGGTCCCGCCGACCTCTACGACATCGAGGTGAACATCCGGCTCGGAACGGCATATCTCCACATGCTGCGCCGCCGCTTCGGCACCCTGGATCTCGCGCTTCAGGCCTACTACATCGGTCCCACACGCCTGTCCCGGGCTTCGGCGCGAGCTCAGCCGAGCGGCGCGGGCTCCGGCCTTCCGTCCGGCGTCCAGCGGTCCCTTCGGGGGGCCGGGATTGATGAAGGTCCTGGGGGAAGCTACGCGGCGAGAGGCCTCTCACGCTCCCGCTGGCTGGCACCGCTGTCCCCCGGGCCGTCGGGACAGCCCGCGGCTCATCTCCCTGGAGCGGCGATGAGGCCCGTCTGTTATGGCCTCCGCCGCGTGCCCTCAGCCGCGCCCGGACGCGGCGCGTGCACAGGAACCAGCGTACCCCCCCGGACC
>JACPAT010000157.1 GCA_016180655.1 Candidatus Methylomirabilota bacterium | reverse complement strand
CCGTGCGGCACATGCAGACTGACGAAATCGCACTCCTCCAGAATGGCCTCCACTGATGACAGCCGGACTCCGAGCTCGCGGGCTGCGCGCTCATCCCACACGGTGTCGAATGCGAACACGTCCATGCCAAATCCCCCTGCGCGACGGGCGACGACCTTTCCCACCCGACCGAAGCCAATCACACCAAGCCGCTTTCCGAGTAGCTCGCACCCCAGGAATCGTGGCCATCGGCCTTCACGTATCGCCCGGTCGGCCTCCACAATACGGCGAGCGAGAACTAGCATGAGTCCGAACACCAGATCGGCGACGGACGCGCTGTTCGCGTCGGGTGTGTTCGTCACCACGATCCCAAACTCAGTGGCTGTCGCCACGTCGATCGAGTCGTACCCCACTCCGTAACGGGCGATCACCTTCAGCCGCGGCAAGCCAGCTGTAAGAGAGCGAGGTCCAATTCGGTCAACGCCCGCGATGATGCCGTCCACTTCTCCCACAAGGGAGGCTAGCTCATGATCCTCGAGACGACGGCCAGCGGGAGTGAACACCACGTCAATCCCGGCGCCTTGCAGAGCGCGAACTGACTCCGGCGCGGCCTCGGAGAGAGTGGTTGAGGTGATGAGCACTCGCCACATTTGGCTTATCCTCGCCCGTGGCCCGATGGGATCACGCCGCGCTCTTCAGACCAGCCCTCCTCCTCATCGCCTTGCCGGAGCCGTAGCTTCTGGGCTGGTTTGCGATGTTGGTTCGTCTATGAGGGCTTCCATGATCGTCTTGCAGAAGTCACCGGTGTCAGGCGGCTTCATGGCTGTCACAAGGTTTCCATCCCGGACCACCCGCCGCTCGACCCAGTTGGCCCCAGCATTGACCAAGTCGTCCCTGATGCCAGGGTAGGACGTTACGGTGCGTCCTTTGACGATATCAGCAGATATGAGCACCCACGGCCCATGACAGATGGCGGCCACCACCCTGTCTGCCTTCCAAGCCTCGCGCACCATGCGAAGGACATCCTGAGACTGACGAAGCTTGTCGGGAGCCCACCCCCCGGGTATGATAAGCGCGTCGAATTGGTCCCCCTTCAGATCCGCGGCCGTCCTATCGAATACGGCTATTCGTTTGCCTGCCATCTTCATTTGCTCCTCCCTTCCATCCAGGTGTCCTTAGCGCTTTGGTTCTCTCCCAGCCGACGTCTCGGAGGCTTCGATGTCTCTCCACTTTATTGCTTGTGAAGGCAAAGGGTTAACCCTTCCACCTCGAAGCGAGTTCGATCGCCTCTGTGCTTTGCCTCGTAGTACTCTACAGGACGACCGTCGGACAAATAGGTTATGCTCTTGATCAGGACTAAGGGTGTTCCATTCGCAACGCCCAGCAGACTCGCATCGTTCTCGGAGGCAGCGATAGCTTCAATGACCCGCCTCCCTCGAGCCAGCTGAACTCCATACCTTTTCTCGAGCAGGGCGTAGAGTGATTGCTTCTCCAGATCTTCACTAGCGAGGTTAGGGCAGATCGCTTCGGGGATATGTGTCACGCTAAGCAAGACAGGCTCCCCACTGATCATGCGGAGCCGTTCGATGCGGATGAGGGGCACTCCAGGCATGACCTCGAGGATCTTTGCTAGCGACGCAGGGGCTTCAATAACGGACTTGTTCAGTACCCGCGTTTGCGGCTCTAGACCCTGAGCCGTCATGTCCTCATAGAAGCCTGTCAAGTGCCCAACAATCCTTTCCCGGATCTTTGGCTCAGCGACGAAGGTACCTCGACCCCTCTCTCTCCGAATAAGCCCCTCGAGCTCAAGCTCTGCGAGCGCTTGTCGAACGGTGATCCGGGAAACCCCAAAGGCCTCACAAATATGTGCTTCAGAAGGGAGTGTCGTGCCGGGGGGCCAAGCGCCGCTGACGATATTGTCTTTCAGGCTGTCCTTGAGTTGGTGGTAGTAAGGGACGGCACTGGCGCGGTCAATGGGACGGCACGAGAGAAGGGAAACTTCGGACGTCACAGTCCTCACGGTCGTTGTCTCCCTCGAACGGTCAGGCAATCCGCAGCATTCAGTATGTTTATTAAGTTATATCTTTATAATCAATCTAGATATTCACCTTGCCTGTGTCAAGAGAATTCCTGGCCTTTCTTTTCAAGTGAATACGAAGAACGCAGGGAAGGCGGAGCCCAGAAGCTCCTTCGAGGCGCCGAGCTGTCAGGCGATCCCCGTAGGCGAAGCAGTCACAGGGCTGGAACCTGTGCCTTCGGACCGCCTATTATCGGCTGGCGCCGAGGGCGGCCTTCATGATGCGGAACAGCTCCGTGTTGTGCCGGAAGCCCACCAGTTCCTCGGAGCCGGGCCCCGATCCGAAGGCGAACAGGGGCGACGCGGTGTGCGTCTGGCTGGCCCAGCCTACCCGGAGATAGGGCCGCAATACAAACGCCAGGGAGTGGAGCGTGGCGTAGCTGTAATTCTTGGGATCCAATTTGCGGATGGTATCGTCGGCCACCAGCTTGGCCTCGTCCTCGGTGATCTGGATCGCCAAGTGCCGCTTCACCGCCTCCCGGACTTTTTCGGGCGTGGGGGTCTTGCCGAGCTCGTCCACGATGAGTTCCATGGAGGTCTGGGCCTTCTGGATCGCCGAGAGGTCGATCCCGACGTACTCCTTGCTGTCCTTGCTGTGGCCGATGAGGGCCATGCCGCCGGTCTCGTGATCGGCCGTCACGATGAGAAGCGTGTCCGGGTTCCGGCGCTGGAAGTCCAGGGCCACGCCAACCGCCTCGTCGAAGGCCAGGGTGTCCCGGATCGTTGCCGCGGCATCGTTCCGGTGGGCCGCGTGGTCGATCCGCCCGCCCTCGATCATCCGGCCGTCCTTGCGCTTGCCGCCCTGGGCCTCCGGCAGGAAGAACAGCTTCCGCCCGCCCATCAGGACATCCACGCCGAGCTGGAGCTCCTGCGCCGCCACCGAGGCCTCATCGCTCCGGTGAGGGACGTGGGCCGCAAAGGCCGCCGGCGTGGCATCCGTGATCCCGGACGTGGTCACCAGGCCGGTGGCCACCCCCTTGTCCTTGGCCAGCTCGAGGATCGTCTTCAGGGGCGTCCTGCCGTCCGGGGCCATGCCGACGGCCCGCGCCGTCACCTTCCTGCGGCGTGCCAGGGCAAAATTCCTTGCCTGGCCCGTCTGCCTTGTGATATAAGCCCTGAGATTTTGCGGCAGGCTTGGGAACCCAGCGCGGAGGTCGAATCACCCGGCAGGTTGCGGTTCCGGATCCGTACTTCACCAGCGAGGTCGGATGCTCCCGCATCACGCACCAGACACTCCAGCCGAACTCAGCGCCCGGTCGGGTGGATTCCGCGCCCGGCTCCTCATGGGCGTCCTGGCTCTGACGATCCTCCTCCTGGGGGGCGGTCTGGCCATACGCTGGGGTCTCTTCACGCAGCCTCCACCCACTGCCACTCATCCACCGGCCACTGTCCGCACGCTCGGGAAGGGACGCACCTTCCTGGACGCTCTCCTGGCCCACGGCATCCGCCCGGACCTGGCCCCGCGGATCGTCCAGGCTTTTCGGCCCCACGTGGATTTCCGGCGCCTCGATCCGGAGGATTCTTTCGAATTTCACTCCGACGCGGCGGGCACCGTCACCGGGGTGGTATACCGGCAGAGCCCGATTGACATCGTGGAGGCCCGGCGCGAGGGAGAGACCTGGACCGCGTCCCGGCGCGACGTGCCCGTGGAGCGCAAGCTGTTTCTGGTCGCCGGCAAAGTGGAAGGGAGCCTCTTCGAGAGCATGGAGACGCTGGGCGAGCAGGCCCAGCTCGTCCTGGACTTCGCCGAGATCTTCGCCTGGGATTTCGACTTCGCCTCCGATTCGCAGCCCGGGGATCGCTTCCGCATGCTGGTGGAGAAGGTCTTCACGGGCGACCAGTTCGTGAAGTACGGCCGGATCCTCGTGGCCGAGTACGAGAGCGAGGGGAAGACGCACACCGGCATCTACTTCCGGGACAGGGATGGCGGCGGGTACTACACGCCGGCGGGCGAATCGTTGCGGCGGGCCTTCTTGAAATCGCCCCTGGAGTTCACCCGGATCAGCTCCGGCTACAGCAAGGGGCGGCGCCACCCGATCCTGGGCGGCGTGCGGCCCCACCTCGCCATTGACTACGCCGCCTCCCAGGGCACCCCGATCCGGGCCGTGGCGGAGGGCACCGTGGAGTTCGCCGGCTGGAGGGGCGGGAACGGCTACAGCGTGACCCTCCGGCACCGGGCGAACTTCAAGACGATGTACAACCACCTCTCCCGCTTCGGCAAGGGCGTCCGGCCGGGCGCGCCGGTGAAGCAGCGCCAGGTGATCGGCTACGTCGGGACGACCGGCCTGTCCACCGGGCCCCATCTGGACTATCGCGTCATCAAGGATGGGCGCTTCGTCAACCCGCTGAAGCAGACCTTCCTGCCGGGCAAGCCCATCTCCCCGCCCGCCCGCCCGGCCTTCGTCGAGGCGCGCGATTCCCTGCTCCGGCAACTCCGCTCCGCCCTGGCGGCGCGATCCGGGACGCCTCCGCCGTCCTGACCCCTCTTCGTCCGGGCATCCGCGGACCGCGCCGGATCAGGGAATCGCCGTCTTCAGAAGTCTCACCAGCCCCTTCGAGACGGGAAGTCGGGAGATCCGCCTTCGGAGTGCCGCGGGACGCGTTACTCCTCCCTCCCATACCAGGCCGGTGACCAGGGAAAGGGGCGCCGCTCCGAAATAGCGATTGTGCACCCGCAGATCGGGACGACCGGGATGCGCGATCTCTCCCGGGGGCTCCTCCCGCACCCGCCAGAAGTCCGCCAGCCCCTCGGGCAGCCACTTGCTCGCATCGGCCAGCACGAAGGCCGGAACGCCGGCGCGCTGCGCGCCGTGCAGGAGCGGTCCGGTCCCCACCTTGTTCGCCAGGACGTCGGACATGACGGCGTCGGCACCCAGCAGCACGAGGTCCGCGCGCTCCATCCACTCGGCCAGGGCGGCGTCCACGACGAGGTGAACCGGGATTCCCAGGGCCGCCAGCCGCCGCGCGAGACTCACCCCCTCGCGCGCCGGCCGGGACTCGGAGCAGACGACTTCGAATCGCCGCCCGGCCCTCATGGCCCGCCAGAGGGCCAATCGCACCGCCGTGCTGTTCGAGTAGGTCAGGACGAGGGATCGCGACCGCACCAGGGCCGCCCCGTGCCGGACGGTCAGCCCGAGGCCGCGATCAATGCCATCGGCGAATCGCAGCAGCGCGTCGTGCAGATCTTCCCAGGAACGTGGCCGCGTTCCCCCCTCCCCGCCTGCGAGCCACAGGGCGTTCGCCAGCGAGAGAAACGCCGCCATGGAAGGTTGCCCTGTCGTGAGGCGCAGCGTGAACTGCTCCAGGGCCCTGCCGAGCCGGGCCGGCGGGAGCGTCCGGGTCAGGGCCAGGAACCGGCGACCCGCCTCGACCCCGCGGGCCAGCAGGACGCTGGCGCCCGAGCGACGATCCCGGCGGATCTGTTGGAGAATGCGTTCCCAGGACGGGGGCATCAGATCCTCACATCCCAATGGCCGATTCCCAATGACCAATCACCGTTCCTCCGATTCACCAATGCAGTGATCCATTCCGGGGAGATGTGGTACCCTGGATGGGCTGTCGGGGAAACGACGCGAGGCATGACGATGATCCGGGCGGTCATTGTCGCGGTGGGCCGCGAGATCCTGCGCGGGCGGATCCAGGACACCAATTCGTGGACGCTGGCCCGTCGGCTGACCGGGCTCGGCTACGAGGTCATGCGGACCGTGGCCTGCGACGATGACCGACCCACCATCGCCCGCGAGATCCGCCGCGCGATCGAGGACGGGGCGAGCCTGATCCTGACGACCGGAGGCCTGGGCCCCACCGACGATGATCTCACGCTCCAGGCGCTGGCCGAGGCGACCGGCCGTCCCCTGGTGCTGGACCAGGAGGCGCGCCGCATGGTGGATTCCCGATACGCCGCGCTCCACCGGGCCGGCGCCGTGGAGGCTGCAGGCATGACCCGGGCGCGCGAGAAGATGGCATGGATCCCGGGAGGCGCCAGGCCGCTTCCCAATCCCGTCGGCACCGCCCCCGGCGTGTGGCTGGAGGAGGGCGGGACGACCGTCGTGGCCCTCCCGGGCGTCCCGGGCGAGATGGCCGCGATCCTCGAGGGCTCCGTCCTGCCGGCGCTGGCGTCACGCCAGCCCGGCGCGGTCTATGTGGAACGCAGGATCACGACGGAGGCCCGGGACGAATCCGAGGTCGCCCCAGTCCTGCGCCGGATCGCCCGCGACGTCCCCGAGGTCTTCCTGAAGAGCCACCCGACCCGCTTCGGGGCGGACGTCCGCCTCCAGGTCTTCGCCAGCACCTGGGCAGGAGATCGAACCGTGGCAGAGGAGCGGGTGGCGCGAGCACTCGCCCTCCTCCGCGAAGCCCTGGGCGAGGCGCCGCCGGGAAGGTAACCGCCACGGACACCCAGTGCCAGCGCTGGGTACCCGGAACGTCCCAGGAAGGCAATCAGGCGACATGGCAATTTGGCAATCAGGGTTTTCGGGTTGCCCAATCGCCAGATTGCCCAGTTGCCAGCCGATCTTGGCGGCCTTTTCCCGCCGTCGGCGGGATTGGCGGTTCGTGTTTCTTCCGGGTGGGGCTCAGTTGGCCAGGGAACTGATCTGCCGCAGGTCGTCCAGCAACCGGTTGACGGCCACCGCCCCGTATTTCCCGACGAACTGGACCGCCTGCTGGGTGAGGAGCGTGCGTTCCTCGGGCGACACGAACTTGCCCGAGAAGGCGATAACGGGGATCGCCTCCAGCCCGGCGATCTGCCGGAGGCGCCCCACGACCTCGAAGCCGCTCAGGCCCGGCAGGTGCAGGTCCAGAAGGATGATGTCCGGTCGCGCCGTCTCGGCCTGTCGCAGGGCCGCTTCGCCGTCGGAGGCCTGCAGGACCTCGTGGCCCTCCCGGGTGAGCAGCGCCTCCAGGGCCTCCAGGACCACGGGCTCGTCGTCCACCACCAGGATCCGGAAGGTGCGCCGGGGAGTTCCCAGCTCCCGGCAGCGCTGCAGGGCGGCGAAGAGGCGCTGGGGGTCCACCGGTTTCACCAGCCAGTCCACCGCGCCCAGGCTGAGCCCCAGCCGCCCCTGGTCCCGGGCGCTCACGACGAGCACCGGGGTTCCCTGCGTGTCCGGATCGCGCTTCAACCGATACAGGACCTCCCAGCCGTCCATGTCCGGCAGGCCGAGATCCAGCGTGATGGCGTGGGGCCGCAACCGCCTGGCCGCCCCCAGGCCGGCATGGCCGCTGCCCACTACGACCACCCGGTATCCACCGTGTGTGAGGTGGTCACGGATCAGTTCCGCCGCCTGGAGATCGTCCTCGACCACCAGGACCAGCGGCCGCGCCACATCCGCACCCGCGGGCTCTGCCCCCGTCGGGGCCATGCCGGGCAGGCGGACCGTGAAGGTGCTGCCCTGGCCGGGCACGCTTTCCACCCGGACCCGACCGCCGTGCAGCTCCACCAGCCGCTTCGTGATGGCCAGGCCCAGGCCCGTACCCTTCTGCCGGCCCTCGGCGGTTCCCGCCTGCTCGTACATCTCGAAGATCCGCTCCTGATCCTCGGGGCGAATCCCGATCCCCGCATCCTGAACGACGAGTTCCAGCTCGAGGCCGATCTGGCGCGCCGTGACGGTGACGACCCCGCCCTCCGGGCTGAACTTCACCGCGTTGGACAACAGGTTGTGGAGAATCTGCTGCAGCCGGATGCGATCCGCCATGAGTTCGCCCAGGGGGGATCCGATCTCCAGCGTCAGGGTGATGCGCCGGGCCAGCGCCTGGGTCCGGAACAGGGCCAGCGTCCCCTCCAGGAGGGGCGCCACCTGGCACGGCTCCGGATGGATCTCCAGCCTCCCGGCCTCCACCCGGCTGAGGTCCAGGATATCGTTGATCAGGCCCAGAAGGTGCCGGCCTGCGTTGGCCACGTGCCCGAGATACCGCTGCTGCTTGTCGGTGAGGGGATCGGCCTCTTGGGTGAGCAGCAGGTCGGTGAAGCCGAGGATGGCGTTCAGGGACGTCCGGAGATCGTGGGACATGCGGGCCAGGAATTCCGACTTCACTTGCGAGGCCCGCGCCAGTTCCAGATTGGTCGTCTTGAGGGTGGCGGTCCGCTCCGCCACCTTGTTCTCCATGTTGGTGTACAGGTCCTGGAGCGCGGCCGCCATCCGGTTGAATCCGGCCGCCAGGTCCCCCAGTTCATCCCGGCGATCCTCGGGGAGACGCGCGCCGAAATCGCCCTCGCGCAGGCGGGACGCGGCTTGCTGGAACTCCTGGATCGGCCGCGAGAGCTGTCGCGCCGCCAGCGTCCCGCGCGGCGGCGGCGAGGACCACGATCAGGGCCGGCAGGATCCCCGGGAACAGATAGGGCATGGCGAACAGGATGGGGTGGTACGGCCGCGTGTACACCAGCCCCCAGCCGATCTCAGGCAACGGCGCGAACACCCCGAGGCGGACCCCCTCCGACTCATCGGTCCACGTGACGGAGCCCCGTCGTCCGGCGAGGGCCTCTCGCGCCCCGGCGTCGCTCGCAGCCACCGTCGTGGCCCGCTTCTTCGGATCGGTGTGGGCCAGGACGACGCCCGAGGGGGATACCAGGTACACCTCGCCCTGATCCCCACCACGGTTCGCCCCACCGGCCGCCACGACGCTCGCAGGCGCCAGGAGCTGGCTCAGGCGCTCCAGGGTAAAGGTCGCCGCCACCAAGCCGATGAATTCGCGCCGGGAGGCCCAGATCGGCGCTGCGATCGCCAGGGTGGGCACCCGGGTGGCCGCCCCGACGTAGGGGACCGGGGAGATGTAGGGGGCGCGGGATCGCAGGACGCCCTGGTAGTAATCCCGATCCCTGAAGGCCCGACCCACCACAGCCGGGTCAAGGCTGTTGGCCAGGGCGATTCCGGTCGCGTCCAGCACAAGGACCGAGGCGAAAGTGGGAGAGTGATCATGGATAGAGCGGACCTCTCGCGCCAACCGTGTCCGATCTCCTGCCAGAACCGCCCGGCGCAGGTCGTCCTCCCCGCCCGCCGCGCGGAGGATATGCAGGCCGTTTCGCAGCGTCGCCGCAACGGCCTCTGCGGAAAGGGCGACGAGGCGCTCCTCGCTCTCCAGACGGGCCGCCTGCGCCGCGTGGAGACTCTGCCGGACACCCAGGAACCCCGCCACCGCGGCCGGGAGCAGCCCCACCAGCAGAAACGCAAGGCTGAGGCGGCGTCGCAGGCCGCCCGTGCCTGTGGCTTGGTCGTCCCCCATGGATGCTCCTTCGCGCGTGGATGCCATCCGACCGGACAAGAGGCGTATTTTCCGCCGTTAGGCGGTGAGCAGATGGAGCGCCTTGGTCAGGGCCTCGACGAAGAAGTATTCGCCCCACATCACCGACTCGTCGACGCCCAGGCCCCTGTGGATGTGGTACACGCCACGTTTCAGGATCCCCTCCCAGTCCGGCGTGGTGTTGGCCAGGTATCCCTCCCCCGTCAGGGTGTCCAGAATCCGGAGGGCGGTATCGCGGTAGAGGCGCGCCCTGGCGCGCGAGGCGGAGAACTCGGCGAGATCCAGGAGGCCCGAGGCGGCGATGGCCGCCGCACTGCTGTCGGGTTGCTTCCGCTGGTCCGCGGGCCCGTCGTAATCCCAGGGGGGCACTCCGTTGGGCGGCGTGTGCTCGATGTACAAATCCGCGTTCAGCTCCGCCGTCTCCAGGAAGCGGCGGTCCCGAGTGTAGCGATAGGCGATCCCGAAGCCGTAGAGCGACCAGGTGAGGCCCCGGGACCAGCAGGAGTCCCCGCGGTGCCCCTGCTGGGTGCTCTGGCGGAGAAACTCCCCGGTCGTGAGGTCAAAGATCCCCTCGTGGGCCGTGGAGCCGTCCCCGCGGACCAGCACCCTGCGGGTGGTCAGGCAGTGGTCCACGGCCACCTGGTGGAGCGC
>JACPAT010000156.1 GCA_016180655.1 Candidatus Methylomirabilota bacterium | reverse complement strand
AAGCGGAATTCGACGGGCAACGCGCCAAGCGCGTCATCCTGGACGAGGTGGCTGCGAGCGTCCCGGAGGCGCTCCGGCCGAGCCGGTGAGCGCCGCCTCGGCTTCGGTCCTCCTCGCACGCAGGCATATTTTCGGCTTGGACCGCGCCAAGGTCCTGTGCTAGCTTCGTTGGGCGACAGGTGAAGCATCGGCTGGCAGAGACGGGAGGAGACATGACTAGGACAGGCTGGACCATCGCCATCGGAGTATTGGTTGGGCTCCTGCCGGGGCTGGCCCTGGCGCAGGTGCCGGAAGGCTACCCGGGGAGCTACAAGGAGATCGTCGCGGCCGCCCAGAAGGAGGGTAAGCTGGTCGTCTACTCGACCACCGATTCGGCGAGCGCCGAGCCGCTCCTCAAGGATTTCAAGACCCTCTATCCCTTTCTGCAGGTCGAGTACAACGACCTGAATTCGACCGAGCTGTACAACCGCTTCATCAGCGAGGCGGCTGCGGGCGCCGGTAGCGGCGACCTGCTGTGGAGCTCGGCCATGGACCTGCAGATGAAGCTGGTGGCGGACGGCTACTCCCAGGCCTACGAATCAGCGGAGCTCCGGCACCTGCCGGCCTGGTCGGTATCGGACAAGAAGGCCTACGGCACCACGCTGGAACCGCTGGTCATCGTCTACAACAAGCGCCTGCTGCCGGCCGACGCGGTGCCGCAGTCGCACGCCGATCTGGCGCGGCTCCTCAAGGAAAAGGTCCAGCTCTTCAAGGGCAAGGCGGCGATGTACGACGCCGAGAAGAGCGGCGTCGGCTTCCTGCTCATCACTCAGGATTTCGTCAACTGGCCGCAGTTCTGGGACCTGGCCGCCGCCTTCGGCAAGAGCGGCGCCAAGTACTACACCAGCGCCGGCGCCATGATGGAGAAGGTGGCCTCGGGGGAACACCTGCTGGCCTACAACATCTTCGGCTCCTACGCGATGCTGCGGATGAAGAAGGACCCGAACATCGGATTGGTCTCTCCGAAGGACTATACGCTCGGCATGTCGCGCATCGCCTTCATCCCGAAGGCGGCGCGCCATCCGAACTCGGCCAAGCTGTTCCTCGACTACATGCTGTCGAAGCGCGGCCAGAACCTGATGGCGAACCAGTCGCTGCTGCACGCGGTCCGGAGCGACGTGGAGGGCCAGGCGACGGCCGGCGCGCTGCACAAGGAGCTGGGGGACAAGCTGAAGCCGATCCCGGTCAGCGCCAAGCTGCTCGAGTACCTCGATCCGGCTCGGCGGCTGGAGGTGCTGAACAAGTGGAAGCAGGCGGCACGGTCGCAGTGATCCGGCCGCGGCGCCCCGTTTCACAAATCCAGGCATTCCACCTCTCGTCCCACAGGCGTTGGCAGGCACGGCATGAATGCCCTACGCCGAGCCTGCCGCCGGGCCGGGCGCATGTCGTGACAATTCCCCCTGCGCCGTAGAGGGCCCCGAATGCGCGCCCATCCTGTGCGGCTGGCCGGGGTGGCGGCCGTCGCCGTGGTCGTCCTGGCCCCGCTGGGCCTGGTCCTGTACCAGAGCCTGCTCAACGCGCCGTTCTTCTCGCCGGCCGCCCGAGCGAGCCTCGCGGCCTACCGCTACGTCCTCGCCGACTCCGACTTCCACGGTGCCTTCCTCACGTCAGTGATCATCGCCTTCGGCATGGTCGGGATCGCCATGCCGCTGGGCGGGCTCCTGGCGTTCCTGGTGGTCCGCACCGATCTGCCGGGGCGGCGATGGATCGAGCCCCTCCTCCTGGTGCCGATCTTCCTGTCGCCGGTGGTGCTGGCCTTCGGGTACGTCGTGGCGGTCGGGCCGGTTGGCTTCTTCTCCCTGTGGGTCAAGGCCCTGGTCGGGACGGTGCCGTGGAATCTCTATTCCGTCGGCGGGCTGATCCTGATCGCGGGGCTCAGCCACGTTCCCCACGTCTATCTCTACACCGCCTCGGCGCTGAAGAGCCTCAACCCCGAACTCGAGGAGGCGGCGCGCACGGCCGGCGCCGGCGTGTGGCGCGTCGCCCTGACCGTAAGCTTGCCGCTGGTCGCGCCGGCCCTGGTGTTCAGCGGCGTGCTGGTATTCTTCCTGGGATTCGAGCTGTTCGGCTTGCCACTGGTGCTGGGGGACCCGGCGGGCATCCTGGTGCTGACGACGTACCTGTACAAGCTGACCAATCTGCTCGGGACCCCGTCCTACCACCTGATGGCCGTCGTGGCAGTCGCCATCATCGCCGTGACCCTGCCGTTGGTCTACCTCCAGCGCCACCTGCTGCGATACGCCAATCGCTACATCACCGTGGGAGGCAAGGGCCTGGCGGCCCGACCGCTGCCGCTTGGGGGCTACCGGTGGCCGGCGCTCATCCTCGTCCTCGTCTGGCTCGCCGTCACGGTGGTGGTGCCGCTCTCCGGCGTGGCCCTGCGCTCGGTCGTAGCCACCTGGGGGGAGGGTGTGCATTTGACCGAGGTGCTGACCCTGCACCACTTCCGGGAGCTGATGGAGTACCCGAACCTGGTTCGCGGCATCGTCAACACCCTGCTGATCGGCACGGTCGGCGGCGGCCTGGCGGTGGCGGTCTATGCGGGCATCGCGCTGGTGTCGCATCGCTGGCAGGGCCGCGGCGCCGTGCTTCTGGATTACCTGGTGATGACGCCGCGCGCCTTGCCGGGACTCATCGCCGGCCTCGCCTTCCTGTGGATCTTCCTTTTCTACAAACCGCTGGCGCCGCTGCGCAGCACGCTCTTCAGCCTGTGGCTTGCCTACACCGTCGTCTGGGTGGCCTACGGCCTTCGCCTGATCTCCTCGGCGTTGTACCAGGTCGGCCCGGAGCTGGAAGAGGCGGCGCGCGTCGCCGGCGCGGGCCAGGCGCGGGTGTACCGCGACGTCACGCTGCCGCTGGTCCGGTTCGGACTCCTGGGGAGCTGGCTGCTGATCTTCATGATCTTCTGCCGGGAGTATTCGACCGGCGTCTACCTGCTCGGGCCGAACACCGAGGTCATCGGCTCGCTCATCGTGTCGCTCTGGGGGACGGGGGCGCTGGACCTGATCGCGGCCCTGTCGGTCATCAACGTCCTGCTGATCGGCGCCGGCCTCGCCGTCGCTCTGCGGTTGGGAGTCCGCCTGCATGCCTGAGCTGGTGGTCGAGCAGATCCACAAGCGCCTGGGCGGCAACGAGGTGCTGAAGGGCGTGTCGCTGAGCCTGGCGCGCGGCGAGGTGATCGCCCTGCTCGGCCACTCGGGCAGCGGCAAGACCACCCTCCTGCGCTCCGTCGCCGGCCTGGAGACACCCGACGCCGGGCGCATCACGCGCGGCGACCGTACCGTCTTTGACGCGGAGCGGGGGATCGAGGTGCCGCCGGAGAAGCGCGGCCTCGGCCTGGTGTTCCAATCCTACGCCCTCTGGCCGAACCGCACCGTCTTCGCCACTGTCGCCTACGGGCTTCGCCTGCGGCGGGCCGGCGATGCCGACGTCAGGCGGCGGGTCGGCGAGGTGCTCGACCGGCTGGGCCTCGGGAAGTTCGCCGAGCGCTATCCGCACCAGCTCTCCGGCGGCCAACAGCAGCGCGTCGCCCTGGCCCGCGCGCTGGTTTACCAGCCGCCCGTGCTGCTGCTGGACGAGCCGCTCTCCAACCTGGACGCCAAGCTGCGCGAGGAGGCCCGCTCCTGGCTACGCCAGCTCATCCTCCAACTGCAGATCAGCGCGGTGTACGTCACCCACGACCAAGTCGAGGCCATGGCGGTGGCCGACCGGGTGCTGTTCCTGCGGGACGGCCGAATCGAACAGGAGGGAACGCCCCAGGACATGTACGAGCATCCGGCCAGTGCCATCACGGCCGACTTCATGGGCAGCAACAACCGGCTGACCGGCACCCTGGGCGCCGTGGCGGACGGGCGTGGCCGGCTGGACGGGGAGGACTTCGGACTGTGGGGGCGCCTGTGTTCTCCGATCGGCGTGGGCGCCACCGGCACGGCCTTCATCCGTCTGGAGCGCACGCGGCTCGCGGACGGGCCGGGCAAGAATCGCCTGGCCATGCGGCTGGAGACCTCGCTCTACCTCGGCGAGCGGTGGGAGTATCTGTTGACCCGAGGCGGCCTGCGTGTCCGCGCCTGGGGCCGCGCGCCGCTGCCCCCGGGGGAGCGGTGGGTCGAATTCCCCCCCGACGACCTCTGGCTGTTTTGAATCCCTCGCATCGCCAAGTCACGCCTCCAGAGCTCTCCGTAGGCTCCGCCTGACCTCTGCCTGGCTTTTCTCCCCTGTCTCATTGCGTCTCTGACTCGTCCCAGGGCGGGACCCGATTCGGGGGATTGTGATTTTGTGCTTGACGCGGGTCGGCCGGGCGGATATTTTAGGACAGCCTAAACAAATCTTTTGGAATGTCCATGTTCAGCCAGGCGATGCAGGATTACCTCAAGGCGATCTACAAGCTGCAGGAGCAGGGCGGCACGGTGTCCACCTCGGCCCTGGCCGAGGCCATGGGGGTGGCTGCGGCCTCGGCCACGGGGATGGTGAAGAAGCTCGCCGGCCTCAAGCTGGTCCGGCACCACCCCTACCAGGGCGTCGTCCTGAGCAAGGCGGGTGAGAAGATGGCCCTGGAGGTGATCCGGCATCACCGGCTCCTGGAACTCTATCTGGCGGAGGCGCTGGGGTACAGCTGGGACAAGGTCCACGAGGAAGCGGAGCGGCTGGAGCACGTCATCTCCGAGGAGTTCGAGGAGAAGATCTTCCAGGCCCTGGGCCGCCCGACCCACGATCCGCATGGCGACCCGATCCCGGCCAAGGACGCGACGCTGGTGGTGGCGGAGCACGACCGCCTCTCGGACCTGGAGCCGGGCGCCACCGGCGTCATCCGGCAGGTGAGCGACAGCGACGCCGAGATGCTCCGGTACCTGGGCATCCGCGGCCTGGTGCCGGATGCGGCCGTCGAGGTTCTGGACAAGGCGCCCTTCAATGGCCCGCTCACGGTGAAGAGCGGGGAGACGTCACACGTCCTGGGGCGCGAGGTCGCCTCCCATATCCGGGTGGAGGCGCGCGCCACCGATGATGCATAGGGGGGGGAATCATGTCTGAGCTGAGCCGGCGACAGTTTCTGACCTGGGGCCTCCCAGGTGTGGCGAGCCTGGCGGGTGCGGCCGCCCTGGCGACGCGCGACGCCCCCGCGGGCGGGCCATCCGCAACCAGTGCGAGCCGGCACGAGGAGCACCTGGGCATGCCGGGGGCGGGTAAGATCCCCGATCTGCATCCCCCCGGCAGCGGGAAGCAGGTGGACCCGATGCTTTTCCTAACGCACTTCGACTGGGGGACGGCGAGCCGGCTGGCGGACGGGCGGACCCAGCGGGAGTGGACGCTGACCGCCCTGGATCGGGAGATCGTCGTGGCGCCCGGGGTGACGTTCCCGGCGTGGACCTACAACGGCTCTGTCCCGGCCCCGACCTTGCGCTGCCGGGTAGGGGACGTGGTGCGAGTCAAGTTTGCCAACGAGGCGAGCCACACGCACTCTATTCACTTCCATGGCATCCACCCGGCGAGCATGGACGGTGTGTTGGAGCAGGTCCCGCCTGGCGGGACGTACACCTACGAGTTCGTCGCGGACCCCTTCGGCGTCTTCCTCTACCACTGCCATACCATGCCCCTGACCCAGCACATCCACAAGGGCCTCTACGGGGCGTTCATTGTGGACCCGCCCAAGCCGCGACCACCGGCCCGCGAGTTCGTGATGGTCATGAACGGCTTCGACACCGACATGGACGGCGAGAACGAGTTCTACACGGTGAATGGCATCGCCAACTACTACGTGGATCACCCCATCCCGTTACGCGTGAACGAACCGGTTCGGATCTACCTGGTGAACCTCCTGGAGTTTGACATGATCAACTCCTTCCACCTCCACGCCAACATGTTCCGGTACTATCCCACCGGGACCGACCTGGAGCGCTACGAGTACACGGACACCGTCATGCTCGCCCAGGGGCAGCGGGGCGTCATGGAGTTCACCTACACGTTGCCCGGGCGGTACATGTTCCACGCGCATAAGACGGAGTTTGCCGAGCTGGGGTGGAACGGGTTCTTCGAGGTCCTGCCGGCCGAGGCGAAGGCCTAGGAGAGGGTCATGGCACGCGTCGAAAGCGAGGTTTTGCCGGGCGGGTCGGCGAGCGGCCACCGAGCGAGCCTGCTACTCCTCGGGCTGCTTCCCCTCGTGCTCCTGGCTGGGTTGGTCTGGCTGTTCCTTGCTAAGGGGACCGATCTAATCGGGACCTCAGGGGCGCCGCCGGATGCCCTGCTCAAGCTCCAGATCGAACGGGTGACCTTCGCCCCCCACCAGATCTTGGCCACGGTCCGAAACGTCGGACCGGTGGAGGCTACGGTGGCCCAGGTGATGGTGAACGAGGCCCTGTGGCAGTTCTCGGTGAGCCCCAAGCCCACCATTCCACGCCTTGCGACGGCCACAGTGGCGATCCCCTACCCGTGGGTCAAGGGCGATCCCGTCGAGGTAAAGGTGGTGACGTCGAACGGCTTGACGTTCAAGCGCAAGATCGAGGTGGCCACCGAGACCCCGAGGCCTGGGGCGGCGGCCTTCGGCCTGTTCGCTCTCCTCGGGACCTACGTGGGGGTGATCCCGGTCTTCCTGGGTCTGCTTTGGTTCCCGTTCCTGCGCCGGGTGCAGGAGCGATGGTTTGACTTCTTCCTCAGCCTCACCGCCGGTCTCCTGGTGTTCCTGGGGGTGGACGCGCTGGCCGAGGCGTTCGAGGTGGCGGGCCGGCTGGGGGGCCCGTTCAAGGGCGTGGCGGTGATCGTCCTGGGACTGGCGGGGAGCTTCCTGGCCCTCGTGGCCATCGGGCGACAGTTGAGGGGGCGCGACCGCGAGGGGGCGCGGGCCCGTCTCGCCCTGGCGTACTTCGTCGCGGTGGGGATCGGCCTGCACAATTTGGGAGAAGGCCTGGCCATCGGGGCCGCCTATGCCTTGGGCGAGGTGGCCCTGGGCGCATTCCTGGTCCTGGGATTCACGATCCATAACACGACCGAGGGCCTGGCCATCGTCGCCCCGGTGACGCGGGACGCCGCCCGCCTGGGCCACTTGGCGCTCCTCGGGCTGGTGGCCGGGGGACCGACGATCGTCGGCACCTGGATCGGCGGGTTCACGTACTCCGAACCCTGGGCCCTCCTCTTCCTGAGCGTAGGCGCGGGGGCGATCTTCCAGGTGGTCTACGAGATTTTTCTGATCATGTACGCCACCGGCTTTCTCGTGGCGAGATAACACCGGACCTCCTGATCGGAGAGGGACATGGCGAATGGCCTGGTAGCACACGAGATGGCGGGTATGGCGAGAGGTCCCCGCCGGCGGCGTCACATCGTTCTCCTCTGGGTGGCTGCGGCAGTCCTGGTAGCTACGGCCGTCGTGCTGGGGACGGCGCAGGGATTGCCGTGGATCAATGGGGGGCGGACGGTTGAGGTCGCCCTCGTGGCTCAGGGCCTAAAGTTCAACGGTACGAACCCACCCCTGGAGGTCCGGCGCGGCGACAGATTGCGCCTCGTCGTCCGGAATGCTGAGCCCGCCGGCATTACCCATGACGTGATCATCTCCGGCCCGGGCGGCCCGAGGAGCAAACTCATAGTCCCGGGGGAAACCCAGGTGCTGACCTTCAAGCCGTCCCAGGCCGGTGTCTATCACTACTCCTGCTCGCTCCACCCCGGCCTCATGGACGGACGTCTGATCGTCCGGCCCTGACCTCCATCGGGGGGTCGCAGTGGAGATTCCCATCAGCAAGAACGAGCTGCGGGCCATCCCGCACGACTTCGCCCTGGTCGGCCTCGACCTCAAAACCCCGAAGCCGATCCAGCCGGGTGAGTCCGCCACCCTCCGATTCACACCTTCCCGTTCCGGGGAGTTCGCATACACCTGTACCCTGCACCCCGGTCTCATGGACGGACGCCTGATCGTCCGGCCGTAGCCCAGCAATCCCTCGGCGCTTCTCATTTCCGGCGAATGCCGGAGCCCTGACCTGGGAGGTCGCATGGACCGAGACGCTGCGTCTGTTCCCGATTCCACACCCTCCGCAGCTTCGCCCGGTCCCCGATCGGGCGACGCGTGGACCGTCGCCGCCGCGACCGACGTGCTGCAGGGCAAGAGCCGCGAGGCCTGGTATCGCCGCCTCTGGCCCTTCCTCGGGCCCGCCTTCATCGCCTGCGTAGCCTACATTGACCCGGGGAACTTCGCCACCAACATCCAGGGCGGGGCACAGTTCGGCTACATGCTCCTCTGGGTGGTGGTGGCCAGCAACCTGATGGCCATGCTGGTGCAGGCCCTGTCGGCGAAGCTGGGGATCGCCACCGGGATGAACCTGGCCGAGATGTGCCGGGAACAGTTCCCGCGCGGGATCGTCTGGACCCTGTGGGACCTGATGGAGCTTGTCGCCATGGCCACGGACCTGGCGGAGTTCCTGGGGGCGGCCTTGGGGTTCAACCTGCTGTTCGGGATGCCGCTCTTCGCCGCGGGGCTGCTCACCGGGGCCACGACGTTCGCCATCCTGGCCCTGGAGCGGCGGGGGTTCCGCCTCCTGGAGGCGGTGATCAGCGTGCTGGTGGGCGTGATCGCCATCTGCTACATCATCGAGACCATCCTCGACCGCCCCGACTGGGGAAAGATCGCGTACCACGCGGTGGTCCCCCATTTCGGGGGGACGGAAAGCGTCCTGCTGGCGACCGGCATCCTGGGCGCCACGGTCATGCCCCACGTCGTCTTCCTGCACTCCGCCCTCACGCAGGGGCGCATCGTGACCCGGGATCCGGGGGAGTTGCGCCGCCTGTTCCGGTTCGAATGCGTGGACGTCACGCTGGCCATGGGGCTGGCCGGGTTGGTGAACGGGGCGATGCTGATCATGGCCGCGGCCACCTTCTTCGAAAAGGGCCTGACCACGGTGGGAACCATCGAGGAGGCCCACCGGACGCTCACCCCGCTCCTCGGCCCGGCATCCGGCTGGGTCTTTGCCATCTCGCTCTTGGCATCCGGCCTGTCGTCCTCCACGGTGGGGACCATGTCCGGCCAGGTCATCATGCAAGGGTTCCTCCACCGGCAAATCCCCATTTGGATCCGGCGGCTGGTGACGATGCTGCCGGCGCTCGTGGTGATCGGGATCGGCCTGGAGCCCACCCGCACCCTGGTCCTCAGCCAGGTGGTGCTGAGCTTCGGCCTGCCCTTTGCCCTGGTGCCGCTGGTCCTCTTCACGGCGCGCGCAGACCTGATGGGGGTCCTGGTCAACCGACGGTCCACGACGGTGATCGCCTGTCTGGTGACGTTCCTCATCATTGCGTTGAATATCTTTCTTCTCTATGACATCCTCCTGGGTGGAGGATGACTCCCGTGATCCGACAGATCCTGGTCCCGCTGGATGGTTCGGCCCTCGCGGAGTCGGTCCTCCCCGCGGCGGCTGCCCTGGCCGAGGGGTTCGGGGCCCGGGTGACCCTGCTTCACATCGTCGAGGAGCGGCCCCCCGGCACGATCCACGGCCAGCCGCACCTCACGGACGGCGATCGAGCGCAGGCTTACCTCGAGGAGGTGGCGCGGCGGCCCAGCTTCCGGGATCGGGTCGTGGATGCGCACGTTCACCTTCCGCAGGCGGGGGACGTGGCGGAATCCGTGGTGGATCACGCCCGGGAGCTGGGGGCGGACCTGGTGGTGCTCTCGACCCACGGCAAGAGCGGCCTGCGGGGCTTCCTGTTCGGCAGCATCGCCATGCGCGCCCTCCAGCGGGGAACGACCCCCATCCTCCTGGTCAACCCGACGGCCGCAGGGGAAGCGCCGCCCTTCGTGTGCCGAAAGATCCTGGTGCCCCTGGACGGCACGGCCGCCCACGAGCCGGCGCTGCCGATCGCCTCGACGCTGGGCCGGGCCTGGCGGGCCTTCCTGCACCTGGAGATCGTGGTTCCGACCGTCGGAACCCTCTCGGGTGACGAGGTAGTGACGGGGGTGTTGATGCCCACGGCCAAGCGGGCCCTGCTGGACCTGGCGGAGCGGGGGGCGCAGGAGTATGTCCGGAAGCTGGCGGAGACGCTCACGGCCGAGGGGGTCCCAACGACCAGCCACGTCAGCCGCGGGGAACCGGCCACCTCGCTGGTAGATGCGGCGAACAGGGTGGAGGCGGACCTGGTCGTCATGGCCAGTCACGCCAAGGGCGCCCTGGATGCCTTCTGGTCCGGCAGCCTGACCCCCAAGGTGATCGAGAAGCTCGGGCGTCCGCTCCTCCTGGTCCGGGCGAAGGAGGATGCGGACCGGTGATGGCGATCGGCCTGAAATGAGCGCATCGTTCAGTGGCGGGGTGGCTCACCGGCGAGTCCACCCCGTTCTCGTTTGGGCTCAGGGACCGATGCAAGGGGGGATGGTGAAGGGGAGGGAGCGATGAACCAGGGTGCGGTCTTGGTGGAATATGACGGACCGCTGGCACGGATCACTCTCAACCGGCCCGAGAAGCTGAATGCCATCAACCTGGCGTGGGTTCAGGAACTCGATGCCGCGGTGAGCGCCCTTGCCGCCAGGCCTGGCGTCCGGGTCGTCGTGGTGCGCGGCGCCGGGCGGGCGTTCTGCGCCGGCCTGGACCTGGACATGCTGGCCCGTGAAGGGATGCCGTCGGGCCTTTATGAGCTTCAGGAGCGGGCCTTCCACGGGCTCGAAGTGATGGGCAAGATCACGGTGGCGATTCTCCACGGCTATTGCCTTGGAGGTGGACTCCAACTTGCCATCGCTTGCGACATCCGTGTTTGCAGCACGGAGTGCCGCATCGACCTGCCGGCCATCAACGAGGGCCTGGTC
>JACPAT010000155.1 GCA_016180655.1 Candidatus Methylomirabilota bacterium | reverse complement strand
AAGACCCGGCGGATGCCTTCGCGCTCCGCCACGCGCACCAGGGTGGCGTCGGCGAGGTCCATGGGAAGATCCTTGTATTTCTGCATGAGCTGCCGTATCCGCGGCAGGTCAGCGGAATCCAGCGGGAGGATTTTAAGCACCTGGAGGGCATTCATTTCCCAGAGGGCGTCCTGAGCCTGCCAGGAAAAGCTCAGGAGATGCATGGCCTCTGTCATAACAGGCCAGGTTGTTCCTAACGGATCTCGGAAGGACCGAAGGGTGGCGGCGCAACGCTGGTGATGCGTGTCCTCCCGATGGACAAGGGCAACCAGGGGTCCAGTATCTACGAGAATCATGACCGTGCCCGTTCATGCAGTAGCTTTCGGAACTTTTCCCCGGTGCACTCCGATAGATCCTTCGGGCCTCCGCTCACGCACCCGATGAGGTGCGCGACAGCTTCATAGGGCCCCCCCGCCGCTTCAGTAGGAGCTTCTGAACCTGCGAGTGCCCGAATGGCATCCCGGATTACCTGGGACTTCGTCCGCCCGGTCTTCCTGGCCAGGCGCCTGATCAGACTCTCCGTCTCGGGATCGAGCCGAACAGTGGTTGGCATGCTCCGTCCCCCTTTCTTTCCAAGTGTATTACATGAATGTACTACAGCGTGATCCAATACGCCAGTCGATTCTGCGCTGCCGTAGCCTGGCCAAGGACCAGGCTGGCGATACGGCAAGCGGTTCTCACCGGATCACCTCGTCCGCCCGGATGAGGACGGATTGGGGGATTGTGAGGCCCAGGGCTTTGGCGGTCTTCAGGTTGATCACCAGCTCGAACCGCGTGGGCTGCTCCACGGGGAGGTCCGCCGGCTTGGTGCCCTTCAGGATCTTAATAGGTGGCCATACTCCGACCCGTCGAGACGGTGTCGGTGGAGTAGGAGAAGAGCCCGCCCTCCTCGAGAAATTTCTTACTCCAGCTTGCCAGTGGCAGGCCTTTCTCAAAGACCAGACGGGTCATGCGGGCGGGAAACTTGAGGCGCAAATTCGGCGAGGCTACGTAGACCCCGTCCACGTCGCCTCGTTTGACCGACCTGAAGACACGTTCGACGTCGGCCCAGACTGTGACCTCTCGCTCGACGAGTCGGAGCTTGAGTGTCGCCGCGGCCCTTCGGACTTCGGCGGCCACCCCTCCCGTGGCGGGGTCCCCAGGGTCCATCAGGACGAGCAGCCGCCGGAGGCGCGGGACGAGTTCCTTGAACAGTTCGAGCAGCTTGGCATGCACGTCTACGAGCCCGACGACGCCGGTCAAGTTCCCGCCGGGGCGGTTAAAGCTCTTCACCAGGCCGTCGGCCGCCGGGTCGCCGAGGTAGAAGAAGACGACGGGGATCTCGGTGATGAGGGCCTTGGCGGCGCGTACCGATATGTTCTCGAAGGCAACGATCAGGTCGACCCGCTCGCGGACGAACGCCTGGGCTGTGGCGCGGGCCGCCTCCTCATCGGCCACATTGCGGAAGTCCAGGCGGAGGTTCTTCCCCTCCTCATACCCCAAGGCCTTCAGGCCCTCTCGGAGCCCCGCCAGCGGGGGAGGGACATGGTCGAGGCCCACGTGCAAGATACCGATCCGGTAGACCTTCACCGGCTGCTGCGCGGTGGCGGGGAGTGGCGGGGCGAGCAGGCAGAGGGCGAGGGTCACGATGAGCGCTACTCTTCTGAGTCGCACGGCACCCTCCTTCACTCAGCCGCTTCGCGAGTGTCCAGGATGATGATCTGCCTCATTCGTGTTTGACACTTGTAATGTTACGGACTATCCTTATTAACAACAATCCACAATTCAGGAGGGGAGGCCATGCCGACCGGACGACAGCCAACTGAGGTCATCAGTGTCTCGCTTCCCCGGGACCTGGTGGAGCGGGCGAATGCCATCATCCCGAAAACGCGGCGCAGCCGGGTGATTGCCGAAGTGCTCACCACGTTCCTTGACTCCATCTCGCGGAAAAAGCTGGAACGCGACTACATGGCGTACTATGCGCAGCGATCGGCCCGCGAAGTGCAGGAGGAACGCGATCTCCTGGCCGAGTGGGAGCTGAGTGACGAGGAAGCCTGGGCCATCCTGGAGAAGGAGGAGTCGCGTGGTCGCCGTGCGGCGCGGTGATGTGGTTGTGGCCAATCTCGATCCCACCATCGGTGTCGAGATCAAGAAGACCCGGCCGATGGTGGTCCTCTCCAACGACAGCATCAATCAACTCAGCCAACTTGTGGTCGTTGTCCCCCTGACCAAGAACACTGCCTACCTCTCCCCCAGTCACGCGGTCATCCCCAGGGGCGTCGCCCGGCTGACCTTCACATCCAAGGCCGTCACAGAGCAAATCAAAGCCGTGGACAAGCGCCGCCTCGTCAAGCGGTTGGGAAGTCTCCCTCCTGGGCTTCTCGCGCAGGTCGAGCGGGCCCTCAAGAACACCCTCGCGTTTCCCTAGGATCACCCCGCGCGCTGCTTGGCATGACTGAAGATCTTGTGAGATCGGGTCGTTCACCAGCAGGATCTTTGGCGTTTGCGGGGCTTGTCATTGGATCACCTGGTCGGCCCGGATGAGAACGGACCGGGGAATCGTCAAACCGAGGGCCTTGGCGGTCTTCAGGTTGATGACCAGCTCAAACCTCGTGGCCCGCTCGACGGGCAGGTCGGCCGGCTTGGCGCCTTTGAGGATCTTGTCAACGAACGTGGCGGCCCGGCGGTACAGTTCCGTGTAGCTCGGACCATAGGACATCAGCCCGCCCGCGTCCACATACTCCCGGTATTCGAACATCGTTGCCAACCGGTTCATGATGGCGAGGTTGGCAATGTTTCGTCGCTGGCCATAGACCCCGAAGGCTCCCTCAACCATGACGGCGCCCATGCCGTCTTTGGCCATGGCAGAAAACGTCCCGGCGAGGTCGCCAGGAGAGCGGAACTCGAAGGGTCGAACCTCGACCCCCAGCGCGCGGCCCGCGGCCCCCAGTTCCTTGATGACCGAGGGATTAACGGGATTCGAGAGGAGGCCCACACGATTCACTCGGGGGATGGTCTCCTTGACCACCTCCAGGAGCTTCCCACTCAGCTCCGGGGCAAAGCAGGAAAGCCCCGTCAGGTTGCCCCCAGGCCGGGCGAGGCTGGCCACGAGCCCCATGGCGACGGGATCATGAACGATCACCATCACGATGGGAGTCGTCTTCGTCGCTTGGCTGACCGCTTGGATCGCCGGGGGCAGGGCCGTGATGATCACGTCAAGATTGAGCCGGGCCAGTTCGGCCGCGAGAGCGGGCAGCTGATCGAGTTTCCCTTCGGCCCACCGTTGCTCGATGAGAATATTCCGGCCCTCGACATAACCAAGGTCGCGGAGGCCCTGGAGCAACGCCTCGTAGAACGGGTTAGGAGGAACGCCGGGTCCCAGCCATCCGACGCGAGGGATTTTGGCCGGCGGCTGCGCCTCGGCGGCGAGCGGTGCCGCCAGCACGCCGAGGGCGAGCGCCACGATGACTATCGCCGTCAGCCAAATCCCAAATCCGAAATCCGCAATCCGAAATCGCTTCACTTGATCACCTCCTCGGCCCGGATGAGGACCGATGGCGGGATGGTGACGCCGAGGGCCTTGGCGGTCTTCAGGTTGATGACCAGCTCAAACTTTGCGGCTCGCTCGACGGGCAGCTCGGCCGGCTTGGCGCCCTTCAGGGTCTTGTCCATAGACGTGCCTCTGCCCCGGGGCAAGGCAAGCCTGACCCGGGCAGAGGCACTCGGGGTTCAGAAAAAACAGGTTCCTAGTTCTTCGCCAGAAACGCTCTGGCCTCCGCCAACTCGGGCCGCTCGGTGTCGGCGCGGGCGCAAAGCGCCACGAGCTGACCGTAATTGACTTTGGCCTTTCCGAGATCACCCGAAAGCTCGGCGGCCTTGGCCGCGCCGTACAGCCCCTTGAGCCGGTTCGGCTCCACGCGATGCGAGGCCTCGAACTCCTTCAATGCCTGGCCCGGATTGCCGAGCTCGAGGAGCATCTCTCCCAGCAGCTCGCGCGCCGGCACGATCGGGCCCGGAGTGACCGGGTGTTTTTCCGTCGCGTCCTCGCGATCCGCAGCCGCCCGCATGAGCCGCAGGGCCTCCTCATTCTTTCCTTCCGCCCGCGCCATCCAGGCGGACGCCACCTGTCGCTGGATCTCCGCCTGCTCTGCCCAGTAGCCCTGTTTGGCGGCCGTCAAGGCGTCGCGAAGCGTCTCGAGCCTGTCGATGTCCTTTTTCGCAGCAGCGGCGTCCCCACTGCGGGCGGCTCCCAGGGCACGCGCGAAGACGAGCACGGCCTCGGACTGTGGGAACCGGCTCCAGGGGAACTCACTGGGGGAGAGCGTCAGCGACGCCGCGTCAGACCAGCGGCGTCGTTCGAGGACAACCCGGGATGGAATGGCCGCCAGGGCGTAGCCCGTGACGAAGTGTTCCGGATTGATTTTCTGGATCGAACGCGCGTCGTCGAGGACGCGCCTGGCCGCGAGGTCCTGGCCCCCCTGGAGGTAAGCATACGCCAGGTAATCCATGGCGTGGAGCTGATCGAAGTGATTCTTCGCCGCGGCGGCGGAGGCGCGGTTCGACTCGATGGACTCCTGCCAGAAGCCCTGCCTAGTAAAAATGTGAGAAGGCATGTGCAGGGCGTGGGGCGCGGAGGGGGCGATCCCGGCATACCGCCGCGCGGCCGAGAGCCCGCGACCGGCGATGGGCGGGTAGTCGAAGCTGTGGATGAGGTAATGGGCCACCCCGGGATGGTTCGGCTGCTCCGCGAATACTTTCTCGAGGTTGCTCGCGGCCTTGAGCTGATTGGCGTACGTCTTGTCTGTCGGGAGGGCCGTGATGTTCAGGGCCAGCGCGTGGAAGATCGCTGCCTCCCGATCCTCCGGGTTACGGAGATAGACCTGCTCCATCGCTTTTTCGTAGGCGAGTGCTCGCGTCCGGTGATCCACCGTGTCCGAGTCCTTGTAGAAGGCCTCGATGGCGGCGATGTAATCCCGCTCCCGTTGGGTCTTCGCCCCGGCGGCCTTCGCCCGCTCGACGGCGGCCCACCCCTCCTGGAGCGCCTTGGGAGTCGGGGGGCCGGCCAGGGGGTTCCCCAGCAGGATCATCGCGGTCCCCCAGTGGCCCATCGCACAGCCGGGGTCGAGCTGGGTGACCACGCCAAAGGCGTGGCTCCCGGCGTCGAACCAGAACGAATGCAGGAGCGCGACGGCGCGGGTGAATTCCTGCTGGGCGGCCGGGCTGCACGAAACAGGAAAGTGGACCGTGCCGATCTTTTCAAGCGCACCAGCTTTCTCTTGCGCCAGCGCCGCGGTAGCGGAGAGCAGGGCCACGAGGGTTACGAACAGAAATATCTTCTTGGGTGTCATCGCACCTCTCCAGTATGTGGTTCGGTTGGGGGGAGACGCCAGGCGGTCGCTCACCGGATCCCTTCTGCTGTCCACCCACTGAGGACGGACTCGGGGATCGCGAGGCTGAGCGACTTGGGTCCGGCGTCCTATTGCTCAGCAATCGGCGGTTGGCTTTTCGCCTTGGGGTGGCGCCCGATTGCTTCCTGCTGAAACCTGCCTCCGGTTCAGCAGGATCGCGGCCTTCCGCCAGGCACAGTGAACAGCAGGGGCACGATGCAGGGATCCTGCACCGCCTTGTTCCACCAGATGTCCACGATGCCCGGAGGCTGCGCTTTCGCCGGGAGGATGTGCCGACCCTGGAGGTGAGCCACCTCCTCTTTCTCGGGCCAGAAAATCTTTCCTGGGATGCCTTTCTTCCACCCGCCCTGGACGGCAAATGTCCCGCCCATCAGCAACACCGCAACGACCGCCAGCCCGATGATCCCAACCACCCGCTTCATCGCTTTTCCCTCCCCTGGCCCGGTATTCCTGGGTCCGGGCGCTGACCCGATCTATCGCAATCCGGATGCCAGGGATGGCCGAGGCGTCGGGTCGAGAGGAGGTATCCCCGGGATGTTCGTAACCACTGAATTCTGAGCGATGTCTCTGGACGCCCCGCAAGCGTGGCAGAGGGGGCAGTGCTGGCGACTCACGGTCAGGTGGATGCTTCCGTATCCAGGACCTCTGCCCGAATGGATTCACCAAACTCAGGGATTGGGGGTTGGGGGCCAGGGGTCGGGGCCGACCCGTTCCTCTGATCTTCTGGCCCCAATCCCCAACCCCCAATCCCCATCCCCCATTCCTGTTCTTCATTGGTCCCGGATCTTGAGGGCGCGCAGCAGCTTCACCAGGTAGGTGCGCTGGAGACCCAAGAGCTCGGCCGCCTTGGTCTGGTTGCCGCCGGCCTGGCGCAAGGCCGCCTGGATGATCGCCTGCTTGTACTCCTTGATCCGCTCGTGATACTGCGCGATCCCCAGCGGGGAGGCCAGCAGAGAGGAGAGTGAGGGGGCGACGGCGCCCGGCAGAGCCAGGTCCTCGGGCTCGAGCTGATCCCCGGCGCAGAGGACCACGGCGCGCTCGATCACATTGGCCAGCTCGCGGATGTTTCCCGGCCAGGCCTGCTCCGAAAGACGGGCCATCGCCTCGCCGGTGATTCCGCGGACCGCTTTCTTCGTCTCCGAGGCGTACCTGGACACGAAGTGCTGGACGAGGGCGGGGAGGTCTTCCCGGCGGTCGCGCAGCGGAGGGAGCGTGATGCGCACCACGTTCAGCCGGTAGAAGAGGTCCTCCCGGAAGCGGCCGTCCTTCACGGCCGTGTCCAGGTCGCGGTTGGTGGCGGCGATCACCCGGATGTCGGACCGGATGGGCCGCGTCCCGCCGACCCGCTCGAAGGTATGGTCCTGGAGGACGCGCAGGAGCTTGGCCTGGAGCCCGTGCGGCATGTCCCCGATCTCGTCCAGGAACACGCTGCCGCCGTGGGCCACCTCGAACTTCCCCTTCTTGGCTTGATGGGCGCCCGTGAAGGCGCCCTTCTCGTGACCGAACAGCTCGCTTTCCAGCAATTGCTCCGACAGGGCCACGCAATTCACCACCACGAAGGCGCGGTCCTTTCGGGGGCTCCACCGGTGGACCGCGTGGGCGAAGACCTCCTTGCCGGTGCCGCTCTCGCCCAGCAGCAGCACGGTGGAGTTCGTCGCGGCGACCTTGCGGGCCACCTCGACCGCGCGCTGGATGAGGGGACTGGTTCCCAGGATGTCGGGGGATCGGGCCGCCAGGGTTTCTCTGAGGAGTTGGTTGGACTCGGCGAGGCGCCGACGCTCCAGGGCCTTGCGGATGACGATCTCGAGATGCTTGGGATCGAAGGGCTTGGGCAGGAAGTCGTAGGCGCCCTCTTTCATGGCCTCCACGGCCGTCTGGATGGAGCCGTGGGCGGTGATGACGATGACG
>JACPAT010000072.1 GCA_016180655.1 Candidatus Methylomirabilota bacterium | reverse complement strand
CGCACACGTTCATGGTTGGTCCGGAGTTCCGCAACGAGCACACGGTCGTTCTACGGGTGGTAACGACAGCGTGATCCTCGCGACGACGGCGGACGTCATTCGTCGCGCTCGAGTCGAACAGCTGGCCGAGTACGAGGACGTCGCTCCGATGACGGATTGCGCCGGGTTCTATGCCTTCCGGCGATATCCACAAGACACGATACTTTCGCGAATCGTCACACGCGATGGTCGCCCTGCCGTGCGGTGTTATGTGCGGTTCGTCGTTCAAGCTCCCGCGACGCCAGAGAGTGTCGTCTGCCGTGTCGAGCTTCAGCCGTGGTTTTTCCGCCGCTGGCGTCACGGCCGTTCACTGGTGCGTGGAGACGATGATGGCCAGGATGAACCGGGGTCGCATGATCGGCCAAACGCCGAGTCGGCGGGATTGCTCCGCAAAGCCCGGATTCCCGTGGACCTGGACGCGGACGATGTTGGCGGAGATTTCCTGTATGACGTGCGCGAGGATGTGTTCCGCGACGCGACTGGCAGTGAGGTTACGCCAGCGGCGATGCTTGAGTACGCGTACGCAAAGCACCTGCGAACGCTCCGCCTCGCATTCCGAATCCGGTGGTCGATCGGCTCGGCGATCCGCACAACGGTCCGGACAATCGTCTGGAAGGGTCAGGACGCGGCGTTGTGGCTTCTGTTCAACCTCTACGATATCGAGCTGACGGAGGACACGCGCCAGCGCCACATCGACCGACGATCCCGGGGGTTCTTCCACAAGTACAAACCCAGAGACTTTCGCCGTATCACGGACGAGGCCAGGGACCGTCCGCAGTTCTTCGGGTTCGTCTCCTCGAGCAAGAGTTTCTTGACGAACCTCTGCATGGTCATGCTCGCCTGCGTCGTTCTGTACTGGACGGGCCCGCGTGGTGGATTCCTCAAGGTGGTCTACAGCAACACGGCGCTTACGACAACGGCGCTGGTATTCGCGTTCCTCGTCGCCGACACCCTCGGGCCGTGGCTCCTGATTCAGGCGATTTGCGGACTATCTCGTATGCGCGATGCGGTCGTTTTCTTCAGTCGAAAGGTAGACCCGTAATCGCGGCAATCCGCCTCGAGATGCTGACGAAAATACTGTACTGTGGCGGCGCACCGTCCAACAACCCGCTTCAGCGGACCGGCTCCGCCGGCCGCTGAGCGGTGCGTTAGCCCAAGACCGCCGCCGCCTTCCCAGCGTTACGCCCGCCTGAAGCGCTTCGGTCTCGAGCCATAGACCGTCTGTAGATTTCTGGGCAAGTTGTAGAAAGTTCGCCAACCACTTGCGGACCGATCGACACCCCTGCCCACGCAGACCAGCCCCCCATCTGTCCACGTCTCCTATTTTCAATGAGTTGCAGTGAGACAAGAACTTGGCCCGCTCCCTGCTTTCCCGGAATGGGAACGCAAGGCACGAGGTAGCGCCAGGTAACCGAGAGAGGGAGCGCGACGTGGGACAGACCCTGATAGAGGTTGCAAAGCAAGTCGCACGACTCCTGATCATCGAGCTGTTCGTGCCCGGTGGCACTCTCGTTGTGCTCTCGATCCTGCTGGCCGGGCGGGTTCCCGCGATCTCTGACAGAGTCATCGCCCTATGTCCTCACCAAGGGGCGAACACGCGGCCCCGACTTCGAGACGACCTGGTAGCCCACTACGGGCTCAGGAGGTTCCGATGAGCCAACGTGACGTGGAGCGGACGTTGGGCAAGCTAGTGACGGACGAAGGGTTCCGCGAGAACTTCTTCGGGGATCCAGCGTCCGCCGTCCTCCGCGCCGGGCTCGACCTTACCCGAGAGGAGCTGGACTCATTGTCCAACATTCCGCGCGCGGCCCTGGCCGCCCTGGGTGCACGCCTTGACGGTCGGATCTGCCGGCTCCACGTTGCCGGCCAGCCAAGTTACGAGGAGCAACGCCGATGACCGCTCACGCCCCCCACCGCAAGACCTGGCCCGCATTGCTCGTCCTGGCATCGATGGCCCAGTTCCTCGCCGCCGGTTGCGGGAACACCGAGGCAAAGCTCTCCGCCCAGCCCGACGCGGCGGCGAAGGCCGTGGCCGTCACGGTCGCCAAGGCCGAAGAGCGCATGCTCCCGATGGGCCTGGACGTGACCGGCACCCTGATGGCGGACGCGCAGACCGACATCGCCTCTGAAATCGAGCAACGGGTGGTCGAGGTCCTCGTCGAGCGTGGCCAGTTTGTCAATGTTGGCCAGGTGGTGGCGCGCATGCACGATCAGGACGCCAAGAACCAACTGCGGGAGGCCGAGGCTTCCGAGGCACAGATCCGGGAGCGACTCGGCCTGGTGAATGGGCAGACCTTTGACCCCCTGAGGACTCCCGAGGTGCAGCAGGCCCGAGCCAGCATGGATCGGGCTGAGGCGGACTACAGGCGCTTCGTCCAACTCCTGGAAGAGGGCGCCGTCTCGCGGGCCGAGCACGACCTCCGCCGTGCCGACTCCCTGGCCGCCAAGGCTCAGTACGAGACCGCCATCAACCAGATGCGACAGCTCTACCAGTCCCTTCTGGCTCAGAAGGTCCGGGTCGCCATGGGGCGCAAGGCGATGGAGGATACGGTCATCCGTGCCCCGTTCAGCGGCGTGATCGCCGAGAAAGCCGCCAACGTCGGCCGGTACACGAAGAAGGGGGATCGCATTGCCACGATCGTGCGGATTGATCCCCTCCGTATCGAGCTCACGATCCCTGAAGGCGCAGTGGCTGCCGTCCGCAAGGGGCAAAAGGTTTCGTTCGCCGTCCAGAGCCACCCCGACCGACAGTTCGAGGGGACCATTGCCTACGTCGGCCCGGCGGTGCGGACTGAATCCCGTGTCCTGGTGGTCGAGGCCATCGTCCCGAACCCCAGGGAGCTGCTCCAGCCCGGGCTGTTCGCCACCGCGCGCATCGAACTCCCCGCCGCCCGACCGAGCGTGATGGTTCCGGCCGCCGCGGTCAAGAATGAGGGGGGTGTCTTCAAGTTGTTCGTAGCCAACGAAGCCACAGCCGAGGTACGGATCGTCCAGACAGGCCGTGAGGCGGGCGGATCCGTCGAGATCCTGCGCGGCCTCAGCGCCGGTGAGCGCGTGGTGAGTTCCCAGGCGAACGGCCTCACCGACGGAGCCGCCATCGCGGTCCAGGAGGCGAAGTAGTCATGCAATGGCTGGCCGACATCTCCGTCAAGCGCCCCGTCTTCGCGTCGGTCCTCATCTTGTCCCTGGTGGTGGTCGGGGTCTTCTCGTACTTCAAGCTGGGGGTGGACCTCTTCCCCAAGGTGGACTTCCCCGTCATCACGGTGACGACGCGCCAGACCGGCGCCGCGCCGGAGGAGATCGAGACCGAGATCACCGACAAGATCGAGCGGGCGGTGAACACCATCGCGGGGATTGACGAGCTCCGCTCTGTTTCCACGGAGGGGGTGTCCCAGGTGTTCATCCAGTTCAAACTGGAGAAGAGCGTCGACGTGGCCGCCCAGGAGGTTCGCGACAAAGTCAACCAGATCCTGCCCGACCTTCCCCAGGACATCGACCAGCCCGTGGTGGACAAGGTGGACCCCGACGCGGCCCCCGTCCTCTACGCGGCCCTCTCGGCCGATCGACCGATCCGGGACATCAGCGAGTATGCGGACAAGACCCTCCGGCGCGAAATCGAATCCATCTCGGGCGTCGGCAAGGTGACCCTCGTCGGCAGCCGCCTCCGGCAGGTCAATCTCTGGCTTGATCCCACCCGCCTGCGCGCCTACACCCTCACCACGGCGGAGGTCACCCGGGCGGTGGCCAACCAGAACCTCCAACTCCCCGGGGGGAACCTGGGTCAAGGCGCTCGTGAGTCGACCGTCCGGATGAGGGGCCGGGTGAACGGCGTGCCGGAGTTCAACGGAATCGTGGTCGCCACGCGGGCCGGAGCCCAGATCACCCTGGCGCAGGTGGGCCGTGCGGAGGACGGCGTCGAGGAGCCCGAGACCGCCGGCAACGTGGACGGCAAGACGGCGGTGATGCTGGTCGTCCAGCGGCAGTCCGGGACGAACACCGTGGCCGTCGTGGACGAGGTTACGAAGCGGCTCAGTGGCTTGCGCTCGCGCCTGCCGGCCGGCTATACGCTGGAGATCGTCCGGGATCAATCGGAGTTCATCAAGGATTCGGTCAAGACCGTCGAGGAGCACCTGATCGTGGGGGCCGTCCTGGCGGCCCTGGTCGTCCTCCTGTTCCTGCGCAACTGGCGCTCCACCCTGATCGCCGCTATCGCCATCCCGGCTTCGATCATCAGCACCTTCGCCCTCATGTACGCCATGGGATTCACGCTCAACCTCTTGACCCTGCTGGCGCTGACCCTGGCCGTCGGGATCGTGATCGACGACGCCATCGTCGTGCTGGAAAATATCTACCGGCACATGGAGGAGAAGGGGCTCTCCCCCTTCCAGGCGGCTATCGAGGGCACGCGCGAGATCGGCCTGGCGGTCTTGGCCACGACCCTGTCCCTGGTCGCCGTGTTCCTCCCCGTGGCCTTCATGGGGGGCATCGTCGGCCGGTTCATGTATTCCTTCGGCCTGACCATGGCCTTCTCAATTCTCGTCTCCCTGCTTGTGGCCTTCACGCTGACCCCCATGATGTCCAGCAGCTGGCTCTCGTTGGACAAAGAGAGCGGCCACTCGTCCAAGGACTCCCGGTTCTTCCGGGTCCTCGACACCGGCTACGAGCGGCTCCTGCGCTGGGCCATGGCCCACCGCTGGGTGATCGTGACGGCCTCCGTGGTTGCCCTGGTGTCCATCGTGCCGCTCTTCATGGCGGTCGGGAAGGACTTCCTGCCCAAGAACGACGAGTCGCAGTTCGAGGTGTCGGTGCGCACCCCCGAGGGCACCACCCTGGAGCAGACCGAACTGATCGCCAGCCGCATCGGGCGCGAGGTGAAGAAGCTGCCCGGCGTGGCGTACACCGTGGCTCAGGTCGGAAACGACGAGCGGCGCACGGCCAACCTTGCCTCCATCTTCGTGAAGCTCCAGGACATCCGCAAGCGCCGGACGTCCCAGTTCGCGATCATGGACCAGGTGCGCAAGGTGGTCCTCCCCAAGTTCGCCCCTGAGAAGCTGCGCACGAGCGTCTCCCAGGTGGCGGCCATCTCGGGCGGCGGGATGGCCAACAAAGAGATCGCGTTCTACATCAGCGGGCCGGACATCCAGAAGCTGGGCGAGCACTCGAAGCGTCTGACCGCGGCGCTGGCCAAGGTCCCGGGCGTCGTGGACGTCGATACCAGCCTCATCCTGGGGAAGCCGGAGATGTCGGTGGACCTGGATCGGAAGAAGGCGGCCGAACTGGGGGTGCAGGTGGCGGACGTGGCCGACACGCTGCGCGTCATGGTCGGCGGGCGAAAGATCTCGACGTACAACGAGAACGGCGAGCAGTACGAGGTCCACGCCCGCGCCGTCCAGCAGTGGCGCACGACGGTTGACGGGGTGGGCCAGATGGCGGTCCCCTCCACCAAGCTGGGTGCGGTGAGCATGGACAACGTGGCGCGCTTCCAGGAGAGCGAGGGTCCCTCCCAAGTGGATCGCCTGGGGCGGCGCCGCCAGGTAACCATCAGCGCCAATATGCGGACCGGCTACGACCAGCAGTCCGCCCTGGACGCTCTCTGGAAGGAAGCCAAGGCGATGAATCTCGATCCGGCGTACCAGGCCGGGGTGACCGGGACCTCGAAGGAGATGGGCACGGCCGCGCTGAACTTTGGACTGGCCTTCCTTCTGTCCATTATCTTCATGTACCTGATCCTGGCGGCCCAGTTCGAGTCGTGGCTCCACCCCGTCACGATCCTGCTGGCCCTCCCGCTCACGGTGCCGTTCGCCCTGCTGTCCATCCTGCTCTTCCAGCAGTCCCTGAACATCTTCACGGCCCTCGGCCTCCTGGTCCTCTTCGGCATCGTGAAGAAGAACTCCATTCTGCAGATCGACCATATGATCGGCCTCCGCGCGCACGGAATGCCCCGAGCCGAGGCCATCATCCAGGCCAACCGCGACCGGCTCCGCCCCATCCTGATGACCACTCTCGCCTTCGTTGCCGGGATGCTGCCGCTCCTCATCAGCAGCGGCCCGGGCGCCGGGAGCAACCGCGCCATCGGGTCGATCATTGCCGGCGGGCAAACCCTGGCACTCCTGCTGACTTTGCTGGCAACTCCGGTAGCCTACTCATTGTTCGACGACTTGGCCGCTCGGTTTACGCCCAAGGTTTGGCTCGCGCGTCTGCTGCACCGCCGGGCTCCGGCCCCGGCCGTGCCGGAGGCGAGGTAGGAGACCCGGATGCGCGCTGGGCAAGAAGGACCAGCGGCCACAGGCATGAGGGCGCAGTATTCGGAGGGGCCTCGTATGAGGGGAGTGACTCCCGGCCGCCCGACGCGGGCGTGGTGGACGTGGATGATCTGATGGCGTCGCTCGGAGGTGGCCACCTCGGAACCACCCCCGAGGAACGCGTCGGCCGGAACTCAGGGGCGCGCCCAGGAGGAGCGGGTGCCCATGCCCTCGGTGGTGATGAGGATCTCTGTCAGCCGGCCCGCGGCCGCGTCTGCGGCCGCGCGGATGTCCTCGCCCCGGATGGCGGCCGTGATGGCCTTGCCCACGGCCACGCGCGCCGCGGTGACGGCGACCAGCGGGGGCGCCCAATCGGGCGTGCCCGTCCGGCCGGCCTCCAGGAAGGATTGGGCCAGGTCCTCGGGGATCTCGCCGTCGTAGAGGGATCGATCCCGCCAGGCCGACTCCCGCGCGACCAGCACGCCTTTGATGAGAGCCCGCCGGACCATCTCTTGGCTGCTGGCCCATTGGAGGAACAGCCACGCCGCCTTGGGATGCGCACTCTGCCCGGCGATGGCCAGCCCCCGGACGGCGATGGTGGTGCCGGGGCCCCCGGGGCCGGCGGGGAAGATGGCGTACCCCACCTTGCCCATCAGGCGGGAGGTTCGGGAATGCTCGATGAGGGGATAGATCGAGCTGCCTTCGATGTACATAGCCGCTTTGCCCTCACGAAAGACCGCCGACGCCTCCTCCCATCCGAATTCCGAGACCTTGGGTGGGGCGTAACGCCCGAGAAGATTCCCGAGGAATTCCAGGGCGGCCAATCCCGTGGGGCCATTGATCGTGGGGCGGTTGTCGCCGTCAAGCCAGGTCGCTCCCATGGCGTGCAGGATCCCGGCGTACAGTGAGGTGGCGTACGGTCCATTTCCCCGACTGACGAGACCGACGCCGCGCTCCCCCGTCTGAGGTCCTTCCGGTACAGGAGGGCCAGGTGTTCGGCCATCACCGGCGGCCCGAGGATGGCTCCTTCGATCTCCATCGCCGCCCGGGCCCGGGGGAGGAAGTCGTCCCAGTGGTACTCCGGGGCGGTGAGCGTCGGATCCCGGAGGTAGTCGTTCACCGGGTGGACGCCGCCGGCGCGAAGATAGCGGCGCCCGTCCAGCGCAGGGACCGTCATGAATGCGTCCACGCGCCCGGGCTCTTGGAGCCCGGTCTCCAGGACATTCCACAGCTCCGCCTGGGGGAACACCTCGATGGCCAGCCGGATCCCCGTGAGTTCCTCGAACTCCGGGAGAGAGGAACCCATGACCTGCTGCCAGTGGCCCTGGCTCAGAAGCACGCGCAGTGTGGTCCCCTCGAATTGCCGCCACGAAAAGGCAGGAGACGAGGCTGCGTGCCCGGGCCACGGAGCCAGAAGGTTCCAGAGGAGCACCACAGCAGCGAGCATCAACCTGCGGCGCGAGCGCCCCATGCAATCCAACGATCGTTGCATGACGTTTCCTCCGACGAGATGGCGGGCCTCCCCATCGGCCCACGTGAAGCCGGCGGCCAGCGGTTGCACAGGGAAACTCGGGGGCGGCCGGCGGATCCCCTCGGGGAAGCCTGATGCGATTGACGTGCCTGTGCGGCGAGAACGCATCTCGGCGGCCGGCCGGCGGCGGCGGTGAATGGGCCTCGGCTTGGAGATTCGGGATATTACGGGACCGGGGGGCGGGCAGAGGGGGAAAGGGGGCGCGATGGACTTTGACGTGTCCGGCCACTCGGCGGAGCAGCATGCGTCAAACAGGCACATTGGAATATCCGGCATCTGGACGACACTGTACCTGTCCGGCACATCTCGGTTGTCT
>JACPAT010000071.1 GCA_016180655.1 Candidatus Methylomirabilota bacterium | reverse complement strand
TGGGGATGTCCCCGATCTCGTCCAGGAACAGGCTGCCCCCGTCCGCGAGCTCGAAGCGTCCCTTCTTGGCTGCCGTGGCCCCGGTGAACGCGCCCTTTTCATGCCCGAACAGCTCGCTCTCCAGCAGGCTCTGGGGCAGGGCAGCGCAGTTGAGCTTCACGAAGGGGCCCGAGGCGCGCGGGGAGTTGAAGTGGATGGCGCGGGCGATCAACTCCTTGCCGGTTCCGCTCTCGCCCCGGATGAGGACGGTGGTCCGGGTCTGGGACACCTGCTCCACCGCCTCGTAGATTTCGCGCATCCGCTTGCTGCGGCCGACGATGTTGTCCAGCCGGTAGCGGGCGGAGGTTCACCGTCTGCCCGATCAGGGAGGCCACGATGGTGAGCACCCGGACATCCTCTTCGAAGGAGGTCTCCTCCGCGAAGAGGCGATCCACGCTCAGGACCCCAACGGCTTCCCCGCCCACCTTGATGGGCACGGCGATGAAGGCGATGGGCTGGGCGCCGAGGTCTCCGCGCGATCCCGTGCGATCCAGGAACAGGGGCTCCTGCCCGATGTCGGGGATGACCATGGGCAGCCCGTGCTGCATCACCTTCCCCAGGATGCCTTCGCCCATCTGGTACTTTCCCCGGGCCATCTCTTCCGGGGTCATGCCCAGCGCCAGCCGGATGGAGAGCTCGCCGGTGGTCGCGTCATACAGCAGGATGGTGCCCTTCCGCATCCCCATGAAGGAGTTCAGGATCCGGAGCGTGCCGGTCAGGCTCTGCTCCAGGTCCAGCGACGACCCGAGGATCTTGCTGATCTCGTACAGGGTCGTGAGCTCGAGGACCCGGCGGTTCGACTGCTGCCGTTCGTGAATGTGTGTCACGGTCTTGGGGTCCTGTCTCCGCCGGATGGCGGGTTGGAGAGCCCGGGGAGCAGCTCGCACACGACACACGAGTAGCCGCGGAGGACCCCCCGGGTATCCTAATATGATGAAAGCAGCTTCCGTGCCACGGCGAATTTCACCCCCCCGGACCCGCGTCTGTTGTAGTCGTGACAAGGGGTTAGGCGGAGACCGCTGGAGGAGATCGGGACACGGCCAGGAATGGCTGCCCATGCGGCCGGCGCCCCGGCTGGTGATTGCCCAGATTTTCATCTGGGGCGCCTTGACTCTGCGGGGAAAGGGGGAGGACCGATGAAGCGCATGAAGTCATGGGTGATGCTGGGGGCAATCGGGCTGGCGATCCTGGCATGGGGTCTGGCCAGTCCCGCGTCTGCTGGTGAGAAGATCGTCCTGAACGTGGTCACGGCCGGCGACACCAACATGCACGAGCTGCAGAAGAGCGTCTTCGGCACGGCGTTCATGCAGAAGTTCCCGAACGTGGAGGTCAACGCGGTCGGCAGCGGGCCGGGCGATCCGGGCAGCCGGGTCATCTTCCAGAAGCTGAAGAGCCAGAAGGACGCCAACGTCGCCAAGTACGACATTGACGTGGCCATCGTCCATCAGAGCATCATGCCGGACATGGTGCAGAATGACCTGCTGGCCAAGTACGGGCCGGAGATCGCGACCTACAAGCTGATGACGGCGGCGGACGGCCGGAACGCCCTGGGCTTCAACGTCGAAGGCTTCGTCATGCCCATGTTCCACAGCCAGGTGGTCCTGGCCTACAATCCGGAGATGGTCAAGAGCCCACCCAACAGCTTCGACGAACTGGTGGCGTGGATCAAGGCGAACCCCAAGCGGTTCGGTTACAACGGGGTCAAAGGCGGCATGAGTGGCACCGCCTTCGTCACCGGCTGGACCTATTGGAAGACGGGGAAGTACGACCAGTACGCCAAGGGTGCCTATGACAAGAACGCCCAGGCGGGCTGGCCCGCGGCGATCAAGGAGCTGAAGGGCCTGCCGGTGACGATGACCACGGGGAACAACGACACGCTGGACAAGCTGAACCGGGGCGAGATCGCCATGGGGCCGGTTTGGGTGGACATGCTGATCAACATGAAGAACGAGGGTCGCATGGACCCCAAGATCAAGATGAAGCTCATCTCGCCGGGCTTCCCTGGCCAGCCTATGTACCTGGTGGTGTCCAAGAAGGCGGCGAACTACGAGATGGCCAAGAAGTACGTGGAATTCATCACCTCGCCGGAGCAGCAGGCCAAGGTGATCGTGGAGCGGAACGGCTGGCTGCCCGGCATTGACGCCAAGCACGTGCTGCCGGTGGTGGCCCCCAAGGCCAAGGCCATGCTCTTCGGGGACGTCCCGCCGGACGCGCTGGAGAAGTACGGGCTGGTCTTCCCCCAGCAGCAGTACTTCAAGGATATGCTGACGGCCTACGAAGAAAACTGAGACCACCGAGACTCGGGAGAGGGGGCGAGGGGTGAGGAACCCCTCGCCCTTTTCCTATGCGACCCTCGCTCCGGATCGCCAGCCTGATCATCGCGCTCCCGCCCCTGGCCATCGTCGTCTGGCTGTTCTTCATCCCCTTTCTGTCCTCAGCGCACCTGAGCTTCCTGCGCGAGGACCAGTGGACCCTCCGGAACTACAGCCTGGTCTGGCGGCTCTACCGGTATGACATCCTCTATACGCTCTGGATCGCGTTCGTCAGCCTGGCGGCGGTCCTCCTCATCGCGGTGCTGCTCTGCGGGTATCTCCGGATCACCACCAACAAGCCGGTGGAGTTCCTGTTCAAGATCCCGCTCTTCATCCCCTTCGTGGTGGTCGGGCACGCCATGCGCGTCCTTTTGGCCCCCAAGGGGACGCTGAACTCCGTCCTCAGCCAGATCGGCCTGATCAACCTCAACGATCCCCCCTCCATCGCCTTCGGGTGGATGGGCATCGCCGTCTCCCTGATCTGGAAGAACCTGGCCCTGGCCGTGCTCCTGGTGCTGGGGGCCTACCGGTCGGTGGACGAGACCTACCTGGAGGCGGCGCGGAACTTCGGCGCGTCCACCTTCCGGCAGATCCGGGACATCCTGCTGCCCATGTCGGCGGCGTCGCTGGCCGTGGCCGGCGCGTTCTTGTTCACCTCCATGCTGGCGTCGTTCTCCGTGCCGCTCATGATCGGCAGCGGCGAGCCGCCGCAGATGGTGATGATCGACGTCTACTACCGCATCAACTACCAGGGGGACTACGGCACGGCCAACGCGCTCGGCGTCGTCTCGTACCTGCTCGCCATGGGCGTGGCCGGCTACTACCTTCGGACCATCACCCAGAAGGAGACGTAACCACAGATGCACACAGATGAACACAGATATCCCGGATCAGGTGCAATTGATTCTGAGATTGGATCCGATTCCATCTGTGTGTATCTGTGTTCATCTGTGGTTGCATATCTGAAGGTGTCTCGATGTCCATGAATCGGCGGGGGCTGCGGATGGCGGGGACCGTCCTGGCGGCGGTGATCATCTTCGGGCCGCTGTCCAGCCTGGTCATCTGGTCCTTTGCCGAGAAGTGGTACTGGCCGCACCTGTTCCCGCAGCAGGTCGGCCTGTTCTACTGGTCCAAGGTCCTCCAGGGGGACATGTTGCGGGCGCTCCAGTCGGGCTTCCTGATCGCGGTGGTGGTGACGGTCCTGACGCTCGTCATCACGGTGCCCCTGGCGTACCTCTTGGCGCGTACCCCGATCCCCTTCAAGCCGGTGATCCTCATGATCTTCCTGCTGCCCCAGGCGTTCCCGCAACTTCCCGTGTTCGTCAATTCCACCACCCTGCTGTACCGGATCAACCAGGGCGGGAAGTTCTGGGGCGTCGTCCTGATCCACATGGTGGGGGCGCTGGTCTTCGCGGTCTGGACCATGACGGCGGTGTTCAAGTCGGTGCCGGAGTCGCTGGAGGAGGCGGCCATCAACCTGGGGGCCTCCCGGCTCAAGAGCTTTTTCTCCGTGGCGCTGCCGCTGGCCACACCGGGCATCATCGCCAGCACGCTCCTGGTGTTCCTGTACTCGCTGGACGAGTTCACCGGGACCCTGCTGGTGGGGAGTCCATTCATCCTGACGTTGCCCGTGTTCATGTACCGGACCTCGGTGGGATACGAGCTGCAGGTCGCCTCCATCAGCGCGCTCTTGCTCATGGTGCCGGGGATCGTGCTGCTGATCCTGCTGGAACGGTACATGAAGTCCGAGTACCTCTCGATGTTCGGACGTATATGACTCGAAGAGTCGAGAGCCGAGTGCCGAGAGTCGAGTCCCGCCTTCACGCGCTGTTTCTCGGCTCGCGGCTCTAGGCTCTCGGCTCTCAGAGGGGGGCCATGGTCGAAGTTCGCGTGGAAAACGTCCGCAAGACGTACGGCCGGGTCGAGGTCCTGCGGGGGGTCTCCCTCAACTTCCGGAGCGGGGCGCTGACCGCCATCCTGGGCCCCAGCGGGTGCGGCAAGACCACGCTGCTCCGGAGCATCGCCGGCTTCATCGCGGTGGATTCCGGTCGCATCCTCTTCGACGCGGAGGAGGTCAGCGGGCTCCCCCCACAGCGACGGGGGACCGCCATGGTGTTTCAGAACTACGCCCTGTGGCCGCACATGACCGTCTTCGAGAACGTGGCCTACGGCCTGCGCCTCCAGAAGGTCCCCGCGGACGAGATCCGCCGCCGCGTCCTGAAGGTGCTGGAGCTGGTGGAGATCGGGAGTCTGGCCGACGTGGAGTCGCGCAAGCCCTCGGCCCTGAGCGGCGGGCAGCAGCAGCGGGTGGCGCTGGCGCGCGCCCTGGTGGTGGAGCCGAAGGTACTCCTCATGGATGAGCCCCTGTCGAACCTGGATGCCAAGGTGCGCCAGCGGCTCCGCGTGGAGCTTCGCCGGCTCCAGAAGCAGGTGGGGATCACTGCTATCTACGTGACCCACGACCAGGAAGAGGCCCTGGCCCTGGCGGACACGGTGGTCCTGATGGACCAGGGGATGATCGTCCAGGCGGGCACGCCCCAGGACATCTATCTCAAGCCGGCCACCGCCTTCGCCGCGGAGTTCCTGGGAGTCAGCAATCAACTGGAGGGGGATGTCAGCGACGGGAAGCTGGTCGTGGCGGGCCAGTCCATCCCCTACACGGGCGCTGCCCGTGGCAGGGTCACCGTCATCTTCCGCGCCTCGGACATTCAAATGGAGGAGCCGTCGGCCCCGCCTCGGGGGGGCACGGTGGTCCTGACCGGGGTGCTGGAGGAAAGCCTGTTCCTGGGCGCCCACTACCGGCATTACGTCCGTCTGGGGGACGGTATGGTGATGGCCGACAGCCCCGACCTCCGGCGGCCCGGCCCGGTTCGACTGGTGCTGCCTGCCGACAAGGTCCAGGTGTATGGGGAACATAAAACGTAAAACGTGAAACGTAATGGCTTTACGTGTTACGTCTCACGTTCTACGTTTCGCGTTTTCCGAGCTGACTCACGTGACGCGGGCGTGATGACGGTACGAGCCAAAAGGAAGTCCATCATCCTCGACACCGATCCGGGCATCGGGACACCCGGATCCGATGTGGACGACGGCCTGGCCATCGCGCTGGGCCTGCTGCACCCGGCGTGCGATCTGCTGGGCGTGACCATCGTGGCCGGAAATGTGGTCCATGAGGAGGGCCTGCCGAACGCCCTCCGCCTGCTGGAGATTGCCAGGCGGACCGAGGTGCCCGTCGTGCCGGGCGCGACCCGGCCGCTGCTCCGGGACCCGCGCCGCATCCGGGAATTGATGGGGGCGCGACGCTGCCAGTCGGTGGAGCGGTTCTGGGACCTGCCGCCGTTCGACCCGCCGACCCTGGCCCCGGCCGCGTCGCGCGCCGCCGAGTTCATCGCCGACACCGTTCGGGGTCGGCCGGGCGAGGTGACGATCGTCGCCATCGGCCCCTGCACCAATGTCGCGGCCGCGTTGCTGCTCGATCCCGCCCTGGCGAGGTCGGTGGCCGAGATCGTGGTCATGGGGGGCGCGATCCGCGTCCCGGGCCTGGTCACACCGGCGGTCGAGTTCAACATCGGCTATGACCCCGAGGCGGCCGCCGTCGTCCTGGCCTCGGGCGCGCCGGTGACCCTGGTTCCCCTGGACGTCACGACGCGAACCGTCATGACCCCCCCCGATCTGGACCGGATCGCCACCGGCGGGACCCCGCTCCACGACTTCCTGGCCAGGACCAGCCGGCCCTGGCTGCGCTTCGCCATGGAGGTGCGGGGCCTGCCGGGCTTCTGGCTGCACGACCCCCTGGCCCTGGCCTATGCCTTGGACCCGGCGATCCTGAAACTCACCCCCCTGCACGTGGCCGTCGAGCTTGGCGGGGAGTTGACCGCGGGCCAGCTCCTGGGATACCCTGAATTGGCTCGATTCCTCATCCCGGCGCCGGGCCCGCTGAACGCGCGGGTCGCCCTGGACCTGGATGCGCCTCGCTTCATGGAACTGTTCCTCGGGACCCTGGCCGGCCAGCACCCTGCAAAAGGAGACGCAACATGTCGCATCGAACGATCCTCACAGTCGTCCTGAGCGTTGCCCTCGCGAGCGGCGGGGTCCTGCCGGGGCCATCCAGCGCGCCTTTTGGTCCGGGGCCGGCCCTGGCCGCGACCGAGCTTCATTTCCTCTCCGTGGCCCGCGGGGAGCCCCGCCGGCAAGCGGTCCTGGCCGCGGTGGCCGACTTCGAGAAGACCAACCCGGGCGTGAAGGTGGTCCTCTCCGAGATTCCCTTCGACCAGTATTTCCAGAAGGCGGCCATCGCCCTCTCGTCCGGCAGCGGCATAGACGTCTTCGACGTGGACAGCCCGCTGGTGGCCTCGTACGGGCACCAGGGCGCCCTGCTCCAGCTCGACAAGTACTACAGCAAGGAGAACGTGCAGGACCTCACCAAGGCGGAGCGGGACCTCGCCACCTACAAGGGCAAGATGATCTCGGCCCCCATGGGCTCCACCAGCGTCGGCATGTTCGTCAACGTGGACCTCTTCAAGGCCGCGGGGCTGAAGCTGCCGGGCACCGACCCCAAGGAGCGGATGACCTGGGACCAGGTGGTGGAGCTGGCGAAGAAGGTCCAGGTGGACAAGAGCGGGAACAAGATCCCGGACGTGTGGGGCCTCGCCTTCCAGCAGTACGACCGGCCCTACATGATGCTGCCCCTGATCCTGTCCAACGGGGCCGGCGACCTCAGCCCCGACGGGACCACGGTGGACGGCTACCTCAACAGCCCGGCGGCCATCGAGGCCGCCCGCTGGTATGGCGATACCTTCAACAAGCACAAGATCTCCCCCCGGGAGCAGATCCCGAACCTCTTCTACACCGGCAAGCTCGCCATGTACGTGGCCCCTTCCTACGAGGCCAACACCCTCAAGAGCCAGTATCCCAACGTGCACTGGGTCCTCGCCCCCCACCCTTACTTCAAGAAGCCAGTGACGGAGACCGGGGCCTGGCATGCGGGGGTCTTCTCGGGCACGAAGCATCCTGACCTGGCCGTGGCGCTCCTCAAGGCCTACACCGACCCGGAGCCGGCCAAGCGGAACTACAAGATCATGAACTATATGCCGGTGCGGGAGTCCACCTTCAAGGCGTTGCCCGAGACCTTCGAGGTGATGCCGAACAAGCTCTTCTACTGGGAGATCGTCCACACCGCCATCCCCCGGCCGCGCACGCCGGCCTACCGCGAGTACGAGGACCTGCTGCGCCAGGCCTTTGCGAACGTGCGCCAGGGGGCGGATGCGGCCAAGGAGATGAACGCGGCCGCCGAGAAGATCAACGCGCAATTGCGCCGCTACAAGTAGGCCGCGCCCGCCCGTGACCCGTCGTCGCGCCTGGTCGGTGGTCCCGTACCTCTTCATCGCGCCCGCCATGCTGGGGTTCGGGCTGTTCAAGCTCTACCCCATCATGGAGGGGCTGCGCCTCTCGTTCTACGAGGTCCGGCCGATCGCCAGGACGCAGGAGTTCATCGGCCTGGCCAACTTCGCCGAGCTGGTGCGCGACCCGGTCGTCCTCAAGGCCACGGTCAACACCCTCCTTTTCAATCTTGCAGTCACCCCGGTCCAGGTCGTCCTGGCCCTGGGGTTGGCGGTCCTCGTCAACCGGAAGGGGCGAGTCATCCAGGCCTTCCGGTCGTTCTTCTTCATGCCCGCCGTCATTTCCCTGGTCGTGGCGTCCATCATCTGGAAGCTGATGTACGCGCCGGACAGCGGGCTCATCAACGGCCTGCTGATCGCCGTGGGCTTGCCCGCCCAGACCTTCCTGACCAGCCAGTCGCAGGCCATGGCGTCGCTGATGGGCATGGTCGTCTGGAAGGGGGTGGGCTACTGGATGGTGATCCTGCTCGCCGGGCTGAAGGAGATCCCCGAAAGCCTCCAGGAGGCGGCCATCGTGGATGGGGCGGGGCCGGGGCGCTCCGGCGACGGCTGCAGCGGCTCCCAGTAGCTCTTCGCCCCCAGCTTCCCCATGTGCTCGCGAACCTGCCGTGCGTGCTCGGCCATGAGCCGCACCCGCTCCGCGTCCTCCTGCGCTTCCTGCGCGTCGAGTTCGAGTACTGAGCCGTGCATACCCCTGCCGGTCCACGCCAGGGCGCTCCGACCCGCCTCCTGCGGCGCGGCCTCTTCGGCAGCGCGCTGGGGGCGACCCTGCTGCTCTCGGCCGTCCCCCTGCTCTGGGCGCTGACCTCGTCCCTTCGCCCGGACGACGAGATCTTCCGGTACACGACGCGCCTCTCCTGGAAGACGCTTCTGCCCATCGGCGGCACGCTCCGGAACTTCCGGGAAATCCTCTTCGAGGATCGCTTCGCCCGCTTCTTCGGGAATAGCCTCTACGTGGCCGGCACCACGATCGTGCTGGGACTGCTCGTCAACTCCCTGGCCGCCTTCGGGTTTGCCCGCTTCACGTTCCGGGGGCAGAAGCTGCTCTTCGGCCTCGTGCTGGTCACCTTCATGGTGCCCTTCGAGGTGATCGTCCTGCCGCTGTATCTGGTCGTCCGTTCGATGGGCTGGCTGGATACCTACCGGGCCCTGATCATCCCGGCGGTGCCGGACGCCTTCTCCATCTTCCTCATCCGCCAGTTCATGGCCAAGCTGCCCAGGGACATGTTCGAGGCTGCCCGGGTGGACGGGGCCACGTGGTGGGACCTCTACTGGCGGGTTGCGCTGCCGAACGTGAAACCGGCCCTCATCACGGCCAGCCTGCTGCTCTTCCTCAGACAGTGGGATGCCTTCTTCTGGCCCCTGGTCGCGACCTCGTCCCTGGAGCTCACGGTGATTCAGGTCGCCCTCACCAAGTACATGACCGAGTTCATCACCTACTGGGGGCGCCTCTTGGCCGGATCCATGCTGGCCACCATTCCCATCGTGGTCCTCTTCTTCATGCTCCAGAAGTACTA
>JACPAT010000027.1 GCA_016180655.1 Candidatus Methylomirabilota bacterium | reverse complement strand
GGGGCCGGGATTTTCAAGGGTTCCCACCCCGCCCATTCACTGGGTACTGATTGGCAATGAAAAACGGACAGCCGACAACGGATCATCGCCAGATTGTCAGTTGTCGGTTGTCAGTTTTTGGGTTTGGACCCCCACAGAGAATCCTCTGCCTTCATTTGCGTTCATCTGCGGTTGCTTTGAGTTCCGCTCCTCCTGGGAGGATCCGTGGCGACTGACGTCCGACCGACGCTCTCCATCGTGATTCCCGTCTTCAACGAGGAAGACAACGTCCCGCTCCTCGCCGGGGAGATCCGTCAGGCCCTAGACCCCCACGGGATCGCCTACGAGGTCGTCGCGGTGGATGATGGGTCCACGGATGGAACGTGGACCCGGCTGGAGAAGGTGCGCGATCAGGACCCCCGCTGGGTGCTGGTGGGCTTGCGGCGGAACTTCGGCCAGACGGCCGCCATGTCCGCCGGGTTCGACCACGCCCGGGGCGACGTGATCGTCACCCTGGACGGGGATCTGCAGAACGATCCGGCCGACATTCCGCGGCTCCTCACCCTGGCCAAGGACTTCGACGTGGTCAGTGGCTGGCGGCGGAGACGGCAAGACCCGTTCCTGAGCCGGCGGCTTCCCTCCATGCTGGCCAACTGGCTCATCTCCCGGGTCACCGGCATCCGCCTGCACGATTACGGCTGCACCCTCAAGGCCTACCGGCGGGAGGTCGTCGAGCATCTCCGCCTGTACGGCGAGATGCACCGCTTCATCCCGGCCATCGCCAGCTGGATGGGGATCAGCCTGACCGAGGTGGAGACGCACCATCGGGCGCGGCGTTTCGGCCGCTCCAAGTACGGCATCTTCCGAACGCTGCGGGTCATCCTGGATCTCATCACGGTCAAGTTCCTGCTGAGCTTCGCCACGAAACCCATCCAGGTCTTTGGCCTCCTGGGGGTGTGTGCCGCCGGCGTCGGATTCGCGATCGGCGGCTATCTCAGCGTGCTCAAGCTCGCGTTCGGCGCCCAGATCGGGGGACGCCCGCTCCTGTTCCTCGCGATCCTGCTCATCCTCGTCGGGGTGCAGCTCATCGTGATGGGTCTCCTGGGCGAACTGCTCGTCCGGGTGTACCACGAGTCCCAGCGCAAGCCGATCTACATGGTCAAGCGCGTGCTGGGCCACCCCGGCCGGGAGGCCTGATGGAACCCCAGGCGCCGCCGCGGGCCAAAGGGCGGCTCATCTTCCTGAGCAAACTCTTCGTCAGCGGCCTGCTCCTGGCCGTTCTATTCTGGCGGGCGGACCGCGCCACCTTCTTCCGCACCGTCCAGGCGCTGCCCCTGAAGGTGTTCCTGGGGTGCCTGGCCCTGTACGCTTTCGGCCACGTCATCAGCGCCGTGCGCTGGCAACGCCTGCTCGCGGCCGAGGGGATTCGCCTCCCCCTGTGGCGCCTCACCCTCGTCTATTTCGAGGGGGCCTTCTTCAACCTGTTCCTGCCCACGCTGATCGGCGGGGACATCGTCCGGGGCTACGCCATCTACAAGATCACCCGGGGCCACGATGCCTCCATCGCCTCCATCCTGGTGGATCGCCTCTCCGGTTTCGCCGCGCTGATCGCGATTGCCCTGGTGGCGCTGGGGCTGGCCTACGGCGAGATCCGCGACCCCCAGGTCGCCAGCATGATCCTGCTCGTGGCCGCGGCATTCGGTCTGACCCTCGCCCTGCTCCTCAATGATCGCGTGAAAGGGCGCGCCTTGGGTCTCTTGCGACTCGTGGGCCTGGGGCGGTTCCAGGACATGCTGCAGGGCCTGGTGGATGCGCTCCACCGCTATCGGGGACATCACTGGGCGCTGTGGCAGGCCCTCCTCCTCTCGACCGTGCTCCAGGCCCTGATCATCGTCGCCTACTACCTGATCGGTGCCGGCCTCAACCTGGGGGTGCCCATCGCCTACTTCTTCCTGTACGTCCCGCTGATCACGGTCGTGGCCATGCTGCCGGTGTCGGTGGCCGGCCTCGGCGTCCGCGAGGGGGGCACGGTCTACTTCTTCGCCAAGGTCGGTGTGGACGCGGCGACGGCGCTCACCATGTCGCTGGCCTGGTTCTCTCTGACGCTGGTCGTCAGCAGCCTGGGCGGCCTGGCCTTCCTTGTCAACGCCCATTCCGCCAAGCGGGTGGACACCTGAGCCGGACGATGCTGGATCTCCTGTCGGGTCTCCGAGCCCTGGATGCCTGGGGTTTTCTGCTGATCAACCGGACTCTCCAGAATCCGCTCTTCGATCTCCTGATGCCGATCCTGAGCACGAAGCGCTACGCCATCCTGCCCGCGGCCGTGGGGATCTTCCTGTTGATGAGGCGGGGCGGGCGACGGATGTGGGTCCTGCTGGTGGTGGCCGTGGCGGCCGTGGCCCTCTCCGACCTGGGCGCCAACCTGATCAAGGCTGGCCTCCAACGCATCCGGCCGTGTCACGTGATCCCCGACGTCCATGTGCTGGTTGGCTGCACCCGGTCCTTCTCCTGGCCCTCCAACCACGCCAGCAACATGTTCGCCGTTGCCACAGTCGGATGGCTGGGCTTCCGCCGCTGGCGGTGGGCCCTCTTCCTCCTGGCGGCCGGGGTGGCCTATTCCCGGGTGTACGTGGGCGTCCACTATCCGGCGGACGTCCTGGCCGGAGCCCTCTGGGGCGCCGGCATCGGGTGGCTCGCTTACTCCTGCGTCGCCCGCGCCTGGCCCGGCTGGTCCAACGCGGGTCGCGGGCCCGACCCCAGCGAGGCGGGCTGATCCCCTGGCGGAGCCCACGCGCGGTGATCAGCCTGCGCCAGATCAACGCCCTCCCCGTTCCAGAGCGCGATCGGTGCTATCTCTCCATCATCCCCCCGTCGTTCTCCGAGCGCTTCGGGCTCGACCCGCTCACCTTCACCGACCCTCAGGGAAGACGGCTGGCCAGCCTGGAGACTCCGCCCGATGAGGCCTCGGTCCGGATCAGCATCACGCATCGGGCCGACGCCCTCGACCCGGCGCTGTTCCTGAAGCTGGACGAGAGCCGGTACGGGAACCTGCAGATCACCTTCATCATCCTGAACGACCCCGAGGGCCCGCGATTCGACGTGGACCTGGATGACGAGGGCAAGGTCACCGAGCTGGGAGCCCGCAGCCGCAATCTGCGGGCGGAGGAATCGGCCATGCGGGCCGGGCTGACGCCGGGGCAGATCCGCCCGGGCCTTCGGATGCTTCGACCCACGCTGGACCGGATCGAGGCCTTCGCGGCGCGCCTGGGCAAGAGCGCCCTCATCCTGGAGGCCTTCTACTATCACAATGCCCTCGTCTATGAGCGGCAGGGCTTTGGGTATCTGGCGGGCCGGGATCGGATGGAGGCGATCCACCGGGGCTTTCAGCCGGGAGCAAGCTTGGCGGGGCGACTGGACGGGTCCACGCCGTTTCGTGCGCCAGGTGCGTGGGGCAGCATCCGGGGCCGCAGCTGGGCCATCCACGACGGCCTCCTGCCGCAGCGCTGGTGGCCCCCCGTCATGGTCCGGCCCATCGGGGAGCGGCTGGGGATCTGCACGGCTCCCGGCGTGCCGTTCTGACGCCGCCCGCCCCCTCGCCCTGCGGGCGGATCTTCGATTGACGATTGGTGATTGACGATTTGGATCAAAATCGAAAATCGACAATCGAAAATCTCACATCGGCGAAGGAGGGATTCATGTACAAGAAGATCCTGGTGCCCCTGGACGGGTCCGGGCTGGCAGAGACGGTGCTGCCCCACGCCGCGGCCCTGGCCCGGGCCATGGGAGCCGAGGTCACGCTGGTCAGCGTGGTCCACTTCCTTCTGGGGGCGTCCGGTGCGAAGCTGGACGCCGTGCCGGAGGCTGCGGCGGAGCGAAAGGCGGCCCTCAAGGCCGAGGCGATGATCTACCTGGGAAAGATCCAGCGGGACCTGAAGGGCCAGGGGGTCGCCGCCCGCTGTGTCGCCCTGGAGGGAGATGTGGCCAGCGAGATCATCGCCCATGCAGAGCAGGAGGAGAGTGATCTGATCGCCATGGGGACCCACGGGCGGAGCGGGATCGACCGCTTCGTCATGGGGAGCATCGCCGAGAAGGTCGTCCGCGGCACGCGGAAGCCCGTCCTGCTGATTCGCGCGCTGCCGGCCACCCCCCGGCCGGTGGACTGGCGAGAGCTGAGCGTCCCTCCTCTGCTGTAGGCCGATCGCCAGGGTTCATCACTCGCAGCATCGCCCCGCCAGTGGCGTCATCTTGAAGAGTGACGCGGCTCTCAGCGGAAAAGTGAAGCCCGCCCCTGAGCCCCGGCTCAGAACCTGAAGGGAAACATCAAGGCGGTCCCGACATCTCTCAGAGACAGGGCAAGGAGTACCCGATATCCCCCTGGAAACATTGATCTTTCGCCGCCGAGTCGTCCCACTCAAGAAAGCGGGGTCTCCGAGGACGAGACCCCGGTTGAGCCGGGGGTCCACACCCGCCCGACCTCCAGGATATGCACGTTCTTCCATCCCGGGGCCGGGAGTGTCTGAGCAACGAATCGGGTCAGAGAAAAGAGGCGCCCAAGCATCCCGCCTCCGGGACGCCTGGGCGCCTCCGATCTTCCCCTCTGCTCCTCGGCTCCTCTGCGCCTCTGCAGAGTGCCGGAACGGCCGCCTAGTGCTTCGGCGGGTACTTCTCGTAGTACTTCGCCGCGTCGCTGGCCGGATCCTTCCTTGCCTCCTCCCATTTTTCCCGGGTGGGGGACTTCGGAAGCGCGGCGTCACCCTTGAACACCTCCGCGTTCTTGGCGATGTACTCTTTCCACTGCTCGGGAGTGTCACTCTCCTCGAAGATGGCCGCCACCGGGCACTCCGGCACGCACGCCCCGCAGTCAATGCACTCCTCGGGGTGGATGTAGAGCATCTCCTCCCCCTCGTAGAAGCATTCGACCGGGCAGACGTCTACGCAAGCGTGGTCCTTGGTCCCGATGCACGGCTCCGCGACGATGTAGGTCATCCTGCCCTCCTCCTCCAGATTGCAGATTGATGATTGATGATTGAGATTCCGGCAGTGGCTCGCGTCAGGTCGTAACTGTACAATCGTAAATCCCACATCGTCAATCCGAAATCCTCAATCCACAATTACCGGATGACCAGGCCGGCATACGCCACGACCTCCTGGAGATCCCGGGTGACTTCCCCGGAATCCGTGTACATCACGAGGTCCGCCTGCGTGGCGCGCAGGGCCTTGGCTGCCACCAGCATGGCCGTGGTCGGGTGGAATCCGCACATGCTGATCCCTTCCTTCCGAACCACCCTGTGCAGTCCCTCCGGATCCAGGGCCAGGATGGCGTCAATGGCCTTGCGATCCTTCAGCGTCGCCTCTTCGCGGGAGATGTAGTGGCTCATGTCCGTGCTGGCGACGAGCAGCACGCGCTTCCCTGCCTCCTGCACCGCCTGCGCCACCGCCTGCCCCACGTCCTGGCACGCCGCGTACTCGTGGCTGAAGAGGCAGATCGGAACGAACGTGAATGGTCGCTCGAAATACTGCAGGAACGGAAGCTGCACCTCGATGGAGTGTTCGCGGAGGTGGCCAAGGTGATCCTCCTCCAGGACGGACGAGTGGGCCAGGATCGCCTTCCCCAGGTCGGCGTCAATGCGGACCGCACCCAGGGGGGTCTCCCACTGCCCATAGGTCATGATGGCCGCGCCGGCCCCCAGGCCGGTGTGGTTCGGCCCCAGGATCACGAAGGTCTCGGGAAGCTCCACCCGCGAGTAGACGGCCGCCGCCACCCGCCCCGAATAGACGTAGCCGGCATGGGGCGCCACCACCCCGATGGCCCGCTCCCGCGTGACCTCCCTGGGGAGGAGGTCCTCCACCTGAAGGCGCAACCGGTCCCGCGTCCCGGCATAAAACGATCCCGCCACCGCCGATCGCCGGATCATGGCCCCCCCTTTCGCCGGACATTGCCTCTCCCGGTTCTCCCGGGCGCGAGTATAGCACGTCTGGTGGCGCTGTCACTGTGAGGTTGATTGCCGGAATCTGATGGGCCGTGGCGGAAAGGTCGTCACTGAGAGGATTCAGAAAAGGCGCCTCGGAACCGCCGCTCCGCCGGTGGCTCACGCCGTTCCGGCATCGGGGCTGCGGAGCGCCTGCGGCCCAAGCAGGGCGTGGATCCGGGCCCGGAAGTCTGTCAGAACGAAGGGCTTCCCCATGAACGCGTCCGCCCCCACCTCGGCCCCCGTCCCCTCGAACTCCTCCCCGATCCCGGTGACCAGGACGACCGGAATGGACCGGGTGGCAGGGTCGGCTTTCACCCGACGGCAGAGTTCGATCCCGCCCACCCGCGGCATGTTCAGATCGGAGAGGATGAGGTCCGGCGGCCGTGCGGCCACTTCGTCCAGGGCAGCCTGCCCGTCAGGGACCGCCACGCACTCAAGCCCGAGGTCCTCCACGAGGGCCCTGATCAGCTCACGCATGTCCGGGTCGTCCTCGGCGATGAGGATCCGCGCCCGCCGGGCCGGCCTGGGAGCCTCACGCTGTGGCCCGGTCATTCTCTCACTCTCCCGCAAGGGTCCAAGGTGTGATCGGTAATTCCCGATTGGGGATTCAATACACCCATCCCAACCCTTCGTCAATCAGGTGACGAGGACGCTCACGCCGGCGCCATACTTCGCCTTCAGCTCCGTGACCAGCGCGTCGGCCTGCTCCCCTTTCACCCGGATGACGAAATCGCGGTAGCCGGGCCGCGTGTGGAGCGCGCAGGTGACCAGGCTCCGCAGGTCCAGGCGGAAGTCGCGGAGCACGTGCACCAGCTCCTGGCAGGCCTCCGGGGTATCCAGCACCTCGAAGGCGATCCGGGTGCCCTTCTCCTTGTACCCCAGGATCTCCACCATCACCTCCAGCAGGTCCGTCTCGGTGATCATTCCCACCAGGCTCCCGGTCTCGTCCACGACCGGCAGGCAGCCGATCTTGTGGTCGTGCATCAAGAGCGCCGCCTTTTCCACGCTGTTCGTCGGCCGGATGGTGATGGGATCCCGCGTGATCAGGTCCCGCACCTTCATCTTGAGCAAGAGGTAGTTCAACTCGAAGACATCCAGGGTCGTGGCGCCCGACGGGGCCGCCTGCTTCAGGTCCCGGTCGGTGACGACCCCGATCAGCTTGCCGCGTTCCACGATCGGCAGATGCCGGATGCGCTTGTCCTTCATGACGACGCGGGCCTCCAGGAATGGCATGTCCGCCTCGACGGTCACCACATCTCTGGTCATCCAGTGTTGCACCAGCATGGGGCTGCATCCTTTCTTACGGGGCGCCATCCCAGCGCGATTGCGGATTTTGGATTGCGGATTGCGGATTTCCAAATCCCAAATCGGAAATCCACAATCGAAAATCCGAGGGAGCCCCTTGGAGCTACAGGCCCAGGTAGGCCTTCTTGACGTGCGGATTCGTCTTCAGATCCGCCGTGGGGCCCGAGAGGACGATCCGCCCGTTCTCGAGAACGTAGGCCCGGCCGGCCAGCGCCAGGGACCGCCGCACATTCTGTTCGACCAGCAGGATCGTCACCCCCTCCCGGTTAATTGCCGCGATGGTAGCGAAGAGCTCGTTGACCAGGATGGGGGCAAGTCCCAGGGAAGGCTCGTCCAGCAGCAACAGCTTGGGCCGGGCCATCAGCCCGCGGGCGATGGCGCACATCTGCTGCTCGCCGCCGCTCAGCGTCTCCGCCAGTTGGTGGCGGCGCTCGGCCAGTCGGGCCAGCAGCTTGAATACCCACTCCTTTGTTTCAGAACGCTGCGCCCGGGCGGCGGGAGTCATGGATCCGAGGTCCAGGTTCTCCTCCACCGTCAAGAGAGGAAACAGGCGGCGTCCCTCGGGGACGTGGGCGATGCCCAGCTTCGCCATGTCGTGGGCTGGAACGGCATCCAGGCGTGTCCCGTCGAATTCGATGCTTCCCGCCGCCGGTCGGAGGAGGCCAGAGATGGTCTTCAGGGTCGTCGTCTTGCCGGCCCCGTTGGCGCCCACCAGCGCCACGATCTCCCCCTGCTGGATCTCGAGGGAGACGTCGTGGAGGGCTTGCATGTCGCCGTAGAACACGCTGACATCACGAAGTCTCAGCATACGCCTCTCCCAGATAGGCCTCGATCACCTCCGGGTTGTGGCCTACCTCCTCGGGCGAGCCCTGGGCAATCTTCCGCCCGTAATTCAGGACCACGATGCGATGGGAGATCGTCATGATGACCCGCATCACGTGTTCCACCCCCGCCACCGCGGCGATCCCCCGTTCGGGAAGCCGCTGGATGAGGGTGATGGTCTCCTCGGTCTCCGTCGGGTTCAGGCCCGCCACTACTTCGTCCAGCAGGATGAGCTTCGGGCGGGTGGCCACGGCACGGGTCAGCTCGAGCAGTTTGCGGTCGGCCAGGGTCAGGCTGCGGGCCAGGGCGTCACGCTTGGGGAGGAGGCCGGTGAACTCCAGCTCGCGGAGAGCAATCTCCCGCGCCTCTTCCTTGGTCCCGACCCGGGCGAAGGCCCCCACCATGACGTTTTCCAGGACCGTCATCTTCGGAAGCGGTTTCACCACCTGGAAGGTGCGCGTGATGCCGAGCCGGCAGATGTCATGGGGCTTCAGGCCCACGAGGTTCTTCCCTTCGAAGAGGATCTCCCCGGAGGTCGGCCGGAACACCCCGGTGATGACATTGAAGAGCGTGGTCTTTCCGGCGCCGTTGGGGCCGATGAGGCCGACGATCTCCCCGGGGGCGATGCCAAAATCCACGTTCACAAGGGCCGGGAGGCCGCCGAAGACCTTGGAGAGCTTCCGGACATCCAGCATCCAGCCCATATCATCACCCCTGGCTGGCCCCGGGCGCGTCCGTTGCCACCCGAGGCCGGAGCCACCGCGGCCCCCGGGCGGCCAAGCTCCCGACGATGCCCTCGGGCATGAAGACGATGACCACGATGATGAGGACCCCGTACACGATCAGGTGGGCGGCGGCGAAGTAGGCGCGGAAGGCCTCCGACAGGGTCACGATGACCAGGGCTCCCACGACGGGGCCCCACAGCGTGCCCATCCCGCCCAGCACCGCCACCAGGATCATGGCGATGGAGATGTCCACGATGGAAAACACGATGGGCGGATCGATGTAGGCCATGTAGTTGGCGTAGTAGCTTCCAGCCATCGCCGAGAAGAAGGCGCTCACCATGAGGGCCACCAGTTTGTACCAGGTGGTGTCGATGCCGAGGGCCTCGGCCGCATCCTGGTCTTCCCGGATGGCCAGCAGGTAGAACCCTACCTTGGAGTCCACCAGGAACCACGTGGCCAGCATGGTCGCGGCCGCCAAGGCCAGGGCGATGTAGTAATAGGGCAGCTTGCTGATGAAGAAGGGCGGCAGCAGGATCCCCACCGCCCCTTCCGTGAGATCGCGCCAGTTCAGGGTTACGAGTCGGAGGAACTCCGAGAGGGCCAGCATGGACAGGGCAAAGAACGGTCCCCGCAGGCGGAAGCAGATGTGCCCCATGGGGAGGGCCAGGAGGATCCCCGCCACGCCCCCCAGCAGCATCCCTGGCCAGGGGGGAAATCCCAGCTTCGCAAAGAGAAGGCTGGAGGTGTAGGCCCCCATGCCGAAGAAGGCGGCGTGCCCGAAGGAGATCTGGCCCGCGTATCCGCCCAGCAGGTTCCAGCTCGTGCCCAGCGTCACCCAGAGCAAAAAGAAGATGGCCAGGTGCTGCAGGTACACGTCAGACACAACGATCGGGAACCCCAGGAGGACAGCCACACCCAGGACCGCCCCACCCCAACGCCAGCCCTTTCCCCCCCGCGCCGCCATGAAGGCCCCTTACATCCGCGCCTTGCCCACCAGGCCGGCGGGCCGGAAGATCAACATGAGGACGAAGACGATGAAGCCGATGGCATCCTTATAGCCGGTGGAGACGAAGACCGCCCCCAACGATTCCGCCAGGCCCAGGACGATCCCCCCCAGGAGGGCCCCCAGGGTACTCCCCAGGCCGCCCAGGACCACCACGATGAACGCCTTGAGGGTGAAGATGCCGCCCAGGGCCGGGAACAGGTAGTAGACGAGGACCAGGAGGGATCCCGCGGCCCCCTCCAGGGCGGCGCCGATGCCGAAGGTGATGACGGAGATCCGCTCGACGTTGACCCCCATCAGCAGGGCGGCATCCGGATCCTGGGCCGTGGCCCGGATGCACTTGCCCAGGTCGGTCTTCATCAGGAAGAGCCATAGCGCCGAGGAGACCAGCATGGCGATGCCGAAGGCCAGCACGGCCGGGAGGCTGACGGCGATGGAGCCCAGCGTGATCAGCGAGGCCGAATAGCTCGTGGTGATGGTGCGGTAGTTAGAGGTGAAGGCCAGGAGGGCCGCGTTGGTCAACACCAGCCCAACCCCCACCGTCAGCAGGATCTGATTCTCCGGGAGCGCCCGCGCCCGGATGAGCGGGGTCAGGAGGAACCGGTGGATGACGACTCCCAGCACGAATAGGAACGGAATCGTCACCACGGGGGAGAGGAGCGGGTCGAGGCCCCAGAGCGTGAAGACCCAGTAGCAGACATACATGCCGACCATCAACAGCTCGCCCTGGGCCAGGTTGATGATGCGGAGGACGCCGAAGTTGATCGCCATCCCCATGCCGATGAGGCCGTAGAGCCCCCCGACAAGGACGCCGGCCAGGACGGTCTGGAGCAGGATAGTCAAATCCATGTGCCCCTTCCGCTGTCCCTCAGCCATGGCGCGGGGCGAGCGGTATGCCCACCCCGCGCCCTCCCATTGCTGGATTCCCGCCTACCCTACTTCCGCTCGGCCCACTTGGGCACCGGGTACACGTAGTCCGCCGCCGCAAACTCCTTCGGCCAGACCGTCACCAGCTTCCCCTTCTGGATCTGCACCACCAACGTCGGCAGGCGGTTCTGGTTGATAAACTTCTTGTAGGCCTCGAACTTCACCGGCCCGAAGGGGGTCAACATGTCGGTCGCGGCCAGGGCCTCCCGCAGGTCCTCGTTCTTCAGCGACTTCGTCCGCTCCAGGACATCCTTCAGGACGTAGGCCGCCGCGTATCCCTCGGTGGAGTGGTACTCCGGATGCACTCCGTATTTCTTATAGTACTTGTCGTAGAACTCCCTGGCGCCCTTGTACTTCACGTCGGGCGCCCACAGGGTGGCAGAATAGACCAGCTCCGCGGCCCCCCTGGCCCCCTCGATGAACTCCGGCATGGTGAAGCCGGCGGCGCCGCCGGCGAAGATCTTGGGGTTGATGTCCAGCTCCTTGGACTGGCGCATCAGGAGCATGGCGTCCATGAGGTAAGAGACCATGAACATCACGTCCGGATTCTTGGCCTTCACCTTCAGCAGCATCGGTTTGAAGTCAATGGCCCCGGCCTCATACGGCTCGAAGTTGGTGACCTCGATGCCCACCTCCTTGGTCCACTCCTGCACCGCCTTGGAGAGGCTGGTTCCGAAGAGGGTGTTCTCGAACAGGATGGCCATGCTCTTGGGCTTCACGACTTTGAGGAGGAAGTCTTGCAGGCCTCCGGCGTACTCGCTGGCTGGCTGATTGACCCGAAAGACCCACTTCCAGCCCTGCTGCGTGATGTTGTCGGCCGCCCCGGTCTGGGAGAGATACGGGATCTGGAACTTATCGGCCACGGCCGCCACGGCGAAAACGTTGGAGCTCGAATACTCGCCGACGATCATCGGAACCTTGTCCCGTGTGATCAACTTCTCCACCGCCGAGCGCGCCACCTCCGGCTTGCTGGTGGTGTCCTCGATGAGGAGCTCGATCTTGCTCCCCTTGAACGCTCCCTTGGTCACGCCGCCGGCCGCGGTGATCTCCTCCAGGCCCAGCAGGTAGGCATTCCGAATGGCCTCGCCAAACTTGGCATGGATGCCCGTGAGCGGGAGGGGCAACCCCACCTTGATGACCTCACCGGCGACGCTGGCTGACGTCGCCATGCATACCAGGGCAATGGCGAGCATCGAAATCCACCCCATGCGCTTCATGACGCTCCTCCTCCCCCTCCCCGTTCGTCCCGGCCCCCGCAGTGGAGCCCGCTCGATCCATCACGGCCCCCCGATGGTCCCACAAGCTCGCCGTTCCATAGATGTTGAATTGGACCGATGGGGAGCGTCAAGGTCTTTCCAGAGATTGTCTCGGGACACGGTCCTTTCGGTCCAAGCGAGGAGGCCGGAAGGAAGCTGCCCCGATAGGGCCGATGGACCGTCGGGGAATCTGGATTGCCCTGGCAGCGAGGTGGAGGTGCGAGAAAGGTGGATGTCGAGGCGAGAGCTATCCGCTCTCCGGGGGGGCGGTCATCCGGAGCCATGCCACCTGGCGGGCCAGACCCTCCTGGAGGGAAACGCGGGGAGAGAACGCCAGGATCTCCTTGGCCCGGGACGTATCCGCCCAGGTGTGGCGGACGTCCCCCGGCGGGGTCGGGCGCGGGTCGCGGCGGATGGGCCGCCCCAGGATCTCCTCCAGGCTGGCCAGGACCTGGATGACGCTGCAGCGCGAGCCGCCCCCGATGTTGAACACCTGTCCCACCGCGCGTGGGGCCAGGGCCAGCCAGTTCGCCTCCACGGCGTCACCCACGTAGGTGAAATCGCGGGTTTGCTCCCCGTCCCCGTACAGGACGATGGGCCGGTCCTGGAGCGCCGCCCGGATGAACTTGTGGAAGGCCATGTCCGGCCGCTGCCTTGGCCCGTAGACGGTGAAATAGCGCAGGGCCACCGTGGGGAGCCCGTAATTGGCGTGGTACAGGGAGCAGAGGTGTTCGGCCGCAAGCTTGCTCACGCCATACGGCGAGAACGGGCGCGTCGGAGAGTGTTCCCGGAGCGGCAGGTCAGATGTCTCCCCGTACACCGAAGAGGAGGATGCAAATACCAGTCGCTGGAGGCGGGCCGACCCCCTGGCAGCTTCCAGCAGGCGTTGCGTCGCGCGGATGTTGTGCTCCACGTACACGTCGAACTCCTTGCCCCAGCTCGCGCGGACGCCAGGCTGTCCGGCCTGGTGGAAGATGAAGTCGGCCTCGGCCACGACCGGCGCGAGGTCGGCCCGCGCCAGATCCACCTCCAGGAACCGGAAGTCGGGGCGAGTCCGAAGCGTGTCGAGGTTCGCCTCCTTGACCGCCCGGGGATAATAATCCGTGAAGGCGTCCACGCCGACGACCCGGTGACCCGCCTGAAGGAGGCGCTCGCACAGGTGCGAGCCGATGAATCCCGCGGCGCCCGTGACCAGGGAGGCGGGCATGACCGTCATTGGGCTGGCCCTCCCGGAAGGTCCAGCCGCGGCGGGGGAGTCCCGACCTCCCGCCGGGTAAGGCTCGCCACGAAGCTGCCGATGATGATCTCGCTCTTCATCTGCACCGGGATCCTCTCCGCATCGTCCGTCATCCAGACGATCATCCGGCCCTTCCGCTGAAAGATCCCCTCGAATTTCAGGAGGGGCTCCACCACCACCGTGTCTCGGCGGCCCAGGGCCGTCTCCACCGGTTCCCGTCTCAGCACCTTGACCTCCAGGTCCCAATTCTTCTTGCTGGCAAACACGCTGGTCACGACCGTCGTGCTGGAGGCCAGGGGCAGGGTCCGCACGTAGTACAGGATTGACAGCTCATCCAGGGCACCGGGGGTGAGGGGAAACTCCTGGTTCACGTACGTTCCGTAGCGCTCCGCCTCTTCCAGCCGCGAGACCTCCCGCGGCACCCGGCTGAAATCCAGGTACCGGAAGCTCGCTCGGCCTTTTTCGTGGTCGAACTCCGTCTGGCTGCTGTGCCGGTAGCGGCCCTCCCGCAGGTGCTTCTCGAACCGCAGCGCCCGCATCGGGTGGAGCGCGATGGTGGATTCGGTCCGGTCGTCCACCCGGTAGATCTTGGACAGCACGGGACCCGAGGTCGCCGTCGTCACCAGGTGGTATGCCCGCTGGCCGTTGAGCTGGACCACGCCCCGGACTTCGAGAGTGGCCTGCCCCCCCTTGATCCCCAGCCAGCTCACGTCATAGACCAACCGTTCGCCCTCGCGGTAGACGCGCTCCATCTCGGGCACCTGCCCGGCCAGGGCATGCCCCGGCAGCGCCAGGATCCCGGCCAAGAGGAAGAGCATATGCAACCACAGATGAACACAGATGAACACGGATAATGGCCTCTCATTCACCGAACCATTCCGACTGCACCATCTGTGTGTATCTGTGTGCATCTGTGGTTTCATCTCAGGGGTGCCCGCATCCGGAGCTGGCTGCGGGCGGCCGCCAGGACCTCGGCGACGCCGAGATCGCGCATGCAGCGATAGGTGTCCGCGATCTGACAGCGACGCCGCAAGCAGGGGCTGCAGGGCAGCTCCTTCCGCAGGACGGCCCCCGGACCCAGCGGTCCCGTTCGCCGCGGATCGGTGGGGCCGAACAGGGCCACGACCGGGGTCCCCACCGCGGCAGCCATGTGCATGGGGCCCGAGTCCACCGTGATCATGAGGTCCACATCCCGAAGGACGGCCACAAGTTGCTTCAAGGACAGTCGCCCCACCAGCGACACGGGCGGCGGGGAAAGGCCGGCGACGATCGTCGCCGCCAACGCCTCATCCTGCCGGCTGCCGGTGAGGATCACCCCCATCCCTTCCGCCAGAAGCGACGCCGCCAGTTCGCGCCATCGCTCCACCTCCCACAGCTTGGTGCGCCAGCGGGCCGCCGGGTGCAACACGACGCACGGGCACCCAGGGGGTACCCGGCAGGCCGCCAGGTGGGATCTCTCCGCGGCCAGATCCTGGGGACCCAGCGCGATGTGGAACTCGCGAACCGGCTCGGTCGCATCCACGGCCGAGGCCAGAGCCAGGTACCGGTCCACCGCGTGCACCGGCTGGGGGGGGGCCACGACCCGATGCGTGAGGACCCGCGTCGCCCCCTCCCGCCCCTCGGCAAAGCCGACCCGGATGGGAGCCCCGGTCGCCAGGACGTAAAGCGCACTCTTGAACAGCCCCTGGAGGTCCAGCACCGCGCCGTAGCGCCGGCGCCGGAGATCCGCGGCGAAGCGTCTCGCCTCCATCAGCGTTCGGGGGATCTCCACCGGATTCCGGAGCTGCCGCAGCCACCGTCGCCTTCCCGACACCACGACCCCGCTCAGAGCGGGGTGTCCCGTGACGAGGTCTGCCGCCTCTTCTTCGACGAGCCAGTCCAGGCCAATATTCGGGTAGCGCCGGCGGAGGGTGGCCGCCACGGGTAGGGCGTGGATCACATCGCCCAGGGCGCTCGGCTTGACCAGCAGGATTCGCCGGGCGCCGTCAAGCCGGATGGGAACCGACGACATCCTGCCCTCCTGCCCGGGCCAGGAACCATTCCACGGCCGCCCGGAGATCATCCGCAACGTGTTCCGGTCGCGCCAGCTCACCCTGCTGGATCTTCTGCCACTCCTCGGCACCGTGCCCGGTGCGCAACAGGATCCCCCGCATCCCGGGGAACGCCTGGGCCAGCCGGGCATCGCTGACGTGGTCCCCGATGACCACCGACCGTGCGGGATCCAGCCCCAGATCGCGAACGGCCTGCCAGATCATCCCGGGCCTGGGCTTGCGGCAATCGCAGTCGCGCCGGTATTCCGGCGGCCCGTATTCCGGATGGTGTGGACAGTAGTAAATCCCGTCGAGGGGAATTCCCGCCTCGGCCAGGAGGGCCGTCAGACGGCCGTTGACCCGGCGAACGTCCGCTTCGCTGATCAGGCCTCGCGCCACACCGGCCTGGTTCGTCACCAGGACCAGCCGGAACCCCGCATGCTGGAGCGCCCGCAGGGCCCCCACGGCGCCCGGGATGAACCGGATCCCTGCTGGATCGCCCAGATAGCCGAGATCCTCGATAATGGTGCCGTCGCGGTCCAGGAACGCCGCCGGAGAGCCGCGAGCCGAGAGCCGAGTACCCACGGCAGGCCGTGGGTGGCCGAGAGAGGCATCAAAAAGATTCATGGCGCCGGTGTCGTTGCTGAGGGGCAGTCGCACCCGCAGTCCGCAGGGCCGCATCCCCGACCCAGTTCACTTCCCGGACCAGGATCCGCCGGATCTGCTGCGGGTCAATGGCGAGCATTCTCTCCCCGTGCGAGAATTGGAAAACGGAAACTGGAAATCGGAAATCGGATATTGGAAATTGGGGCTCGGGAGCGGAGCTCAGCCTGTCTCGGAGACGCTTCCGACACGTTCCGGGTCCGCATCCAGTTTCCAGTTTCCAGTTTCCAGTTTCGGATCCAGCGGGAGCTGCGTCTTCCAGCGCCGGTGCACCCAGAACCAGTGTTCCGGATGCGTCCGGATGAACGCCTCGATGGCCGCCGTGAACCGTGCCGTGTTCTCCACCAGGTCGGCCCTCAGGTCTCCGCCCCGCCGCACGGGCACCTCTTCCGCGACCCGGACCCGGTATCGCCCCCGTCCCTCCCGGATGATGCCCGCGGGCAGGACGGCCGCCCCCGACCGCAAGGCGAGGAGGGCCGGCGCAAAAACGGTTGAGGCGGGGCGACCGAAGAAGGGAACGACGACCCCATCCTTCTCGCTGATGTGCTGATCGATCATGATCCCCACCGTCTCGCCCCGCCGGAGGGCCTGGAGGATCGCCAAGATCGCGTCGCGCTTCCGGATCACGCGGTTTCCCCCCCGCTCCCGCAGGGCCGTGAGCAGATCGTCCAATCTGGGATTGTCCAGAGGCCTGGCCACCATATGGCCCGGCCCATGGCGAGTGGCCATGATGACTGGCAAAAGCTCCCAAGGACCGAGGTGGGCCGTGATCAGGAGGACCCCCTTGCCGCGCCGCTGGGCCTCCTGCAGCCGGGTCAGGCCGTCAATACGCACGGCCTCCGGGCTCGACCCGCGCAGCAGGCGGTCCGAGCGCGCCACATCCACGGCCGTCCGTCCCAGGTTCTCGAACACGGTCCGGGCCAGCGCCTCGACCTCTGGGGGGGAGAACTTGCCCGGAAAGGCCCGGGTGAGATTCTCCACGGTGATGGCGCGGTGTCTCCCGTCCAGCCGGAAGGCCAGGCGGCCCGCCCCCACCCCCAGGGCATACGCCGCCGATTCCGGGAGCCAGGCGAACGTCCTGGCCAGACACACGACCAGTCCCCATTCCAGGAGTGCCGCCGGGCTCCAGCGGGATCGCTCAGCCACGTCCCCCTCCCCCGCAACCCATCAGCAGCCGGTCGAGCGATTCCGCTCCCTCGGTGACCTCCAGCTCCACCTGGAGCACCAGCATCGGCCGTCCCGGCGTCCCGGCCTCGTCCGGGACCGCCTGCGGCGCCGGCATCCGGATCGCGTCTTTCTCCGTGGTGACGACGAGCTCGGCGCATCCATCCCGGGCCATCCGATTCACCCGGAGCAGATCGGCTGGCCCATAGGGATGGTGGTCCGGAAACACCGCCGTCCCGACCAGCATCGCCCCGAGGTCCGTGAGCGTCCGGTGAAGCCCCCCGGGATTGGCGATGCCGCAGACCGCCAGGACCCGGCGACCCGCCAGCGATTCCAGCGGATGTTCCGCGCCGTCCCCCAGATCGGCCAGACGGGATGGGCGATGGCGCGTGAGGATCTGCGGCGCGCCGGGAACGATCTGCTCCAGGCACCGCCGGAGACTGGAGAGGTCCGGGGCCTGATCCGTCCGGCTCAGGATCACCGCGTGAGCGCGCCGAAGCCCCACGACGGGCTCCCGCAGCCGTCCCCGCGGCAAGAGCCACCCCCCGCCGAACGGATCGGTCGCATCCACCATGACGAGATCCAGGTCGCGATGCAGTTGCCGGTGCTGAAACCCATCGTCGAGCAGCAGGACATCCGGTCGAAACCGCCGCAGGGCCTCCTGGCCGGCCCGGAAGCGGTCGGCGCCCACGACGACCGGGACGCCGGGCAGCCGCCGCGCCAGCAGGATGGCCTCGTCACCCACCGATTCCCATCGGGCGCGAACGCCCTGATCGTCGGCTGCCACTGTTACCCCGGACTCCCGGCCTCCGTACCCGCGGAGCAGGATCCCGACGGCCCGGCCCCGGGCGCGGAACCAGCGCGCCAGGGCGATCGTGCACGGGGTCTTCCCGCTTCCCCCCACGGTCAGGTTGCCGACGCAGATGACCGGGCAGGGCAGGCGCCGGATGCCCCGCAGCCCCGAGGCGAAGGCCCACGCGCGCACGCCGACGCCCGCGCGATATCCGGCCGCTGCGGCCGTCAACACGAGCCGCCAGGCGCGCTGGCTCGCCGTCGGCTGCCCCGCCTGCATCGCGCCCAGGGAGTAGCTTCGGAGGGCGGCGCCCAGGCTCACAAGAGAGCCTCCAGCAGGTCCAGGGTCCGGCGACCGGCGCCCCGGTGGGTCTCCACGATGCCCCGGCCTGCCTCGCCCATCCGCCCCGCGAGGCGGGGCTCCTGCAGGAGGCGAAGGATCTCCGCCGCCAGCCCGTCCGCGTTCATGACCTGGATGGCCGCCCCCTGTTCCAGGAAGAGCCGGGCCATCTCGGCAAAGTTGCCCATGTGAGGACCGAACAGCACCGGGCGTGCATAGGCCGCCGGCTCCAGGCCATTGTGGCCGCCGATGGGAACGAGGCTGCCGCCCACGAAGACCACCGTCCCCGCAGCATACAGCCGGGCGAGTTCCCCCATGGTGTCCACCAGGATCACGGGGGGAGGCTGGCTCGCCGGCAAGCGGCTGCGACGGCTCCAGGCGACGCCGGTACGCTCCAGCAGCGTCTCCACCTCCCCCAGGCGCTCCGGGTGGCGCGGGGCCAGCAGCAGGGTGATATCCGGGACGGCGCTGCGCACCGCGTGGAACGCCTCCAGCACGGGCGCCTCTTCCCCGCGGTGCGTGCTGCCTGCCACCAGGACGGGCCGTGACGGCGGCAGCCCCAGCATGCGGCGGACCGCGGAGCCATCCTGCGGGTCGCCGGTCACGGCCAGGTCGAACTTCAGGTTGCCGACCACGTGCACCCGTTCCGCCGGCGCGCCCAGGTCCAAGATGCGGCCCGCGTCCTCCGGCGTCTGCATGCAGAAGAGCCGGATCCCCCGGAGCACCTGCGCAAAGAGCCGGCGCACCCGACGATAGCGGGGATACGAGCGCGGGGAGATCCGGCCATTGATCAGCACCACGGGGACGCCACGAGCCCCGCAGGCACGGATGAAATTCGGCCAGATCTCCGTCTCGGTGAGCAGCACGATCCGCGGGCGGAGCCGGTCCAGCGCCGGCTCGACGGCCCACCCGAGATCCACGGGAAAGAAGACGAACTGCTTGCCCGGCAGCCGCTGCTCCGCCACGTTGCGCCCGGTGTCCGTGACCGTGGAGACCAAGAGCGGCAGATCCGGCCGACGCCCCGCCAGCTCCCGCGCCAGCGGGATGGCCGCCATCACCTCGCCCACGGAGACCGCGTGCAGCCAGACGGGCGGCACCGGTCCTGCCCAGGCCGGGACCCGCCCCAACCGCTCGGGCAGGCCCCGGCGGTACTTTCCCCGCAGGATCGCCTGGGCCATGAAGACCGGCAGTCCCCCCACGAAGAAGGCGCCGAGCCCGAGGCTGTAGAGCCAGTACATCATGCGCCAGAAAACGTTCGGCTGTTCGACCGTTCGGGTGTTCGGGTGTTCCCGAACCGCCGAACTGCCGAACTGCCGAACCGCCGAACGTTTTTCATCCGTTGGCCGCCCGCGTGTCCGCCTCTACAAGCAGGGCGTCCAATCGTTCGGCCAGCAGGGACTGGAACTTCTCGACCGCAGCCTGGTCGGCGTTCCCCGGCACGTAGATGGGCTCGCCCCAGACGTAGACCCCCCGGCCAAAGGGACAGGGGACCAGGAACTGGTCCCAGCTCTTCAGGATGGTCCGGGGCCAGGCCCCGAAGGCCACGGGCAGGATGGGCATCCCCGACAGGCGCGCCAATTCGACGACGCCGGATTTCGCCCGCTGCCGTGGCCCCTTCGGACCGTCCGGGGTGATGACCGCGTTGCGGCCGCCGCGCAGCGCATGGATGAGCTGCTTGAAGGCCCGCGCCCCGCCGCGCGTGGTCGACCCGCGGACGACCGTGAACCCGAACCGCTCTGCGATCCGGGTGATGTATTCGCCGTCCCGGTGATGGCTGATGAGGATCGCGACCGGCTGTCCGGGATAGACGAACGGCATCATCAGGAGCCGCCCGTGCCAGAAGGCCACGATGACCCGTTCCCCTCTGGCCCAGCAGGCTTCCGGATGCTGGCGCCCCACATCCGAGCGGCGAAGGGTGGCCATGCCGATCCGCATCAGGTGGCTGGAAAGCCAGGGGCCCACGGTCAGGCTGATCGGCCAATCTTTGGGAGAACGCCAATGTCTGCTCATGGCGATGCCGTGGCCCTCACGAAGCTGGGAGCAGCGCCAGAACTTCCCGGGCGGCGCGTTCCGCGGCTCCCGGCGCCCCCAGCCGCATCCGGACCTCGGCCAGAGCCGCCCGCATCCGGGCCTGGCGCTCGGGCGATTCCAGGATCGCCGCCGCGGTGAGGGCCAGTCGCTCCGGCGTGGCCTCGAACTGAATCAGCTCCGGGACAATGCCCTCGTCCGCCACCAGGTTCGGCAGGCCGATGAACCGCACCCGGACCAGGAGTCGCCCGAGAGCCCAGGAGAGCCTTCCCACGCGATACGTGATGATCATGGGCGTTCCCAGGATGGCGGCCTCCAGGGTCACCGTCCCCGACACCGCCAGGACCAGATCGGCCGCACGGATCAGCTCGGGGGTCCGTCCCTGGATGATCGTCGGCCGGATCCCCGAGGCCGCGACTGCCGCCTCGACCGCCCGGCCATCCAGCCAGGACACCAATCCCAAGAGCAGCCGCAGATCGGGACGACCCCCGGCGAGGCGGGCCGCCGCCCCCAAGAGCAGCGGCAGGTGGCGCCGGATCTCCGCCTGCCGGCTGCCGGGCAGCAGTCCCAGGACCGGGGAGGGACCCGCGACGCCCAGCGCCGCCCGGCAGGCCTCTCGCGGCGGCACGTCAGCCAGCGCGTCCAGGAGGGGATGCCCCACGAACGTCACGTCCACGCCGGCCTTCCGGTACATGGCTTCCTCGAACGGGAACAGGACGAGCATCTTCCGCACGAGACGGCGGATCGTCCGGATCCGGCCGCGTCGCCACGCCCAGACCTGCGGGCTGATGAAGTAGCAGACCGGGATGCGGAGGCGATGAGCCGTGCGCGCCAGCAGGAGGTTGAAGTCCGGGAAGTCGATGCAGATCAGCAGGGCAGGACGAGCGGTCGCCAGGTGCTGGCGCAGGCGCCGGAGGGCATCCCGCAGGGCCCGCCGCTTCTCCCACAGCTCGGTGAGCCCCACCACGGCGGTGTCGCCGGCGTCGGCCAGCAGGTGCGCGCCGGCGTCCCGCATCTGTGCCCCACCCATGCCCTCCAGGGTGAGCTGCGGGGCCAGTCGCCGGAGCGCCGCCACCAGGCGCGCGCCGTGCAGATCGCCCGAGGCCTCCCCCGCCACGATCAGGATCCGGGGCCCGGCGGGCGACCCGTGCATGCGTGGATCCGTGGACTGGTGAATCCGTGGTTCAGGAAATCGGCCTGCGGCGTTCATCACTCACGAATCCACCCATCCACCGATCCACGATTCCACCCATGCGGAGAGATTAGAGGCGCTCGATGATCTGGGCCGCCACGGCGACCGCCTCCCTCCCAGCCTCGCCCGAGACCATGGGCGGGCGGCGGGTCCGCACGCTGTGCACGAAATCCGAGAGCTCCTGCTGCAGCGGCTCCACTCGCGCCACCGGGATGTCCACCCGGGCGAGCCGCGATCTCCCCGACCCGTCGGCGGAGGTCGGCCGGAACAGGTGCAGTTCCTGGCTGGCGTAATCCAGGACGAAGGAGGTGTCCCGCTGGAAGACCCGGATCTTGCGCAGTCGCTCGCCGCTCACCCGGCTGGCGGTGAGGTTGGCCACGCAGCCCGAGGCGAACTCCAGCCGGGCGTTGGCGATGTCCACCTGGTCGGAGACCACGGGCACGCCCACGGCGCTGACGGCCGTGACCGGCGACTTGACCAGGGTCAGGATGATGTCGATATCGTGGATCATGAGGTCCAGCACCACGTCCACGTCGGTCCCGCGGCCCGGGAACGGTCCCATGCGGTGGACCTCGATGAACCCGGGCTCCTGGACCTGCGCGGCCAGGGCCTGGACGCCGCCGTTATACCGCTCGCTGTGGCCCACCTGGAGGATGCGGCCCCCGGCCGCGGCCGTGGCGATGAGATCGTCCGCCTCGCGGAGCGTGCGGGTGATCGGCTTCTCGACCAGGGCCCAGCAGCGTCCGATAGTCCGCCACGGCCGAGACCTTGAGCCGCCCGCCCACCTCACGCCGGCGCCCCTCGGCGACGTCCGCCACCGCCACCAGCTCCACGCCGGGCAGCTCGGTGTAGATCCGCGCATGGTGCTGGCCCAGGTGGCCCACCCCGACGACCGCCACCCTGATCTTCAATTCGGTCGCGTTCATTGCCAATCACAAGCGTTCGGGCGTTCGATGGTTCGGGTGTTCGGGTGTTCATCGGATCTGAGTGAACCACCGAACTCCCGAACGCCCGAACTGCCGAACGTTTTCGTTTTCAGTCCGCGACGACTGCCAGGTCCAGCTCGTCGGCCCCGGCCACGAACCGCTCCCGATCCAGCAGCAGGGTGCGTCCCGCGTCCAGGGCCAGGGCGGTGGCGCTGGCCTCCCGCAACACGACAAGCGTCTCCGCGCCGATCGTGGGGAGATCGAACCGGAGATCCTGGTCGGGACGGCTCACCTTCACCACCACGATCCCCCCCCGGCCCAACTCCCCGCCCCGCCGGATGGCGGCGTCGGTCCCCTCGGCGGATTCGACCGCCAGCACGGTCCCCTGTTTGAGGACCACCGTCTGGCCGATCCGGAGGGCAGCCACCTGCCGGGCGACGTCCCGGCCCAGGACGATGTCGCGTTGCTCCCGTGCCGTGGGGGCCCGCCGGGTCAACTGTCCGGGGCGCACCAGCAGGGGGCCGAGAAAGCGGGGCGTCTCCAGGACCCGGATCCCCTCCGCAGCCAGGGCGTCCACGATGGCTTCCAGGATGCTGTCCCCGCGCAGGTCCCGCGCCTTCAGGAGGACCCTGGCTCCCAGCAGGTCCGGGCGGGCCCGGGAGAACAACCGGGTGATCTCCACCTTCCCCAGCAGGATGGCGTCGGTCACCCCCTCCTGCCGGAGGGCGCGGACCACGGCGCCCAACTGCCCCACCTGGACCCAGTGGATGGCCTCCACCTCGGCGGCCAGCCCGGGGTCGGCCTCGTCTTTGATGGCGACGGCGACGACGCGCAGGCCCTGGCGCCGCGCCTCGGTCGCGGCAACGAACGGGAGCCGGCCGCTGCCCGCGAGGATTCCCAGCGCTTCCATCGCCGACTACTTGCTGATCCCGCGCTGGGACCGCTTGATGAAGTCAATGAACCGCTGCACCTCGGGGGGTCCGCTGAGCTCCTGCTCCAGCTGCGCCAGCGCCTGGGAGGTATTCAGGTCGGAGAGGAAGACGATGCGGTAGGCCTGCTTCAGTGCCTGGATTGTTTCGGCCGAGAACCCCGCCCGCCGGAGCCCCACGACGTTGAGGCCATAGGGCTTGGCCCGGTTTCCCTGGGCCTTGACGAAGGGGGGGATGTCTTGCAGGACGGCGGAGCAGGCGCCCAGGAACGCGTATTCGCCGATCCGCACGAACTGGTGCACGCCGCTCATGCCCCCGATCACGGCGCACCGGCCGATCTCGACGTGGCCCGCCAGGGAGGCCTGGTTGGCCATGATGACCTGTTCCCCCAACTGGCAATCGTGGGCCACGTGGGCATAGGCCATGATGAAGCTCTCCGGCCCGATGCGGGTGACGCCCGAGCCGCCGGTGCTGGCGCGATGGATCGTGGCGAACTCCCGCACCAGGGTGCGGTCGCCGATGACCACCCGGGTGGGCTCCCCGTGGTACTTCACGTCCTGGGGCGGGGCCCCGATGATCACGTGGGACCCGATGCGACAGTCCGCGCCGATGTCCGCCCGACCTTCCAGGATCGTGTGGCTGCCAACACAGGCGCCGGGCCCCAGGCGCACCTGCGAGCCCACGATGGCGTAGGCGCCCACCTGGACCCCGGCCGCCAGCTCCGCGCCGGGCTCCACCACGGCCGTGGGATGAACGGTGACCACGTTCCCCCCTTCGTCTCCGCCCAAGGATATTCGAAATTCCGAACCAAACTATACCGTGAGGGGGGCGTCCCCCGACGCCCCGGGATCGCGGTCCACCACCACCGAGCTCAATTCCGCCTCCGCCACCAGCTTGCCATCCACGTAGGCCGCGCACTTCATCCGGCAGACCTGCCGGCGGAGCTGGAGGATCTCCAGTTCGAACCGGATCTGGTCGCCGGGGACCACCGGCCGCCGGAACCGGGCCCGATCAATGCCGGTGAAGTACATCACCTTCTTCTCGGCCCGCGCGTCCAGGCTGCGCATCAGGAGCACCCCGCCGACCTGGGCCATGGCCTCCACGATGAGGACCCCCGGCATGATTGGATGGCCCGGGAAGTGGCCCCGGAAGAACGGCTCGTTGATCGTGACGTTCTTGATCCCCACCACGCGCTTGCCCAGTTCCAGCTCCAGGATGCGATCCACCAGGAGAAACGGGTACCGGTGTGGGAGGGTCTCCTGGATCTCCTTCTGGCCCAACATGCGCTGCTCCCTCCGCCGCCGTCTTAGCAGGGGGCTCTGCAGCCCCCTGCTAACCCAGGCTGGTCAAAAAGGCCCAGATGCAAGGAAGGCCCGAAGTCGTGGCACGAGGCGTACGTTGGTGTGTACGTCGCAGTGCCGCGACGAGTGCCTGACGCAGCAGATGGGCCTTTTTCATCAGCCTGGTTACCGTGTCAGGCGGGCCTCCAAGGCCGCCAGGCGCTCTTCCAGGGCGCGCAGGATCTTGCGCATCTCCGGCAGCCTCGCGGCCACTGCCAACTGTCGCTTGAACTCGCCGTGGGGGATGGCCGGCGATCCCAGGACCACCGAGCCCGCCGGGATGTCCTTCGTCACGCCCGCTTGCGCCCCCACGATCACGTCATCGCCGATGTCCACATGGTCCACCACGCCGACCTGACCGGCCAGCGTGACCCGGGATCCGATGCGCGTGCTGCCCGAGATGCCTACCTGGGCGACGATCACCGTGTCGGCCCCCACGCGGACGTTGTGCCCGATCTGGACCAGATTGTCAATCTTCGTCCCGCGTCCGATGCGGGTTTCTCCCAGGGTGGCCCGGTCAATGGTCACGTTCGCCCCGATCTCCACCTCATCCTCGATCACGACCCGGCCGATCTGGGGGATCTTGACGTAGCGATGCCCGTCCCGGGCGTAGCCGAAGCCATCGGCGCCGATCACGGCCCCGCTGTGCACGGTGACCCGATCCCCCAGCACGACGCCGTCCCGCAGGGTCACCTGGGGGAAGATCCGGCAGCCCCGGCCGATCCGCACCCCGGCGCCCACGGCCACCTGGGCCTCCACGATCGTGTCTGCTCCCACCTCTGCGCCCGGACCCAGGACGCTGAATGGGCCCACGCTGGCACTGGCGGCCACGCGCGCGTCAGACGACACCACCGCCGTGGGGTGGATGCCGGGGGACGGAACGGATGCGGGATGGAACAGGCTCAAGGCGCGCGCGAAGGCGAGGTACGGGTTGGAGGTCCGAAGGGTGGGGCGATCCACCGGCGGCCAGCCCTCGGCAAGGATCACGGCCGCCGCGGCCGAGCCAGCCAGCCGGGGAAGATGCCGTTCCTGGGCCAGGAAGGCCAGATCCTGCGGGCCCGCGTCCTCCAGACCCCGCACGCCCCCGATCTCCAGCCCGCCATCTCCCTCGAGCCGGCATCCCAATCGCTCCGCCAACTCTCCCAGTCGCACGGCGTTCCGTTTCCCCTGTCCTGCCGGTAAATCCTGTGCGTCTACAATGCGCCGGAAGTCCTCAGCTCCTCACCCGCTCCGTCTCGGCTCTCCGCTCGCGTCGCTCGGCGCTTCCCTCTCGGCTCGCGGCTCGCGGCTCTCGGCTCTCAGTGCTTTTCCCTCGCCTCTCGGCGCTCGGTGCTCGGCGCTTCCCTCTCGGCTCGCGGTGTCTTTCCCTCGGCTCTCGGCTCGCGGCTCTCCGCTCTCCCCCTACTTCTGCTTGGAGTCAAACCGTTTAGTGATCTCCGCGGTGATATCCACCGCCGTGGCAGAGTAAGCCACGGTTCTGGGCTCGAGCGTCAGGATGAGAGTGTACCCCTGATCCTTGCCGTACTCCTGGATCACGGTGAAGATCTCCCGGGTGACGTCCATTTCCGCCTCGCGAACGCGCTTGTCGAGATCCCGGTTGGCATCTTCCGCCATGCGGCGGACGTCCCGGACCTTGCGCTGGATCGACTCGGATTTCTCCCGCTTGGCCTGCTCGCTCAGCACCGGGGCCTGCTTCTCCAGTTCGGCCTGCAGCTTCATCACCTCTTGCTGCCGAGCATCCAAATCCTTCTGGCGTAATGCCATCTCCTGGTCCAGCTTTTGCTTGATGGTCTTACCCCGCTGAGATTGATTCAGGACCTGTTGCACATCCACGACGCCGATGCGGACGCCCTGCGCAGTCCATCCCGGCGCTGTCCACCCGAGGAGGAGCAGCCCAGCCGCCGCGGCCAGCAGCATCCCCCGGCCTCTCTGGAACCCGACATTCACGTTCCCTGCCTCCCATTCTCTCCCGGATCCTCAGCCCCGGACCCGGCCCTTCACCTGATGCTGCGGACGGGGGCCGGGGATTCGACGCGCCCTGGCCGGGTGACACCAGGTAACGCTGTTAGAAGGCCGTGCCGGCACTGAAGTGGAGCACCTGGGCTCGCTCCCCCTTCTCGGGAGCCAGGTTGAAGCCGTATTCCAGCCGGATGGCCCCGATGGGAGAGGTGAACCGGATGCCGAGCCCGGCCGACCGCTTGACCGACCATTCAAAGTTGCCCCGTTCGTCGAACACATTGCCCAAATCCACGAAGACCAGCCCCCGCATCTTCAAGGCCTCGTAGAGCGGGAACAGGACCTCGTTGTTGATGAAGAAGGCCTTGTTGCCGCCTGTGATCCCGTCCCCGCCCTCCGTCTCCCGGGGACTGATGGTAAAGTTCCGGAAGCCGCGGATGCTGCCCACGCCGCCCAGGAAGAAGCGCTCCTGCACCGGCAGGGTCGGCGTATCGCCGAAGGATTCGCCGTAGGCGACGTTGCCCCGGACATGCCCCACGAACTTCCACCAGAGCGGCCAGTACTGGGACAGCTCCAGGCTGTACTTGGTGAAGTTGTTGTCCGCGTCCAGGAAACCCCCGGCGTACTCGAACGCGGCCCGGGCCCGCAGGCCCCGGGTCGGCTCGCTGAAGGAGTCGCGCGTGTCCCGGGTCAGGGCAAAGGCCAGGGAGCTGGTGTTGGAGACGCCCCCCGACTCCGCCGCCTGCCGCTTTACCAGGGACGGGGCCGAGTCCTCCACGTCCTTGATGTGCACTCGCTGGTAGGTGTAGGTCGCCGCGCCAAAGACCTCCTCCACCAGCAGGTGGCCGACGGTCAGCGATAGCCCCCGGCTGCTCTGGTTGAAGCCCTGGTTGGTCCGGAACCGCGTCTGGTTTTCGAAGCCCCGGACCTCCATCAGGAAGTCGCTATCCAGGAAGTGGGGGTCGCTGTAGAGGGCGTTGTACCGGTTGGCCCGCTGCCCGATCTGCCCCGTCAGGGCGGCCCGCTTCCCCAGGCCGAAGAGGTTATTTTGGGAGATACTGGCCACGGCGATGGGGCCGTCCACGGAGCTGTACCCGCCACCGATGGTGAAGGCACCGGTCGGTTTTTCCTTCACGTCCACCGTCAGATCCACCCGGTCCCCGGCCGCCGCCCGCTTGGTGTCCAGCTTCACCTCCTCGAAGAATCCGAGGTTCTCGAGGTTGCGCCGGCTGCGTTGCTGCAGGGTGCTGTTGAAGACATCCCCCTCCACCAGGCGAAGCTCCCTGCGGATGACCTTGTCCCGGGTCCGGACATTCCCCGTGATCTCGATCCGGTTGAGGAAGGCCTGGCGGCCCTCGGTGATCTCCAGGGCGACATTCACCGTGCTCTCGGCCCGTTTGACATCAGTGACGGGCGCCACGTCGGCGAACAGGTACCCCCGCTCCGCGTAGCGGTCGGTGATGGCCACCACGTCGCCCTGCATCGCCTCCCGGCTGAAGATGCCTCCCGCCCGGCTCTTGATGAGGCTCCGGACCTCGGCCTCCGGGAGCAGGTTGTTGCCCTTGATGCTGAGATCGCCGATCCGGTATTGGGAACCTTCCTCGACCCGGATGAGGATTCGGAGCCTCTTCCGGCGCGCGTCGAGCTGGATCTCCGGCTCCTCTACCGCGATGTCAAGGAACCCGTTGTCCAGGTAGTAGGCCCGGATACGATCCAGGTCGCGGCGCAATTCCTCCCGCTTCAGCGTGCCCCCGAAGAAGAACAGGTACAGCTCCGAGGTCTGGAGCCGGCCCTTGATGTCCTTCTCCTTCAGATACCGGTTACCGACGATCCGGATCTCACCCACATCGAACTTGTCCCCCTCCACGAGGTTGAAGGTGACGGCCACCTCCTGGGGGGAGATCCGATCCTCGCGCCCTTCCACTTGGGCCTGATAATACCCCTCCTCCTCGTAAAACAGGCGGATCTTCTCGGCGTTCTTGGGCAGGGCGCCGGGGGGGATGATGGCGCCTTCCACCAGGTCAATCTTGGCCTTGATCTTGTCCGCCGCCAGCTTCCGGTTCCCCACGATGCGGATGCTCTGGATGCTGGGCTTCTCCTGGAGCACGAAGGTCAGCTTGAGGCCCCCCTCGAAGATGTCCGCCTGGACCACGATATCCTCGAAGTAGCCCAACCCGTAGAGGGCCTTGATGTCCTCGCGCACTACCTCGGGCGAATAGGGATCCCCGACGCGACTCTTGAGCTTGAAGCGGACGGTGGCCTCTTCGACCTTGCGAGCCCCGACCACGTCAATCTGGGTGACGAGGGGCTGGTCCTGCCCCCCGGCCCCCCGGGGTGGGGCGAGGAACAGGAGACAACTGCAGAGAACGACGGGCAGTCGAACGCGTAGCAGCGACGTCACGGGCTCTCGCTCTAGCGAACGAGCAACCTACACCGGATTCCTGCATCCGCTGGCAAATGCCCGCGGACCTTATCACCATCCTTCCCGAAAGCCAAGCAGAAAATCGGGGACCGGCGGTCAGGCGGGGGTCGCGCGGGAGAGAGGGATCCGTTTCCCGCGGCACCCCCCACGCCGGTCATCCAGAAGGCAGAAACGGCTTCCGAGGATCCGAAGCCGCGGGCACGCCTTGCCCCCGGAGGGGCAATGGGTGCGGATGATCGCGTCCGGCGGGGGGGGTTACGAGGGCGCCTCGACCGGCTCGGCCACCTCGAAGTGCAGCGTCGCGCCCTCGCCTTTTCGGATCCGGATGGTTCCGCCCTCGCCGAACCGGCCCTTGAGCACCTCTTCGGCCAGGGCGTCTTCCACGTAGCGCTGGATGGCCCGGCGGAGCGGACGCGCGCCGTAATTGGGGTCGAAGCCTTGCTCGATGAGGAACTCCTTCGCCTCCCCCTCGACCTGCAGGCTCATCCGCTTCTCCTTGAGCTGTAGCTCCAGTCGGTGCAGCATCAGGTCCACGATCTGCCGCATGTGGTCCTTGGTGAGCGAGTGGAAGACGATCACCTCGTCAATGCGGTTCAGCATCTCCGGGTTGAAGGCCCGCTTCAGCTCGTTGGTGACCGTCTCCTTCATCTTGTCGTACGAGTGGGCCTCGTCCCCGCCCTTGGAGAACCCCAGGTTGGTGTGCAGCGTGAATTGCCGGGTGCCGAGGTTGGAGGTCATGATGAGGATGGTATTCCGGAAGTCCACCACCCGCCCGTAGTTGTCGGTCAGGCGCCCGTCCTCCAGGATCTGGAGCAACAGGTTGAAGACCTCCGGGTGCGCCTTCTCGATCTCATCCAGCAGGACCAGCGAGAAGGGGCGCCGGCGCACCTTCTCGGTGAGCTGACCGGAGTCGTCGTAGCCGATGTAGCCGGGCGGGGCCCCGATCAGCCGGGACGTGGAGAAGCGCTCCATGTACTCCGACATGTCCACCCGGACCAGGGCGTCCTCGGTCCCGAACAGGAACTCCGCCAATGCCCGGGCCAGCTCCGTCTTGCCCACGCCCGTGGGTCCCAGGAAGATGAACGAGCCCACGGGCCGGTTGGGATTCTTCACCCCGGCCCGGGACCGGCGGATGGCGCGGGCCACGGCCTTGATGGCCTCCTCCTGTCCCACCACACGCCTGGCCAGCTCTCCCTCGATGCGCAGCAGCTTGGCCGACTCCGCCTCCTCGAGCTGCTGGAGGGGGATCCCGGTCCACTTGGCCACCACGTAGGCGATGTCGTCCTCGCTGACGACCGTCCTGGCCTTGGCCCGCTGGTCCTTCCAGTTGCCCTTGCGCTCCTCCAGGTCGGTCCGCAGCTTCCGCTCCGCGTCGCGGAGGCGGGCGGCCACCTCGAACGCCTGGGTCCGGATGGCGTCCTCCTTCTGGGAGCGGAGGCGCTCGACCTCGTTCTCCATCTCCCGCAGCTCGGGAGGCAGGACCATGCCCTTCAGCCGTGCCCGGGCCCCGGCCTCGTCGATCACGTCGATGGCCTTGTCGGGCAGGAAGCGGTCGGCGATGTATCGCTGGCTCAGGCGCGCGGCCGCGACCACCGCCTCGTCGGTGATGATGGCCTGGTGGTGGGTCTCGTAGCGATCCTTGATCTCCCGCAGGATCCGGATCGTCTCCTCCACGCTGGGCGGCCCCACGTGGATGGCCTGGAACCGCCGCTCCAGCGCCCGGTCCTTCTCGATGTACTTCCGGTATTCGTCCATGGTGGTGGCCCCGATGCACTGCAGCTCGCCGCGGGCCAGCGCCGGCTTCAGCATGTTGCTGGCGTCAATGGCCCCCTCGGCCGCCCCCGCCCCCACCAGGGTATGCAGCTCGTCAATGAACATAATGATGTTGTTGGCCTGCTGGATCTCCTTCACCACGGCCTTGAGCCGCTCCTCGAACTGGCCGCGATACTTGGTGCCGGCCACCATGCCGGCCAGGTCCAGCTGCACCACCCGCTTGCGCAGGAGGATCTCGGGCACGGTGCTGCTGACAATCTGGAGGGCCAGCCCTTCCACGATGGCGGTCTTGCCCACGCCCGCCTCGCCGATCAGCACCGGGTTGTTCTTCTTCCGGCGGCTCAGGACCTGGATCACCCGCTCGATCTCCGCCTCGCGGCCGATGACCGGGTCCAGCTTGTCCTGGCGGGCCAGCGCGGTGAGGTCCACGCCGAACTCATCCAGGGCGGGGGTCCGGGTGCTGGACGTCTGCTTGGACGCCTGCTCGCCCAGGAGTTCCTGCGCCTGGGCCTTGGCGGCCGCCACGCTCACCCCGAAATCGCGGAGGACCAGGGAGGCGATGCCCTCCCCCTCGCGGATCAGGCCGAGCAGCAGGTGCTCCGTGCCGATGTAGTTGTGGCCCAGGGAGCGGGCCTCGGAGATGGCGTACTCCAGCACCTTCTTGGCCTGCGGGGTGAACGGGATCTCCCCGGCCGGCGAGAACTCGGTGCCGACGGCGACGATCTTCTCGATCTCGGCCTTGAGGGCCGAGACATTCACGTTGAGCTTCTTCAGGATAGCGACGGCTAGGCCGTCCCCCTCGCGGATCAGGCCGAGGAGGAGGTGCTCCGTCCCGACGAAATTATGCCCAAGTCGTATGGCCTCCTCGCGGGCCAGGATGATCACCTTGCGGGCGCGTTCGGTGAATCGTTCAAACATAATCGGCTCCTCGTGACCTCCTCTTTCGACCGCTCCCGTCGAGGCACAGCCCGAGACGTGGCGGCGGCGACAGCCAGGGCATTATACCCGACAAGCCCCGGGGCGGGAAGGGGCAAATTTCGCACCACCGGCGGTCGGGCTCGCCCCGGGCCTCGGGGCTACTCCACCATCCGGCCATCCAGCATGCGCAGGACGCGATCCGTCCGGGCGGCCAGGCCCTCGTTGTGGGTGACGATGACGCTGGTGAGGCGGCGCTCGCGATTGAGCTGGCGGAGGAGCTCGAAGATCTCCGCCCCGGTCTTGCTGTCCAGGTTCCCCGTCGGTTCGTCCGCCAGCAGCACGGCCGGCTCGCCGACGAGCGCCCGCGCCATGGCCACCCGCTGCTGCTCACCCCCGGAGAGTTCCCCCGGCCGGTGCCGCAGCCGTTCCCCCAACCCGACCTGTCCCAAAAGACCCCGCGCCCGCTCCCTGGCCCGGGCCGCCGGGCAGCGCCGAATGAGCAGGGGAAGCATGACGTTCTCCAGGGCGGTGAATTCGGGCAGCAGGTGATGGAACTGGAAGACGAAGCCCACCTGCCGGTTCCGGAACTCCGCCAGAGCCGAATCGCTCAGACTGGACAGCGCCGTCTCGCCGTACCGGATCTCGCCGCCGGTCGGCCGTTCCAGCGCCCCCAGGAGGTGCAGCAGGGTGCTCTTGCCGACCCCCGAGGGTCCCGCGATCGCCACCAGCTCCCCGGAGGCGATGCGTAGGCTGATTCCCTTCAGCACCTCCACCCGCTCGCCGTCCCGGGGGAAGCTCTTGGTGACACCCTGGACGAGGATCTCTACGCTCATGGCGCAATTTCGGATTTGGGATTTCGGATTTCGGATTTTTCAATCCGCAGTGGGTTCATTCGTACCGGATGGCGACGACCGGGTCCACCCGCGCCGCCTGCCGCGAGGGGATGATCGTCGCCAGGAAGCTGATGAGAAAGGCCGTGACCGTGATGGCCACGAGGTCCGGCCACAGGATGCGGGCCGGCAGCTTGTCCAGCAGGTAGACGTCCTGCGGGAAGGCCTTGAACCCGAAGACCCACTCCACGGCCGCCACGATGGGATCCAGGTTCCGGGCGAGGCCGAGGCCCGCCAGGAGCCCCAGGATCGTCCCGGCCGCCCCGATGATCATCCCCTGCACGATGAAGACGGCCATGAGGCTCGCCCCGGTGGCGCCCATGGACTTCAGGACGGCGATCTCCTTCCGCTTCTGCATGACCAGCATGATCAGCGTGCTGATGATCCCGAAGGCCGCCACCAGCACGATCATGGTGAGGATGACGAACATCACGATCCGCTCCACCCGCAGCGCCGAGAAGAAGTTCCGGTTCAACTCCATCCAGGTCCGTGTGAAGTACGGGAACGTGAGGCGGGCGCGGATGGCCTCGGCGACCTCGGCCGCCCGGTAGATGTCCGTGACCCGGACCTCGATGCCCGAGACGGCGGGCCCCATGCGGAAGAGCTGCTGGGCGGTGGGAATCGCGATCATGGCCAGCTTCGAATCAAACTCGGCGAACCCGACCTGGAAGATCCCCACCACGCTGAACCGGCGCAGGCGGGGCATCACCCCCAGGGGGGAGAGGTCCCCCCCCAGGGGCAAGAGCACGTCCACCGGGCTGCCCACGCTGACGCCCAGGTTGCTGGCCAGGTACGATCCGAGGACGATCCCGTCCGGGGGGAAGACGGGGCGGGGGCCGGCCATGGCGGCGGTCAGCCCCGCGCTCGCGCTCTTGAGCGTCTTGCGGAAGTCGGTCGCCTCCACGGCCGAGGCCAGGTCGATCCCCCGCAGGACCGTGCCCGCGGTTCGCCCCGCGGCCGTCAGCAGCACCTCGTTATAGGTGAAGGGCGAGGCCGCCCTGACGCCCCGCACCTCCCGCACGGCCGCCAGGGCGGCGGCCGGGTCCTGGATCCCTCGCTCGCCGTAGCGCAGGACCCAGATGTGGGCGTTGGTCCCCAGGATCTTGTTGCGGAGGTCGAATTCGAACCCGCTCATCACCGCCATCACCACGATGAGGGCCATGACTCCCACGGCCACGCCGGCGATGGAGATGAAGGTGATGACGGAGAGGGAGCGTTGCCGCCGCTTGGCCTTGAGGTAGCGCAGACTGATGAACACCTCGTAGGGAAGAGACCAAGCCATCCGACCGCTACCCCCTATCCCCGCTCTTCGCGAACCCGTTCGCGAAAAGCCGGGGGCAATGACCAAATCCCAATGACCAATGACCGACAGGGAAGATACTCCACGGGCCGGGGTGTACTGGCATTGGGAATTGGTCATTGGTCATTGGTCATTGTCCGTAGTCTCGGGACCCCGGACTTCCGGCCTGAGCAACGGGAACAGGATCACGTCGCGGATCGAAGGGGAATCGGTGAGCAGCATGACCAGGCGGTCGATCCCGATCCCCTCGCCGGCCGTGGGCGGCAGCCCGTATTCCAGCGCCCGCAGGAAGTCCTCGTCCATGCAGTGGGCTTCCTCATCGCCGGCGGCCCGCGCCTTGGCCTGGGCCTCCAGCCGGCGCCGCTGCTCCCGGGGGTCGTTCAACTCGGTGTAGGCGTTGGCGACCTCCAGGCCGGCCACGTACAGCTCGAAGCGCTGCGCGTAGCGGGGATCGTCCGTCCGGGCCTTGGCCAGCGGCGACAGCTCCGCGGGGAAGTCGGTGACGAAGGTGGGCTGGACGAGCTGCTCCTCCACCCGGGCCTCGAAGAGCTCGACCAAGAGCTTGCCCCACCCCCAGGTCGGCTTGACGGCAACACCGCTCGCCTCCGCGGCGGTCCGCAGGCCCGCCTCGGTCCGGACCTCCTGGGGGCGGAGGCCTCCCAGCTTCACCAGGGCCTCTTCCAGGGACAGGCGCGGCCACGGGGGCGCGAAGGAGATCTGGCGCCCCTGATAGGTGATGGTATCGCTGCCGCAGACGGTCCGGACGACCTGGGGCAGCAGCTCCTCCGTCAGGGCCATGAGGTCCTGATAGTCGGCGTAGGCCTGGTAGAACTCCAGCATGGTGAACTCGGGGTTGTGCTGGGTGGACAGCCCCTCGTTCCGGAAGTTCCGGTTGATCTCGTAGACCCGCTCCAGCCCGCCCACCACGCACCGCTTGAGATGGAGTTCCGGCGCGATGCGCAGGTAGAGACTGAGGTCCAGGGCGTTGTGGTGGGTGACAAAGGGCCGGGCCGCGGCGCCCCCCGGGATGGGGTGCATCATGGGCGTCTCGACCTCGAGAAAGCCGCGGGCATCGAAGAAGCGGCGGATCTCGGCGATGACGTGCGCCCGCCGCCGGAACAGCTCCGCCACCGTCGGATTGGCGATCAGGTCCACGTAGCGCTGGCGGTAGCGGACCTCCACGTCGCTGAGGCCGTGCCACTTGTCGGGCAGGGGGCGGAGCGATTTGGCCAGGAGGGTGAGATGCTCGACCTGGATCGTCAGCTCGCCCGTCTTGGTCCGGAAGAGTCGTCCTTGCACCCCCAGGAAGTCGCCGACGTCAACGCGGCGGAACAGGTGGTAGGCCGATTCGCCCACCACGTCCTGGCGCACGTAGATCTGGATCTTGCCGGTCTGGTCCTTGAGGTGGGCGAAGGAGGCCTTGCCGTGCCCCCGCAGCGACAGGACCCGCCCGCCCAAGGTCACGGGTCCGGCCGCCGCCAGCGCGGCCTCATCGGCGGTGGCGTAGCGGCCCGTCAGGTCGCCTGCCAGGTGGGTGATGGGAAAGGTACTGGGGTAGGGATCAATGCCGTCGCGACTGAGCTCCTCCAGCTTCTTCAGGCGCTCGCGGATGAAGGCATTCGCCTCGTCCACACGTCCTCCAGATGATGGGGCGGAACTCTGCGGAAAGTGCCGCGATTATAGGGGTCGCTCCGGGGGGAGTCAAGGAAGAGCCTCCGGATGTTCGGGTGGAATCGCCGAGCCGAACCACCGAACGACCGAACGCACCTTCCGGGCCTGTGGCCCGGGGGTGTCACCCCTTGACCTTCAACCGGGATTCGTTCTCGGCGATGAACTTCTTGATGTCCTCCGCCATGGCCAGGAGCTTGAGCCATTGCTCCTTGTAGAGTGTCACGGGGAAACGCCCCAGGCCGTACACCGAGACGGCGCCCTTCTCACTGACCTTGATGGACGTTGGTCGAGTCACCTTGGCCTTGAGCGCTTCGTTTTCGGCGCGCAGCCGCTCCAGTTCCGCTCGAACATCCTCGTCCGGCATGCTGCACCTCCTCATCCGTCAGGCTGGTCTCACCACGCCTGGGACTTCCCCCTCCCGCTCCCCTCTGTTGCCCTGTCCCTGTCCCTGTCGCTGTCGGCCTTCACGCCTTCGCGTCGGGCGGCGTGAAGAGGAACGACTCGATGAAGCGATCCAGGTCACCGTCCAGCACCGCGGTGACGTTGCCCGTCTCCTCGCCCGTGCGATGGTCCTTGACCAACTGGTAGGGCGCCAGGACGTACGAGCGGATCTGGCTGCCCCAGGCGATGGGCGCCTTCTCCCCCTCCAGCTTGGCCATCTCCTCATCCTGCTGCCGCTTGTAGTGGTCGTACAGCCGGGCCCGCAAGACCTTCATGGCCATGGCCTTGTTCTTGTGCTGCGAGCGCTCGTTCTGGCAGGAGGCCACGATCCCGGTGGGCAGGTGGGTGATGCGGACGGCCGAGTCGGTGACGTTGATGTGCTGTCCCCCGTGCCCCCCGGCGCGGAAGGTGTCGATGCGCAGGTCCTTCTCCTCGATCTTGACCTCGAGGTCATCGGAGATCTCCGGATACACGAAGAGCGAGGCGAAGGAGGTGTGCCGGCGCTTGCTGGCGTCGAAGGGCGAGATGCGGACCAGCCGGTGGACGCCGATCTCGGCCCGGAGGTACCCGTAGGCGTAGGGCCCCGCCACCGTCACGGTGGCGTTCTTGATCCCCGCCTCCTCCGCCTCCAAGAGGTCGATCACCTCGGTGCGGAACCCCTTCGTCTCGCACCAGCGGAGGTACATGCGCAGGAGCATCTGCGCCCAGTCCTGGGATTCCGTGCCGCCGGCCCCCGCGTTGATGCTCAGGATGGCATTGCCCTTGTCATACTCGCCCGAGAGAACCGTCGTGAGCTCCAGGGCGCGGACCTGCCGCGTCAGCTCCGTGAGACCACTGGACACCTCGTGCAGGGTCTCGACGTCCTCCTGATCCGCGGCGAGTTCCAGGAGCAGCCGGGAATCCTCCAGCTCTTTCACCAGGCTCGCGTGCTGCGTGAGCGTCTGGCGGAGATCGCTCTGCTCCTTCAGGGCCTTCTGGGCCTTCTCCGGATCTCCCCAGAACTCCGGCGCGGCCGCGGCCGCCTCCAGGGCGGTGAGCCGTGTCGCCTTCCCGGGGAGGTCAAAGATACACCCGGAGCTGGTCCAGCTTTCGCTGCAGCTCGTCGATGCTGCGTTGCAGGTCGGGAATCATGTCTTCCTCCCTCAAATGCGGGGACCTAGTGACAGAGTCACCGAGTGCAGCGCGTTCGGTGGTTCGGGAGTTCGGTGGTTCGGTCGTTCTCTCCGAACCGGAACAATCGAACGCCCGAACGCTCGAACAGCCGAACGCTCTTTGTCCCTTGGTCCCTGTGTGACGTCGTCATTTCCGGCGCGATCGCAGAAGCGCAAGCACGTAGGCGCCCAGGAATGCCAGGCACACCCAGGCCAGCACGTCCCCGTACCGGGTGTACGGGGTCTCGGCCTGCCGGGCGCGCACGCTCCCCACCAGCGCCGCCTCGGTGAAGATCCCGGTCTCCGCCAGGATCGCTCCCGTCGGCGTGATCAGCGCGGTGACGCCGGTGTTGGCCGCGCGGACGAGGTAGGTCCCGTTCTCCACCGCCCGCATGGCCGCCATGGCCAGGTGCTGATAGGGTGCCCCGCTCCGGCCGAACCACGCGTCGTTGGTGATGTTCACCAGGACCTGCGCCCCCTCGCGCACGAACTGCCGCACCTCGCCCGGGAAGATGACCTCGTAGCAGATCATCACGCTGAAGCGCGCCCCGTCCAGGGAAAAGACCGTGGCCGACCGTCCCCGTCCGAAATCGCCGATCCCCACGACGAGCTTGTCCAGAAAGAAGAAGATCCCCTTCAAGGGAACATATTCCCCGAAGGGCACCAGGTGGCGCTTGTCGTAGCGCCCCCGGATCTGCCCGTCGCTCCCCAGCAGAAAGACTGCATTGTACAGGAATCCGTCGTCTCCCAGGTCGGGACTGCCGACCAGCATGGGGATACCGGCCTCCGCGGCCAGGCGGCGCAGGCGCGGGGAAAGCTCGGCATCCCGTCGCAGGAAGAACGGGACGGCCGTCTCCGGCCAGACGATCAGTGCCGGCTTCTCGGCCGCCGCGCCCCGCGCCAGTCGTTCGTAGATGTCCAGGGTCGCCGCCTGATAGCCCCGGTCCCACTTCAGGGACTGGTCGATGTTCCCCTGGAGCAACGCCACGCGGATCGGGGGCCCCCCCGTGGGATCCTGCCAGACGAGCCGCCCATACCCGACGGAGGCCAGGAGCGAAACGGCCGCGAGTCCCAGGGGCACCAGCACCTCCCGCCACCGGCCCGCCTCATCCCGCGGGCGCAGGGTCCAGGCCAGGAGGCCAGCCAGCGCGGCATTCACCAGGATGAGCAGGGCGGAGATCCCGTACACGCCCACGGCCGATGCCAGCAGGCGGATCGTCGGCTGCCGGTACTGGCTGGTGCCGAGGAGTGCCCACGGGAACCCCGACAGGAGATAGGATCGCAGATACTCCAGGGCCGTCCAGAGCCCCGCAGCGACCAGTGGCAGGACCTCCCGCGGGAGCCGCAGCCAGCGCTGCCCCGCCGCCAGAAGCCACGCGAAGGCCGCCGTGTATCCCGCCAGGACCCCACACAGAAGCAGGAGGACCACCAGGCTCAAGACGAGCGGCATCCGGCCGTAGGTGGTCATCGTGTTGATGACCCACCAGATCGTCGCAAGATAGAAGCTCAGACCGCCCGCGTATCCCAGCCAGGCCGCCTGCCCCGGGCCGGTCCCCTCCAGCGCCAGGAAGAGCGGCACCAGTGCCAGGAAGGCCAGCGGCCCGAGGTCCCAGGGCGGGAAGGCCGCCGCAGAGAGCAGGCCGCTGCCTACCGCCAGCCCCGCGCGCAACCCGCGCGGGAGATCCCGTGCGGCCGGGAGCCCCCCGGGGATCACACCCACCCGATCCGTACCAGCGCGTACAGCACGGGACCCGCGAACATCAGACTGTCCAGCCGGTCCAGGACGCCGCCATGGCCCGGAATGAGGGCTCCGCTATCCTTGGCGTCGGCGGCCCGCTTCACCGCCGACTCGCACAGGTCCCCCAGGATTCCGACGCTGGCGAGCAGGAGGCCGACCAGGGCCGCGGGAGCCCACAGGAACCGCGGCCAGATCCAGACGCTCCCGCCGATCGCCACCAGCATCGTGGCGATCATCCCGCCCAGGGCGCCCTCGACCGTCTTCTTGGGACTGATTCGGGCCGCCAGCGGCCGGCGGCCGTACCGGCTCCCCACATAGAACGCCCCGATGTCCCCCGCCCACGTCGTGAAGGCCAGGTAGTAGATGACCTGTCGTCCCTCGGGCAAGGCCCGCAGGAGGCTGGCGAAGCTCAGGAGACCCCCCACGTACAGCGTACCCAGGACGATCCAGGCCGCCTGCAGCAGGCCGACCCGAAACTCGGCCCGCAGAAGCGTGGCCCGCAAGAGCGCCGCTCCCACCACCGCGGCCGCAACGCCCGCCACGCCCCCGTGGAGCGCCAGGGCCGCGTGCCATGCGAGACCTCCGAGCACGGTGAGAAGCGAGAGCCCGGGATCTGTCCCCGCCGGGCAGAGCCGGGAGAACTCCCAGGCCGCCAGGGCGATGACCAGGCTGACCAGCAGCGCGAAGTGGAGTGGCGAACCGAAATGGACGAGGAGGAGGAACGGGGGAACGAGCAGGAGCGCGCTGAGGATCCGTTGGCGATGCATGACCTCGATGTCCGCCATCCCGCACCGGGCGGGCCGGCCGGACTCAAAACTCCATGATCTCCTTTTCCTTCTTTTCCAGGAGCTCGTCCAGGTTCTTGATCATGCGATTCGTCAATTCCTGGACCTGGTCCATGCCCTTGCGCACGGCGTCCTCGGGGGCCTGCTTGTTCTTCTCCAGCTTCTTCAGGGCCTCGTTGGCATCCCGGCGGAGGTTGCGAATGATCACCCGGCCCTCCTCCGCCATCTTCCTGACGACCTTCACCAGCTCTTTGCGGCGCTCCTCGGTGAGGGTGGGGATCGCCAAACGGATGATCTTGCCGTCGTTGGACGGGGTGATCCCCAGGTCGGATTTCAGGATGGCCTTCTCGATGGCGGGGACCAGCGAGGGTTCCCAGGGCTGGATGGTGATCAGGCGCCGCTCCGGGATGGCCAGGCTGGCCACGCGGTTCAAGGGGGTAAGCGTCCCGTGGTAATCCACCTGGATCCCGTCCAGCAAGGTCAGAGAGGCCCGACCCGTCCGGACACTGTTGAAGTCCTTGAGCGTCGCCTCGGTGGCCCGCTTCATGTCCTGCTCGGCCTTGCGGATGATCTCCTGCATGGGACGTCAGCCTCCCCGGACCAGGGTGCCCACCCGCTCCCCGCACACCAACTGGCGCAGGCGCCCCTTCTCCTGCAGATTGAAGACCACGATGGGAAACCCGTTGTCCATGCACAGCGAGATGGCGGTGGAATCCATCACCTTCAGGCGCCGGCTCAGGACCTCGAGGTAGCTCAGCTCGTCGAACTTCTGGGCGGTCGGGTCGATCTTCGGATCGGCGCTGTAGACCCCGTCCACCTTCGTGGCCTTGAAGACGACGTCGGCGGTGATCTCCATGGCCCGCAGCGCGGCCGCCGTGTCCGTCGTGAAGTAGGGGTTGCCGGTGCCGCCCACGAAGATCACCACCCGCCCCTTCTGCAGGTGGCGCAGCGCCCGGCGGCGGATGAAGGGCTCGGCGATCTCGCGCATCTCGATGGCGGTCTGGACCCGGGTGTCCACCCCCACCTTCTCCAGGGCGTCCTGCAGGGCCAGCCCGTTGATCACCGTGGCCAGCATGCCCATGTAGTCGGCCGACGAGCGATCCATCCCCTGGGCGCTGGCCTCCACCCCGCGGAAGATGTTGCCGCCGCCGATCACCATGCCGACCTGGACGCCGAGCTGGTGGATGTCCCGGACCTCCTCCGCGATGAAACGGACCACGTCGGCGCTGATGCCGAATTCCTGCCGGCCGGCGAGCGCCTCGCCGCTGATCTTCAGGAGGATCCGTCGGTACTTGAGCTCCGGCATGTGTCTCTCTGGCAGTCGGGCACTCCGGCAGTCCGGCAATCAGGAACCTCAGGTTGCCTGAGTGCCTAACCCGGATTATTCGCGAACATGTTCGCGAATAATCGCGGGAATGACCAAATCCCAATGACGAATGACCAAGCGTGAATGGTATCTCCGTGATGCTCCTTGACGGCGCGCTGTGCGCGCCCACCATCATTGGTCATTGGAAATTGGTCATTGGTCATTGGATCCGGAGAATTCACAGGTCCGTTCGTGAATTATGCGGGCTAAGTGCCCGGTTGCCGTGTTAGTCCCCCGGTCGCCGCTCGATTCCCTCGCCCAGGCGGAACCGGGCGAATCCCGCCACCGTCACCGGCTCCCCCAGGGACTTCTCGGCGGCCTTCAGGACGTCCCGGATCTTCTGCTTCCCCTCGGGGTCCCGGATGAAGAGCTGGTCCACCAGGCAGCGCTCCATGAAGAACTTCTCCAGCCGCCCTTGGATGATCTTGTCCAGGATGGCGGCCGGCTTGCCCTGCACATCGGGCTGGGCCCGCAGGATCTCCCGTTCCTTCTCCAGGAGCTTCGCCGGGACCTGGTCGCGCGTCACGTAGGCGGGCTCCGCCGAGCAGATCTGGAGGGCCAGCTCCTTGGCCAGCCGCCCCAGGGCCTCTCCCTGGGCCACGCCGTCCGACGCGCACCGCACCTCCACCAGCACGCCGATCTTTCCGCCGGCGTGAAGGTAGCTCACCACCACGCCCTGGGCGCCCGGGGGGATCGCCAACCGCGCCGCTCGCCGGACGACGATGTTCTCTCCCAGAGAGCCGATGGTTTCCTTGACCATCTCCGCCACCGGCTTGCCGTTGAGAGATCGCGTGAGCAGCACGGCGACGTCCGATGCGGCGGCGGGATCCTGTCCCACCAGGGCCACGAGGGAGCGGGTCAGTCCGGCAAAGCGATCCGTGCGGGCCACGAAATCGGTCTCGCAGTTCACCTCCACCAGGGCCCCGGCATCCCGGCCGGGAGCAATCCAGGCCGCCACCACTCCGTCGGCGGCGGTCCGGCCCGCCTTCTTCTCGGCGGTCTTCAGGCCCCGCTTCCGCAGGACCTCGATTGCCTTCTCCAGATCGCCGCTGGCCTCCGCCAGGGCGGCCTTGCACTCCATGATCCCCGCCCCCGTCTTCTCACGGAGATCACGCACCATCGTCGCCGAAATCGTCATGAACACTCCTTCGTGATTGCCGGCCGTCGAGACCAGGGAGACCCGAGGTTACTGGGCCGGGGACGCGCTCGCCGGGGAACCGACCGGGGAGGTCGCGTCCGCCACGGGCGCTCCGGGTGTGGCACCGGACCCGGCCGCGGCCGCGCCGGAGGTCGCGTCTCCACCCGCGGCCGCTCCGCCTGCGGCAGCCTCGGCGCCGGGCGCCCCGCCGGCCGCCATGATCTCTTCCATGTCCGCCACGCCTGTCTTGGCGGCCACTCCCCGCCCATCCAGGATGGCATCGGCCAGCCGCGAGGTGATCAGCCGGATGGCACGGATGGCATCGTCATTGCCCGGAATCGGATAGTCGATCTCGTCCGGATCGCAGTTCGTGTCCACGATCGCCACCACCGGGATGCCCAGCCGCCGCGCCTCCTGGACCGCGATCCGCTCTTTCTTGGGGTCAATGACGAAGACCGCGCTGGGGAGCTGCTCCATGCCCTTGATCCCCATCAGGGCATTGTTGAGCTTCTCCATCTCCCGTCCCAGCTTGAGGACCTCCTTCTTGGAGAAGGCCTCGAACTTTCCCGTGGCCTGCATGTCCTCCAGCTGCTTCAGACGCGAGATGCTCTTGGTGATGGTCTGGAAATTCGTCAGGGTCCCGCCCAGCCAGCGGCGGTTGACGAAGTAGATGCCGGCGCGGGCCGCCTCTTCCTGGATCGTGTCCACCGCCTGTTTCTTCGTCCCCACGAACAGCACCGACGCACCGCGGGCGGCCACGTCCCGCAGGAAGGCCTGCGCCTCCTGGAACTTCTTCAGGGATTTCTGGAGATCGATGATGTATATCCCGTTCCGCTCCCCGAAGAGGTACCTCTTCATCTTCGGGTTCCAGCGCTTGGTCTGGTGCCCGAAATGCACGCCGGCCTCCAAGAGTTCCTTGATTGTCACAGACATGAGACGGTTCCCTCCTGTCCAGGTTGATCCGCCGCGCGCCTCACGTCCCCCCGGAATCCCGCTTCAGAGTGGGACACCTCCGAGGAAATCCGCGCGCGTGTGAATTCGGTCCGCGCACATGGCGGACCTGCGCCGCTTATATCACACCGATCCGGGACCAGCAAGGTCTATCCAAGGGCGTTCGGGCGTTCGAGGGTTCGGTGGTCCGGTGGTTCTTGAACGCCCGAACACCCGAACCGTCGGGACCCACGGCACCGCGGTGGATACCCACCGCTGTGGCGTGGGTGCCCCGAACGCATTGTGCCGTTACGTCCGGTATCCTGCGTTGATCCGCACGTAGGCTTCGGAGAGGTCGGTGGCCCACATCCGCGCCGACGCGCGACCCGCGTGCAGATGCGCCACGAGGGCGTATTCCGGCTGCCGCAGCCGGTGGTTCACAGCCGCCTCGCTGCTAGGCCCGAGGCCGACACCGCCCTCCACCACTGGCAGGTCATCCACCGCCAGATCGACTGCCCCGGGATCGAAGCGGGCACCGGACCTCCCCAACGCGGCCATCACCCGCCCCCAGTTGATGTCCTCCCCGAAGAACGTGGTCTTGACCAGGGGGGAATTGGCCACCGCCTCGGCCGCCAGGCGGGCCTCTCTGGGCGTGCGCGCGCCGGTGATCCGGACCTCCACAAGTTTGGTCGCCCCCTCCCCGTCACGCGCGATCATCTTCGCCAGGCAGAGGCATACCATCTCCAACGCGGCCTGGAACGTCCGGAGGGCCGTCGTGCCCCCGCGAAGCGCGGGCGCGCCCGAGGCGCCGTTGGCGAAGCACAGCACCATATCGTTGGTGCTGGTGTCCCCATCCACGGTGATGCAGTTGAAGCTCCCGTTCACCGCCACCCGCAGGGCCCGTTGGAGGGTGGCCGCTCCCACTGCCGCGTCCGTGGCCAGGACCGCCAGCATGGTGGCCATTCGCGGGGCGATCATGCCCGATCCCTTGGCCATGCCCCCGATGGTGACCCGCCGCTTCCCCACCGCAAAGGTGACCGCAGCTTCCTTGGCCGTGGTGTCCGTGGTGAGGATCGCCTGGGCCGCCTCCTGCCCTCCGGCGGCCTCCAGCCGAGCCACGGCCTGGGTGATCCCCGCCCGGATGGCCGCCATGTCCAGCGGCTTCCCGATGACGCCGGTGGACGCCACGAAGACCTGGCCGGCCGGCCGCTTCACCGCCCGGGCCACTTCCTGGGCCGTCGCCTCGGCATCCGCGAGCCCTTGCCGCCCCGAGCAACAGTTGGCGTTCCCGCTGTTGAGGACGATGGCCGCGAACTTGCCTCCCCGGAGTTTCCGCCGCGAGATCTGGACCGGCGCGGCCTGCACCCGGTTCGTGGTGAAGGTCGCCGCCACCGTCGCGGGCGTATCCGACACGACCAGGGCCAGGTCTGGGGCGCCGCTCCGCTTCAGGCCGCAGGAGACGCCCGCCGACCGGACCCCCTTGACCGCGGAGAGCCCGCCGGGAATCCCGAAGAGGTATGCGTCTGTCGCTGTCACGGTGTCCTCACCTTGAAGGTGTGTCCTGTTTGGTTCCGGCCCGCTGAGTTACGGGAAGAGACCCGGGATCCAGAGACCGGCCCGCTCATCCAGGCCGGCCATCAGGTTGAAACATTGCACGGCCTGTCCGGAGGCCCCCTTGACCAGGTTGTCGATGGCGGTCACCACGATGACCCGCCCCGTCCTGGGGTCGGAGACCAGCCCGACATCGCAGAGGTTCGAGTGCAGGACCTGCTTCGTCTCCGGAAGCTGCCCTTCTGGAAGGACGCGGACGAACGGAGCCTCGCGGTAGAAGCTCCGGTACACCGGCACGAGGTCCGCGGCCGACCGCCAGCTCTGCAGCGACGCCGTGATGGTGGTCAGGATCCCCCGGGTGAGCGGGGCCAGGTGCGGCGTGAAGGACACCGTGACCTCGCGGCCGGCCAGGCGCGACAGCTCTTGCTCGATCTCGGGGGTGTGCCGGTGGCTGGCCACCCCGTACGCCTTGAGGTTCTCGTTGGCCTCGGAGTAATGATACGGCAATTCGGCCTTCCGCCCCGCTCCCGACACGCCGGAGATGGCGTCGATCAGCACGGAATCCGGGTCCACCAGCCCCTCGGCGATGAGGGGGGCCAGGCCCAGCACGGCGCCGGTGGGATAGCACCCCGGCACGGCCACCAGGCGGGCCGCAGCGATCTCGGCCCGGTGCAGTTCCGGCAGGCCGTAGGCGGCCTCCTTCAGCAGGTGCGGGGCGACGTGCTCCACGCCATACCAGCGCGGGTAGGCCGCCGCGTCTTTCAGGCGGTAATCGGCGGACAGGTCCAGCACCCGCGTGCCCCGCTGGATCAGGTCTGCCCCCACCGCCATGGAGGTCTTGTGGGGCAGGCCGAGGAACACGAATTCCGCCTCCGCGGCCAGCTTGGCCGTGTCCAGCGGCAGGCACGTGAGATCCAGGAACCCCGCCAGGCTGGGGAAGACCTTGCCGATGGGCTGGTTCGCGTGGGCCTCGGCGGTGAGGGCGACGACCTTGGTCAGGGGATGTTGAAGGAGAAGACGGAGCAACTCCACCCCCGTGTAGCCGCTGGCCCCGGCGATGGCCACGCGGCGGATCTTCTCGTGTTTGACTGTGCCGGCCATGCTGCCTACTCCCGTCCTGCTGTCGCCTGCCCCGCCCGTCTCACCAGGGGGGCCGGGGTCATCCGGCCGCAGGCACAAAAAAAGGGAAGAACCCGGAGGCCCTTCCCCGTCCGTCACGGCGAAACGGTTACCGTTTGGAGAACTGGAACCGGGCCCGCGCGCCCTTCTGACCGTACTTCTTTCGCTCCTTCACTCGGGGATCCCGGGTGAGCAGGCCCGCCTTCTTCAACGCGGACCGCATGGCCTCGTCCAGCCGCACCAGGGCCCGTGCGATCCCCAGGCGAATCGCCCCTGCCTGGCCGCTGGTCCCGCCGCCGCTCACGGTGGCCAGGACGTCGAACTTCCCCTCCACACCGACCACCTTGAGGGGTTGGGCCAGGAGCATCGTCAATGTGGGCCGCGGAAAGAACTCATCCACCGGACGGTCGTTCACCTGGATCTTGCCCTCGCCCGGCCGCAACCACACCCGCGCCACGGAATTCTTCCGGCGTCCCGTCCCGTAGGCGCGCACCGTCGTCTCCATGCCTGCCTCGTCTCCTTGGGCTACGTCGCGGCCGCCAGAGGCACCGGCCGCTGCGACACATGGGGATGCGTGGGGCCGGCGTAGACCTTGAGTTTCCCGAAGAGGGCGTCGCCCAACTTGTTCTTGGGGAGCATCCCCCGCACCGCCTTCTCCAGAACGCGCTCCGGCTTCTGCCGGAGCAGTTTCTCCAGCGTGATGGTCTTCAGGCCCCCGGGATACTGGGAATGATGATAGTACTCCTTCTGGCGGAGCTTCCGGCCGGTCACCGCCACCTTTTCGGCGTTGATGACGACCACGAAGTCCCCGATATCCAGGTGGGGGGCGAAGACCGGCTTGCCTTTTCCGCGCAGGAGCATGGCCACCCGGCACGCCAGGCGCCCCAGGATCTGCCCCTGGGCGTCCACCAGGACCCAGCCGCGGTTGATCTCTCCCGCCTTGGGTTGATACGTCTTCATGAAGTCACGAGTCCTCATGCAGAGTGGTGGGGGACGAATGTGCCCTCCGGAACCGCGTAAACATATGGAGAGAGCGCCGATTTGTCAAGGGAAATGTCCCATCGGCTTTACAGACCCGAGTTCCGTACCGTAGACTCTCGCCGGTTTCCTGAATGCGCCCCACACACAACGCCGCCACACGGGAGGACAGGCATGGCCACGGAGCGGACGGTGCTGTATCGCAGAGAGGGCCCTATCGCGCGCATCACGCTGAACCGGCCCGAGGTCCTCAACGCCGAGGACATGACCTTTCTGGCCGACCTGACCGAGGCGGTCCACACCCTGCGGGACGATCGGAAGGTTCGGGTGGCCATCCTGACCGGCACGGGCCGCGCCTTCTGCGCCGGGGTGGACCTCAAGGCCCTCTCCAGCGGCCGCCTGGACCCCGTCTTCTTCACGGACATCGAGTCCCTGTGGGACATCCTGGAGAACTGCGACAAGGCCGTCCTCTGCGGCATCCACGGCTATTGTCTCGGCGGTGGCCTGCAGATCGCCCTCGCCTGCGACCTGCGGATCGCCGCGGACGACGCGATCCTGGGGCTGCCCGCCGTCAAGGAGTGCCTGATCCCCGGCCTGGGGACCTACCGGCTCCCCCGCCTCATCGGGATGGGCCGTGCCCGCGAACTCCTCCTGCTCGGCGATACGGTCGGCGCGCGCCGCGCCCTGGAGATCGGCCTGGTGAACGCCGTGGTCCCCCGGGCGGAGCTGGAGGCCAGCTGCCTGGCCATGGCAGAACGGTTCCTGGCGGTCCCCCACACCAGCCTGATCCACATCAAGCGGCTCTCCAATCTGGCGTTCCAGACCGACTTCACCCAGTTCATGCAAGCCTTCATCCCCGCCCAGCAGGCGTGTCTCACCTCCCCGGAGCACGAGGCTGCCATGGCCGCCTTCCGTGCCGAGCAGGCCGCCAAGGGGAAATGACGGGGGACGTGGGTCAGGGGTTGGGGGTTGGGGAAAAGCCGGGACCCACAGAGTGAAATCGGGGGTGGCTACTGGTTGCGCTCGAAGAGGATGCGGAGGCCCGTGAGGGTGAGGAGGGGGTCCACGTGATCCACCGCCGTGGACTCGGTGAGGAGGAGCTCTGCCAGGCCGCCCGTGGCGACCACGGCGGCCCGACCGCCCAATTCGGCCCGCATGCGGGCGACGATCCCCTCCACCAGGCTCAGGTACCCGAAGAACAGCCCCGCCTGCATGCTGCCCACCGTGTTCTTGCCGATGATGACCTTGGGCCGGGTGATATCCACCCGCGGGAGCTTGGCCGCGTGCTGGAAGAGCGCCTCGGACGAGATCCCGATCCCCGGACAGATCGCGCCGCCCAGGTACTCGCCCCGCACCGAGATGGCGTCGAAGGTGGTCGCCGTCCCGAAATCCACCACGATGCAGGGCCCGCCGTAGGCCTCGAAGGCCGCCACGGCGTTCACGATCCGGTCGGCCCCGACGTCCCTGGGGGACTCGTACAGGATCGGCATGCCGGTCTTGATCCCCGGGCCCACGACCATCGGCTCGACCCCGAAGTACTGCCGGGCCATCTCCTCCAGGGGACCCTGGAGCGGCGGAACCACCGAGGAGATGATGACCGCCGACACCCCCTGGAACGCCAGCCCGGCGAAGTCGAAGAGGCCCCTGATGAGCATGGCGTATTCGTCGCGCGTCCCCTCGCGCCGCGTGGACAGGCGCCAGTGGGTCAGGAGCGCCTTGTCGTCGAAGACGCCGATGACCGTGTTCGTGTTGCCGACGTCCAGCGCCAGTAACACCTGTCATCCGCCCCTTGCCGGATTTGGGCCTGGGTGCCAGCCGGGAATCATGGGAAAGCAACCAAGACTGCGTATGACTCGTGGCCTATGGCGTATGGTCGAGCCCGAACCATCAGCGATACGCCATACGCCATATGCCGTTTCATGTTATCGGATAGAGACGTCGCCGGCCTGCACCCGGCGGACGGCGCCCCCCTCCTCCTGAACCAGCAGGGCGCCGTCGGCATCCAGGTCCACCGCCCGGCCTCGCCATCGCTCCTCCCCGGCGAGCACGTCCACGGATTTCCCCAGGGTCGCACTTCGCTGCCGGCCGTGTGCCAGGATCGTCCCGGTCTGCCCCTGGCGGAACACCTGATACCACCGATCCATGCTGTTGTACAGCGCCACGGCCAGATCACACCGTGGGATGGTCCGGCCGCTCGCCAGGCGCAGGGACGTTGCGACCGGGAGGAGATCCTCCGGCAGGTCCGGCGCCCCGTGGTTCACATTGACCCCCATGCCCACCGCGAGGTAGCTCACCCGGGCGTCCAGGCTGGCCATCTCGGTGAGGATGCCGGCCACCTTGCGCCCGTGCACCAGGACGTCGTTGGGCCACTTCAGCAGGGGCTCCAGCCCGGCGACTTCCCGGATCGCCTCGCTCACGGCGAGACCTGCGACCAGGGTGAGAAGCGGGATCCAGCCCGGCGGCTGCAGGGGTCGCAGCAGGACCGAGGTGTAGAGGCCCACCCCGGGCGGCGACGCCCACGCCCGTCCCCGGCGTCCCCGGCCGGCCGTCTGCCGATTCGCCAGGACGGCGAATCCCTCGGGCGCCCCGGAGCGGCCGGCCGCCAGGGCCGCATCGTTGGTCGAGCCGATCTCTTCCACCACCTCCAGCGGGCGGCCGATCAGTCGTGATCGGAGGGCAGCCTGGATCTTGGCCGGGTCGAGGTCCGGTGGAATCGACATGCCACACACAGCCGTCAGCCACCATTCCGGGGATTAGGGGCTGGGGGCTAGGGGTTGGGGAGGATCGAACCCCGGCCCCTGATCCCTGGCCCCCGCTTGCTGACCGCTGACTGCTGACGGCTACTCCTGTCAGCGTTTCAGGTGCGCCTCGATCCGTTCCAGGCCCTCCCGGAGCTTCGCCCGGGCATCCTGGAGTTCCGCCCGGGTGGCCTTCTCCCGGCTCACGACGGCCGCCGGCGCCCTGCCCAGGAACTCTTCGTTCTGGAGCTTCCGGGTGACCCGCTCCAGCGCCTGGTCCACCTTGGCCAACTCCCGGGTCAGCCGCTCGCTCTCCTCCTGCAGGTCAATCAGATCTTCCAGGGGGACGTGCACCTCGATGCCCCGGATGACGGCGGTGGCCGCCAGGTTCGGCCTGGCCACGTCGTGTCCCCAGGTCAGCCGCGCCAGCCTGGCCAGGCTGGTCAGATATTCCTGGCAGAGCTGCAGGGCGGCATCCTGGCCCGGGCTGGAGGTCCGCAGGGTGAGGGCCAGGCGCTTCCCCGGGGGGATGTTGTAGCTCGACCGGATGTTCCGCACCTCGCGGGTGATCTCCATGAGGGTCCCCATGGTCTCCACGGCGTCCGGCCAGCTGAGGGCGGCATCGGCCTCTGGCCAGGGCGCCAGCATGATGCTCTCCCCCGTGTGCGGGAGACGCTGCCAGATCTCCTCGGTGATGAAGGGCATCATCGGGTGCAGGAGCCGCAGGGACTGCTCCAGGACGTGGACCAGCAGCACCCGCCCCGCCCGGGCCGACGCCGGATCCTCGGCCGCCGCCAGCCGGTTCTTCACGATCTCCAGGTACCAGTCGCAGTACTCGTGCCACAGGAACTGATAGAGGATGGAGGCGGCGTCGTTGAACCGGTACGTCCGCAGCGCGTCCGTAACCCCCTGGATCACCTCCGTGAGCCGGCTGAGGATCCAGCGATCCGGCAGCGTCAGCGCGAGGTCCCCCAGGCCCGTTTCCCCGCTCTCCGCTTCGCGAAGGTGGGCGGCCACGAACCGGTAGGCATTCCAGATCTTGTTGCAGAAGAACCGGTAGCCTTCGATACGCTTGACGGAGAGCTTGACGTCGCTCCCCTGGCTCGCCAGCGCGGCCAGCGTGAACCGCAGGGCGTCCGCCCCGAAGGCCGGGAACCCCTCGGGGTACTGTCGCCGGAGGCTCTCCAGGGCCGCGGGCGGCGCCCCGCCGGCCCGGGCGCCCGCCAGCAGCTCGTCCAGGGTGGCGCCGTGGATCACGTGCAGCGGGTCGATGACGTTGCCCCGCGTCTTGGACATCTTCTCGCCCTGCTCGTCCCGGATCAGGCCGTGGATGACCACCTCGCGGAAGGGGCCGTCCCCCATGAAGCGGAGGCCCAGCATGATCATCCGGGCCACCCAGAAGAACAGGATGTCGAAGCCCGTCACCAGGCAGGCGGTCGGGTAGTAGACGCGGAGCGCCTGCGTGCGCTCGGGCCAGCCCAGGGTGGAGAAGGGCCACAGGCCCGAGCTGAACCAGGTGTCCAGGACGTCGGTCTCCTGACGCAGGTCCCCCTTCCCGCAGCGCGGGCAGGCCGCGGGGACGGTCCGGGAGACGATGATCTCCCCGCAGGGGTCGCAGTACCAGGCCGGGATCCGGTGCCCCCACCAGATCTGGCGGGACACGCACCAGTCCCGGATGTTCCGCATCCACTCGTAATAGGTCCGCTCCCACTGCGAGGGGATGATCCGGATCCGCCCCGTCTCCACCGCCCGCATGGCCGGCTCGGCCAGCGGCCGCATGCGAACGAACCACTGGCGCGACAGGGTCGGCTCCACCACCGTCTGGCACCGGTAGCAGTGCCCCACGGCGTGGCGATGGTCCTCCACCTTCGTGAGGAGGCCGAGCTGCTGCAGGTCCTTCACGACCCGGTCCCGGCAGGCGAACCGGTCCAGGCCCCGGTAGCGCCCGGCGTTCTCGTTCATGCGGCCGTCATCCGCGATGACCTTGATCTGGGGGAGGCTGTGGCGCAGGCCGCATTCGAAGTCCTTGGGATCGTGCGCGGGCGTCACCTTCACCAGGCCGGTGCCGAAGGCCTGGTCCACATAACTATCGGCGATGACCGGGATCTCCCGGTCCACGAGGGGAAGGATGACCCGCTGCCCCACCAGCCGGGCATAGCGCTGGTCTTCGGGATGCACCGCCACGGCCGTGTCCCCCAGCATGGTCTCGGGCCGGGTCGTCGCCACCACCACCCCGCCGTTGCCGGAGGCCAGGGGGTACCGGATGTGCCAGAGCCTGCCGTCCCGCTCCTGGTATTCCACCTCCAGGTCCGAGAGCGCCGTCCGGCAGCGGGGACACCAGTTGATGATGTAGTCGCCCCGGTACACGAGCCCGCCCTCGTAGAGCTGGCAGAAGACCTCCTTCACCGCCTCCGACAGGCCCGGATCCATGGTGAACCGCTCCCGCGCCCAGTCGCAGGAGGCCCCCAGGCGCTTGAGCTGGCGGATGATGGTCCCGCCCGAGGCATCCTTCCAGCGCCAGACGCGCTGGATGAACGCCTCCCGACCGAGCTGATCCCGGCTGAGGCCCTCCTGCTGGAGCTGGCGCTCCACGACGTTCTGGGTCGCGATGCCGGCGTGATCCGTGCCGGGCATCCAGAGCGTGTTGTCCCCCAGCATCCGGTGCCAGCGGATCAGGATATCCTGGAGGGTGTTGTTCAGGGCGTGTCCCATGTGCAGGGAGCCCGTCACGTTGGGCGGGGGAATGACGATGCAGTAAGGCGGCGCGGCCGAGGTCTCGTCGGCGCGGAACAGGCCCCGCGCCTCCCAGAACTGGTACCAGCGCTCCTCCACCCCGCGGGGATCGTAGCCCTGCTTCGCCGGCGGCACCGGCTCGGGGGATGCGGAAACCTCGGCGGCAGGCACGTCGCGACTGTCGGTCATCCCATGCTCCCAAGCAGAACGGGGACGCCGCCCTCGCAGGGAGGGCAGCATCCCCGTTGTTCGGCGTCCAGACTCAGGAGGATTGCTTGCCTTCCGCCTGGGCCCGGATCCGCTCGATCTCCTTGGTGATCAGGATCTCGGCGAGATCCGGGACCACCTCCCACACGATCCGCTCGATCCGTTCGAGCAGCTTGTCGCTGAGATCCCGGGCCAGCTCGTGCGCCACGCGCTCGGTGACCGCCTGGCGCATCGCCGCCATCTCCGGGGCCAGCCCCTCGAGCCCGCCGGGGAGTGACACCGGCGCGGCCGCCGGAAGCATGGCCTCCGTGGCGCGGGCGAGGGGCGGGGCCGGGGGAGGCTCCACCGGCAGGTTCACCTCGGGAAGGCTCACCTCCGCCAGGCCGGCCTCGGCGGTGATCGTCTCCGCCTCCGCCTGTGGGGTCGGAGAAAATGTCTCAAGGTCCAGCGGGGCAGCCGCGCTCAAAAGATCCCCTTCCGAAGGGGCCTCCACCGGCTCGAGTCCGGAGAGCGGCTCCAGATCCAGCTCGGGAAGCCCCCCGCTGCCCGGCTCGGCCGGCGCGGCCTCCACCGGACGCAGCAGATCCTCGACGGAGAGCGACGGCGGCTCGCCCGTTCCCACTTCCACCAGGGGCAGCGACGGGGCCTCCATCTCGGCCGTCAGATCGAAGACCGGCTGATCCGGCGACGGTTCCAGCTCGACGGGTTCCAGACCCACGAGCGGGGAGGAGACCGCCGGACCCGGCGATAGCAGCTCTTCCAGCGAGAGGCTCTCGGGAAGCGGCGGCGCACCCCCCTCGGCGGCGCCGGCCGGCTGCTGGTCGAGGGATTCGAGGTCCAGCGCCGGCAGCCCCGTCGGGGGCAACTCGGTCGAGGGCGGGAGCGGGAGGGTGGAGAGGTCCTCCAGGCTCAACTCGCCCAGGTCTTCCGGCCCCCCGGGGGC
>JACPAT010000026.1 GCA_016180655.1 Candidatus Methylomirabilota bacterium | reverse complement strand
TTCGTTCGTCTTCCGGAGATGCCTACCATACGTCCGTATGGTGTGTCAAGCCAAAAATCCCCGCGCCTCACGATTTGCGCCGCAATGGTTTCGTGATAGGCTCCCGCCACCCACGATGAGAGGAATGCACCGCACGATCTGTCCACGGGGAAAGGAGGTCGCTGTCATGAGATCTCGGCTGTTGGTCGTGTTGCTGGTGGGGTTCGCCCTGCTCCTGGCCGGGCCGTTGGCCCTCGCCCAGGACAAGCCGCTGATCATGAAGTGGGGGATCGTCCTGCAACCGGAGCACCCCTTCGTCCTGGGCATGAAGAAAACGGCCGAGACCGTCGCCCAGAAGACCAACAACCGGATCCAGATCCAGGTGTTTCCCTCGGCCCAGCTCGGCACGGGCAAGGACATGATCGAGGCGGTGGTCTTCGGCAGCCAGGCCATGGCCACCGAGGGGGCGGCCATGTTCAGCCAGTGGGCGCCCCGCCTGTCCATCATGGAGGCGCCCTATCTCTTCCGCGACGTGAATCACATGTACAAGGTGATGCGGGGCCCCATCGGGCAAGAGATGCTGGACGAGCTGGTGGCCAAGCGGGGCCTGCGATCCCTGGGGGTCCTGTACTACGGGGTACGGCACCTCACGGCGAACAAGCCGGTGCACAAGCCCGAGGACGTCAAGGGGATGAAGCTGCGGGTCCCCGAGGTGCCGCTGTACCTGGAGATGGCCAGGGCCTGGGGCGCCAACCCGACGCCCATGGCCTTTGCCGAACTGTACCTGGCGCTGAAGCAGGGGACGGTGGACGCCCAGGAGAACCCCATCCCCACCATCAACTCGGGAAAATTCTACGAGGTGCAGAAGTACCTCGTCCTGACCGGCCACATCATGGTCCCCCAGTTCCACGCTATCAGCGACAAGCTGTGGAAGAGCCTGGCGCCGGGCGACCAGAAGATCCTCCAGGAGGCCGTGGACGAGGGGATCGCCTTCAGCAACGACCTCTTGATCAAGCAGGAGCAGTCGCTGGTGGATGAGTTCAAGAAGAAGGGGATGACGGTCATCACCCCGGACGTGGAGGCCTTCCGCAAGGCGTCCATGACGGCCATCCCCAAGCTGGAAGAGAAGTGGGGCAAGGGCCTGTACGAGCGGATCGCGGCGATCCGCTGAGAGGGCCTGTCCGATGTCGGGGCTGCTGCGGGCGGTGGACCGCATCCTTGACGGGGCAACCCTGGCCCTCCTGACCGCGCTGCTTTTGGTGGTCGGGGCGCAGATCTTCGCCCGGTATGTCCTGAACCATTCCCTGTTCTGGTCCGAGGAGCTGGCCCGGTACCTGTTCATCTACCTGGTCTTCCTCGGCGCCGCCATCGTCCTCCGGCGTGAGGGACACATCCAGGTGAGCTTCTTCGTCGAGAAGCTGCCGCCTGGACCCCGGCGGGGCGTGGCCGTGCTGGGGGATATCCTGCTGCTGGCCTTCGTGGGGATCGTCTTTTGGCAGAGCATCCGCTTGGCAGGGATGGTCTGGACGGTCCCCACGGCTGCGCTCCTCATCCCGTGGACGTTCGTCTACCTGGGCATCCTCCTGGGAATGGCGGCCATGGTCCTGGTGATGCTCGGGGCTCTCTGGCGGCACGTCACGGGCCATACCGACGGCGGTCGCGCATGGTGATCTTGCTGCTGTTCGCCTGCTTCTTCCTGCTCCTGGCGCTTCGGGTCCCCATCGCCTTTTCGCTGGGGATCGTCTCCCTGGCGTTCCTCATCGGACGGGGCGAGGTCCTGCTGGCCGTTTCCCAGCGCATGTCCGCGGCCGCCGACTCGTTTCCCCTCCTGGCCATCCCGTTCTACATTCTCATGGGCAAGCTGGTGAACGAGGCGGGCCTCACGGATCGGATCTTCGGCTTTGCCCAGTGCCTGGTGGGGCACATCCGGGGCGGCCTGGCCCACGTGAACATCCTGAACAGCATGATCTTCGCCGGCATGTCCGGGGCCGCGGTGGCGGACGTGGGCGGGATGGGCGCCATGGAGATCAAGGCGATGGTGGACAACGGCTACGACGTGGACTTCAGCGCGGCCGTGACCGCGGCCTCCTCCACCATCGCCCCCATCATCCCGCCCAGCATCGCCATGGTGGTGTACGGCGTCCTGGCCAGCACCTCGATCGGGGCGCTGTTCCTGGGGGGCTTCATCCCGGGGGTCCTCATGGGCCTGTTCATGATGGCCTACTCCTACGCCGTGGCCATCCGCCGGAACTATCCATTGCAGCCGCGCGCGAATCTGCGGACACTGTGGCACGCCTTCCTCCTGTCCATCCCGGGCCTGCTCACCCCGACGATCCTCCTGGGGGGAATCGGCCTGGGGATCTTCACCCCCACCGAGGCGGCCGTGGTCGCCGTCTTCTACACGCTGTTCCTGGGGGTGCTAGTCTATCGTCGCCTGGGAGCCGGCGATCTCCTCCGCATGCTCCGGGAGACCGTGGACATGACGGCCGTGGTGGTCTTCGTCATGACGACGGCCTCGCTCTTCTCCTGGATTTTGGCGCGGGAGCAGGTGCCCCAGCGGTTTGCCGATTTCATCCTCGCGACGACCTCCAGCCCGGCCGCGGTCCTCTTCTTCATCAACATCCTCGGCCTGGTCATGGGCTGTTTCTTCGACGGGATCTCGATCATGGTTATCATGGTGCCCATCTTCCTGCCGATCCTTGACCGGCTGGGCATCGACCGCGTGCATTTCGGGGTCCTGTTCGTCCTCAACACCGTGATCGGGCTCATCACGCCCCCAGTGGGCGTGGTGTTGTATGCCACCACCGAGGTGGCAAAGATCTCCTTCGAACGGGTCGTGCGGGCAACCGTTCCCTTCATCTGGCCGATGCTGGCGGCCTTGATCATGGTCACCTATGTCCCCTGGACGGTTCTCGTGATCCCCCGGCTCTTGGGGTTTCGATAGGGGCGCGCTGCGGCCGGGATTGACCCCCGGATCCCCCAGGAGGGTCCGGGCCGCGAAACCATGGCTTGCGAAGTCGGCAGAGGCGGGATACGTTACTATCCGGAGGAGGGAAAGCCCGGGTGGCCGGCGCTCTGCGGGCCGGACCGCCGGGGAAAGGAGGAGGGTCATGAAACGCATCGCTATGTGGACGGGTGTGCTGGTCCTCGTGGGAGGCTTGTGGGTCGTGGCGCCGGCTCTGGCAGGAGAGCCCACCTATGAGCTGAAATTCAACACCGTGGGGGTGCCGACGCAGCCCGAGTACAAGGCCATGGAGGTCTTCGCCAAGAACGTGGAGGCCCTGAGCGCCGGCAAGATCAAGGTCCGCCTGTTCCACTCGGGTCAGCTCGGCGACCAGAAGACCCAGGTGACCAAGGTCCAGCGGGGAACGCTGGAGATGTCCTTTGCCGATGGCACCTGGCTGTCGGATTTCGACCCGGAAGTGGGCGTGTTCGCGGCCGCCTACCTGTTCCGGGACCTGGATCACATGTACCGGGTCCTGCTCGGTCCCATGGGCCGGCAGTACTTCGAGACGCTGGCCAAGAAGACCAGCATCCGTCCGCTGGACGTGTGGTACCTCGGGACCCGCAACCTCAACCTGCGGACGAAGCCGGTCACCAAGCCGGGGGACATGAAGGACGTCAAGCTCCGGGTTCCCAACGCCCCCATGTGGATCGCCATGGGCAAGGCCTTGGGCGCCAACCCGACCCCCCTGGGCTTCGGGGAGCTGTACCTGGCCCTGAAGACCGGGACCGTGGACGGGCAGGACAACCCCTTGCCGACCAACGAGGCGGCTAAGTTCTACGAGGTCACGAAGTACATCATCATGACCAACCACCAGATCGGCCAGCTCTGGCCCATCATCCATGAGCCGCTCTGGCAGGGGATGCCGGCCGAGTACAAGGTCTGGATGCACACGGCGCTGATGACGGCGCGCAACTACATGAACTACCTCGTCCTAGAGGGGGAGGCCACGCTCCTCGAGAAGTTCGAGAAGCAGTACGGCCTCAAGATCATCTATCCCGATCTGGAACCCTGGCGGCAGAATGCCCGCCCCGCCTACAAGGAGTTCGAGGCCAAGTGGGGCGCCGGGGTCTACGAGAAGATCCAGTCAAGCCCGTGACCTGATCGGCCGCGCGGAACCGGGGGGTGATTGCCTCACCCCCCGGTTCTTTTCAGGAGAAATCCGTCGTGGGGGGAGCCCTGGATCGGATCATCCGCCTGCTCGAGGAAACCTGCGGTGTCCTGGCCTTGGCGGTGATGTTCGTTTCCATCGTCGTTCAGGTCATCTTCCGGTATCTCTTCACGCCGCTGGTCTGGCCCTTCGAGCTGTCCATTTATATGTACATCTGCCTCATCTACTTGGGGGCAGCCCTGGCGGCGCGCCACGACTCCCACGTGGCCTTTGACGTCCTGTTCAATGCGCTGCCGGTGCCGGTCCAGCGGGTGCTGTCAGCGGGTCTCCGGGTATTCGGCGCCGCTGTCCTGGCCACGCTGATCGTGCCGGGCATCCAGTTCATGCGCCAGAGCCATATCATGCGATCTGCCTCGCTCCACATCCCCTGGAGTTTCCTGGTGCTCGTGTACCTTGTAAGCATCGTCCTCATGATCGGCCACTTGGCGGCAGGGGCCGTGCGGGACTGGCGGGGCACCCGGACCGGGGAATCGTGACATGGCCGTCACCCTGTGGGTGGTTACCTTCATCCTCTTCTTCCTGTTCCGCGGCTCCATCGCCCTGGGGATGGTGGTCTCCACCAGCGTCTACTTCCTCGCCAAGGGGATCACCCTGCAAGAGGTGGTAGAGACCATGGTGATCGGCTTCGACAACCAGTTCGTGCTCCTGGCGATCCCCCTCTTCGTGCTCTCGGCCCGGGTCATGAACATCGGGGGCATCACCACGCGGATCTTCAACTTCGCCGATAGCTCGGTCGGGTTCCTTCGGGGCGGGCTGGCCCACGTGAACGTGGTGGGCAGCATCATCTTCTCCGGCATGACGGGATCCGCCCTGGCGGATGCCTCCGGCCTCGGCCTCATGGAGATCAAGTCCATGGAGGACGGGGGCTACGAGCGCCCCTTCGCCTGCGCTGTGTCGGCCGCCACTGCCACCATCGGACCCATCATCCCCCCCTCCATCCCCATGGTGATCTTCTCCATGCTCTCGGGGGCCTCCCTGGGGAACCTGTTCCTCGGCGGGGTGATCCCCGGGCTGCTCATGGGCGGGGCCATGATGGGGTATATCGCGGCCGTGGCGAGGCGGCGCAGCTACCCCGTGGGCACGTGGCAGGGCTTTCGGGCCCTCTGCCGGGCCTTTGCCCAGGCATTCCTCTCGCTGATGACGCCGGTCATCCTCCTGGGGGGGATCTACTCGGGTGTCTTTACGCCGACGGAGGCCGGCGCGGCCGCCGCCCTGTACGCCATGCTCCTGGCCGTCCTGGTGTACCGGGACATGGGACTCCGGGGGTTGTACCGCGAGATGGTGGCCACCGTAGAGAACGTGGGGTTCCTGACTTTCATTATCGCCGGGGCCTTCGCCTTCAGCTACGTCGTGACCCTGGAGGGTATCTCCAACCGGATCGCCACGGGCGTGGTGTCCATGACGACGAACCCCTACGTTCTCCTCCTGCTCCTGAACATCCTGTTTCTCATTCTGGGATGCTTCCTGGACACCATGATCCTGATGCTGGTTGTGATCCCCATGATCCTCCCGGCTGTTCGGGCCCTGGGCATTGACCTGGTGCATTTCGGGGTGGTCATCGTCCTGAACATGATGATCGGGCTCTGCACACCGCCCTACGGCATGCTGCTCTTCACGGTGAGCGGCCTTACCAAGACCCCCCTGGGCTTGGTCATCCGCGAGGTCATGCCCTTCCTGTGGGTGCTGATCACCGTCCTGTTCCTCATTACCTACGTGCCGGGCCTGGTGCTCTTCCTGCCCCGGCTGGTCGGCTTTCAGAGCTGAAGGCGATGGGGAAGACCCGCTACGTCCTCGACGGTATCGTCCCGATCCTCCAGACACCCTTTGGGGAGGACGGGAGAGTGGATCCCTTGTCACTCCACAGACTCGTGGACCACGTCATCCAGGCAGGAGCCGTGGGCGTCATCTATCCGGCGGTGGCGAGTGAGGTCCACAAGCTGACGCCTGCGGAGCGGCAGGACACGGTCGAAGTCGTGCTGGATCACGTCCGGGGGCGGGTCCCGGTTATCGTGGGTGTGAGCACGGGGAGTGCCGAGGAAAGCCTGACCCTGGCCCGCCACGCCCAGGCCCGGAGGGCCACCGGAATCCTGGCCCAGGCGCCGGAAGCGATGGGGACCGACAGCGGCCAGCTCCGGGCGTATTTCCGAACCCTGGCCCGCGGCGTGGACTTGCCGCTCATGATCCAGGACCTGGATTGGCGCGGGGGCGGGATGGACCTGGCACTCATCTGCGAGCTGTTCGAGGAGCTGCCCACCTTTCGCGGCATCAAGGTCGAGACGGCGCCGGCCGGCCCCAAGTATTCCCGGATCCTGGCGGCCACCGGCGGCCGCCTGCACGTCTCGGGCGGGTGGGCCGTGACCCAGATGCTGGACGGGCTGGAGCGCGGCGTCCACGCCCTCATGCCGGAGGGCAGCATGGTCGCCATCTACCGGGCGATCATGGCCCGGCATAGGGCGGGGGACCGGGAGGGCGCCCGGCACCTCTTCGAACGGCTGCTGCCCATCCTGGCCTTTGCCAACCAGCACATCGACATCTCCATCCAGTTCTTCAAGCGCGTGCTGGTGGCCAAGGGCGTCTTCCGCACCCACGCCGTGCGCGAGCCGATCCTGCGGTTCGACGACGTGCAGCAGCGAATCGCCACCAGCCTGGTGGGCCGCGTCCTGGAACTGGAGCGGAGCCTGGGCTGATGGGCCGGCACGTTCTCCATGCGGCCCCGGCCGGGACACCCGGCCCCACGAGAGGCTTGACAGGGATATTGGGACTGGAATACGTTCACCCCGGCATCCCGCCACTGGAAACCAATTTGGGAGGGGAGGAGGTCCGTATGAACAAGCCACGGCAGAAGGTTCCGAGCACCCACAGGATGACCCGTCGGGAGGTACTCAGGCTGGGGGCGACCGTCGCCGCCGGAGCGGCGATCGGTCCCTTCATCGCCACGCCGGGGCACGGCCAGACCTTCAACTGGCAGCGCTTCAAGGGGAAGGAACTCTTCCTGCTCCTCTACAAGCACCCCTGGGTGGACGAGATGGTCAAGCACATCCCGGAGTTTGAATCCCTCACCGGGATCAAGGTCAAGTACGAGGTCCTGCCGGAGGTGCAGGGGCGCCAGAAGTTCACGGTGGAGATGACGGCCGGCGCCGGCGGGATCGACGCCTGGCACGCCAGCATGCATGTGGAGAAGCGGCGGGCCTGGAAGTCGGGCTGGTTCCAGCCGCTGAACAAATTCTTGGAGGACAAGAGCCTGACGGCTCCGGACTATGACTGGAACGACTTCACGACCGGGGCTCGGGCAGACGTGACCCAGCCCGACAGGACCATCAGCGGGCTCCCCACCTTCGTGGACCCCTTCGTGCTCTTCTACCGCAAGGACCTGTATCAGCAGAAGGGATGGAAACCGCCGAAGACCATGGCGGAGCTGGAGGAGCAGGCCCAGAAGCTCCACAACCCGCCCGGCATGTACGGCTTCGTGTCGCGCGGGTTGAAGAACGCCAATGCCACGCCCTGGGCCTGGGTGATCTACTCGATGGGCGGGGAGTACCTGACCAAGGACGGGAAGTCCGCCCTCAACGCCTCCCAGTGGGTCAAGGCCATGGACTGGTACGCCGGGATGCTCCGGCGCTTCGGCCCCCCCGGCGTGGTCAACTTCAACTGGTACGAAAGCAGCGCCGCCTTCATGCAGGGCCAGGTGGGGATCTACTACGACGGGGTGAACTTCGCCAACCAGTTCGAGGACCCCGGCAAGTCCAAGATCGCGGGCAAGGTCGGGTATGCGGTGCTTCCCGCGGGTCCGGCCGCCCACGTCGCCCCGACCTTCACCAATGCCATGTCCATCACCTCCCAGAGCCGGAACAAGGAGGCGGCCTTCCTGTTCATCCAGTGGGCCACCAACAAGCAGAATGCGGCCCGCGAGCTGCTGGCGGGCGTGGGCGTCGGCCGCGTCACGCCCTGGAACAACCCCGAGGTGAAGGCCAAGCCGAAGATGCCGGCCGACTGGTACGCCGCGTACCTGGAGAGCCTGAAGGTCGGCCGCGCCGGCCTCCCGGAGATCATTGACGTCACGCAGTATCGCGACATCATCGGCGTCGCGATCCAGAAGGCCATCGAAGGGGCCAAGTCCGAGACGGTCATCGCCCAGGCCCACAAGGAATTCCAGGAACTCTTGGACAAGACCGAGAAATAGCCCACCTGCCACGCGGAAGAGCCTGGCCTTCCCCCCCATCGTCCTCGATGTGGCGGGAGGGCCGGGCTCTTTTCGCGGGAGGAGACGAGGCGGCCCGACAGATGCCCAATTCCACTGACGCCGTTCGACTGTCCGCCCCCGAGCCGGCCCTGGGCGTCGGCGTCCGCCTGTCGCGGTTCGCCCACCGGAACGCGCGCTTTCTCTTTCCCGCCCCGGCCGCCATCACGGTGGCGCTCATCATCATCTACCCGGTCTTGTACACCGGCTGGATGAGCCTCCAGGAATGGTTCGCCTCGAGCCTGACCCTGCCCAAGTTCATCGCCCTCGCCAACTATCAGCAGATCCTGACGGGAGACCCCAGGTTCCGGGAGGCGTTCTTCCGGACGCTCTACTTCACCTTTCTGGCGGTGTCGGTGGAGGTCTTCGTCATGATGTACCACCCGACGCTGGGGGTGATGAACTACCTGGTGAGCCTGACCGGCCTGGCCCCGTTCAAGTGGACCTACAGCAGCCGGACGGCCCTGTACGCCCTGGCGCTGGTGGACGTGTGGGAGTGGACCCCGCTCATCATGCTCATCGCCCTGGCGGGTCTGGCGGCCCTGCCGAGGGAGCCGTACGAATCCGCCCTCATTGACGGGGCCACGGGCCTGCAGTCATTCTGGTACATCACGCTCCCCCTCCTGCGACCGACGATCATCGTGGCCATCCTGTTCCGCGCCATTGACGCCCTGAAGACCTTCGACATCATCTTCGTCATGACGCAGGGAGGGCCATCGAACTCCTCCGAGACCATCAACATCCTGCTGTTCAACCAGGCCTTCTCGTATTTCAACATGGGCTACGCCTCGTCCATGGCGGTGGCCCTGTTCGCCATCGTCATGGGGGCCTCCCTCATCCTCATGAAGGTCCGGAGGGTCGGATGGTGATGCCAGGGGGAGGGACCCGATCCAATTTTCGATTGTCGATTTTCGATTGTCGATTTTGAGCAATCGGAAATCCGCAATCCAAAATCGAAAATCCCGGGGGATGGGCCCCGAATAATGGATACCCGGAGGGTCGGATGGTGACCGGGAAAAGGCTGCGGAACTGGCTCCGGACGGCGGGGTTCTACGCCCTGGTGATCGCCGTCATGCTGCCCACGGTCTTCGTCTTCTACTGGATGATCACCCTCTCCCTGAAGCCGCAGGTGGAGGCGGCGGGATACCCCCCGAGCTTCTTCCGCTTCTCCGTCACCTTCAAGGGGTACCAGGAGGTCTTCGCCAAGCATCCGTTCCTGCTCTACACCTGGAACAGCCTGGTCGTGGCCGTGGGATGCACGGTACTGGGCCTGGCGGTCGGGCTGCCGGCGGCCTACAGCATCGCCCACTGGCGGCAGCGCGGCCTGGCCCTCACCATGCTGGTCGCCCGCATCATCCCCGGGATCAGCTACTTGATCCCCTGGTACATCCTGTTCCGGAACCTCCGCATGGTGGACACCTACCAGGCGCTCATCCTCACCCACCTGGTGGTGGGCCTGCCCATCATCATCTGGGTCATGATCGGGTTCTTCGAGGACATCCCGCCGGAGCTGAAGGACGCGGCGCTGATTGACGGCTGCTCCCACTACGGGGCCTTCTGGCGGGTGGCGGTGCCCCTGGTGAAGCCGGGGATCGTGGCGACCTCCATCCTGAGCTTCATCTTCTCCTGGAACAACTTCCTGTTCTCGGTGATCCTGGCCGGCCGGAACACCCGGACCCTGCCCATCGCCGTCTTCAACATGATCGGCTACGAGGAGATCAATTGGGGGCCCCTGGCCGCCGCCGCCACGATGATCACCCTGCCGGTCATCATCCTCACGCTGATCGTGCAGCGGCACATCGTGACCGGCCTCACCTTCGGGGCGGTCAAGGGATGACGGAAGAGTTGAGAGTCGCGAGCCGAGAGCCGAGTGGAGGCGCTTGATTTGTCCAAAGAAGGAGAGGATACTCCTCGTGGGGTTGCCGCGAGTGAGGAAGGATAACGGGCGATGAGCTTCAGGGAGTGGCTGGGGGGCTGGCGGGAGTGGTTCCGCGGCTTCCTCTTCGGCATGGCCCTGCATGATGCCGTCGTGATGTTCCGGAAGCAGCGCGGGGATCTGGAACATCTCTTCGTGCTCATCGTGTTCGGCGACATCGTCGGCGTCCCGGTGATCCCGCCCTATTACACCCTCCGGCTTCTCCCGTACATCGTCCCCGCCGTCAGCAACTGGAAGCGCCGGATGCTGCGGGAAAAGGACCTCACCGACCTCGCGGGCGCCGGATGACCCACCGGAATTTCGGATTTCGGATTGCGGATGTTCGATCACCCGGAGGGTTTCCGATTGCGGATTTGACGCCGGTAGGCACCTGGCGCTGCCTCGTGTCGTTTCCCTGACCCTTGATCCCCAGCCCCTGGCCCCTGACCCCCAATTCATAGGGGACCCACGCTGATGTTCGATCGCGGACTCACCGGCACCGACCTGGCCATCGGCCTCGCAGCTTTCCTGCTGATGTGGTACGTCGCGGGGATCCAGGTCAACCGCCGGCGGGCCGTGACGCTGGTGCGGCAGGTGCGCGACTCCATCCAGCCCTTCGGCGGGACCGCCACCATCCGCTGGATCGGGCGGAGCGCCTTCCGGATCGAGGCGGAGCAACTGACGCCCCCCTTCGTCCGGCTGGGCATCAGCGTCCTGCTGGAGCCCCGGGAGACCTTCTTCCTCTGGGCCTTTGGCCGGCTGGGTGGACGACGCGACTGGCTGGTGATCGGCGTGACCCTGAACGGCCGCGTCGGCGCCAGCTTCGAGGTGTACCACCCCAGGAGGCGCGGCGCGACCCAGGTCGCTCATGACATCCGGGAAAAGGGCTGGCGTGAGGAGCCGCTGGCCGGGCGGCCGCCCCTGCTCTGCGCCGGCCCGGACGCCGACGGGCGAGCGCTGGCGCGGGCGGTCATGAGCGCCATCGGGGGGATGGATGTCTGGCGCGTCGGCCTGCAACTCGAGGCCCCGCACCTGATCCTCAGTCTTCCGGTCCCGGCGACCGAGACCCGAACCCCCCTCCCGATCTTCGCCACCCTGTCACAGCTCGCCCAGACCGTCCTGCCCCGCGGACCCGGGCGCTGATCTTTGACGCCCCTCGACCCAGCCTTCCTTGGCGTTCCTGGCGCCTGTCACGAAAATCCCCCCCGCCCACCCCTCCCCCGCGCTGGGGGGAGGGGTGGGGTGGGGGCGCCTGAACCTGGGCAATGTGCCCGGGTCTTCATCCATCGTGGTGCAACTCGTTACATGACCACTCGGCGGTTCACTGAAAAAACGAGCGGCCCACACGGGGCCGCTCGTCGTGCCTGAGCTGGCGGTTGACGGCTAGCAATAGAGGGCATCGGCCGTCCGCTTGAGCATCTCCACGCCCCGGATTTCGGTCTCGAAGAGGGGCAGGACGGCGCGCACCATCCCCGGGAAGTCCGACTTGATCTCTTCCATGTAGGCTTCCTGCATGGCCACGCGGTTGCGCACGAACTCGGGTGAGTCGGCGCGCACCTGGGCCTTGTCGATCAGCATGTTGACCACGACGCCGCCCACGGGAATCCCGAACTCCTTGAACCAGGCGATGAAGCGCGTGATCACCGCGATCGGCAGCGCCTCCGGGAGCGTCACGAAGAAGAAGGCCGTCTTCTGGGCGTCGGTGAGCAGCTCCTTGGCGTGGGCCATGCGCTGCTGGAAAGAGAGGAGGTAGTCCATGAGCGGGTCCTTCTCCTCCTTCTTCTTGCTGTAGGAGAGGACCTGCCGGAGGGACTGGGCCTCCTCCCGGCTCTTCATCATCTTGCCGACCCAGAGAGAGTAGACCGAGGACATGCCCAGCAGGCGGCGGGCGTTGGCGGTGGGGGCGGTGTCGAAGACGTAGACCTCGTACTCGTCCTTGAACATGATGTCAATCATGTTCTCGAACATGGCCGATTCCTCGAAGGCCGGGTTCATGGTGGCCGACTCGACGAAGGCGTCCGCCTGCGTCCGGATCTCGGCGAACTTGAGGAACCAGCTCACCTTCTCCTTGATCTCCTGCTTGGACTTCTCGATGGTATCCTTGGTATCGATCTCGTACGCAAAAAGGTTCGGCACCCCGGTCACCTGGACCACCTGCCCGAAGACGTTCTGGCTCAAGAGGCCGCTGAGGCTGTGAACCGGGTTGGTGGAGGCCAGCAGGGTCCGCTTCCCCAGTCGGGCGAAGGCCAGGGCCGAAGCGCCGGCTAGCACTGTCTTGCCCACGCCGCCCTTTCCGCCGAAGAAGTTGTACTTCAGGTGCGGATGCTTCTCCAGGAAGCCTCGCATGTTCTCCTGGACCAGCGGATGCAGCCCTGTCTGCTGAGTCATGGGATCACACTCCCGGGCGAAGGTGCGGGGGCCTCAGCGGCCCGTCCCGAACATGGCCTCGGCCATCTTCTGGATCATGGGAAGGCCGGTGATGTCGCGCTCGAACTCCGGGACCTGGGCCAGCACCTCGTTTCCGAACAGCTCCTGGATCTTCTTCAGGTAGCCCTTCTGCATCTGGAGCCGGTTGCGCAGGTACTCGGGGATGTCCTGGCTCGCCAGGCTCTCGGGGATGACGCGGTTGACGACATACCCGCTGAGTGGCACGTTGAACTTGGCGAAGAGCTGGGCCGCCTTCTGGGTGTCTATGAGGATCATCTCCTCGGGGATGATCACGAAGAAGAAGGCGGTCTTCTCCCGGTCCGTGAGGATGCCGGAGGAGGTGCTGATCCGGTGCTTGATGTACTGGAGCTCCTTGAGGATCATGTCCTCTTCCAGCTCCTTGTCCTTGCCGATGGCGGCGGCCATCTCCTCGTACTGGCGCATGTCCTCGCGGAGCTTGGTGATCCGCTCGATCCACTCGTCGTAGACGCTGGCCATGGAGAGGTAGTAGAGGGCGTGGCCCAGCGGCACCAGATCGTAGATGTAATAGTCGTAGTTCCCGGCAACCACGATGTCCACCACCTCGTCGAAGATGGCGCTCTCCTCCATGGCCGGCTCGGCCGCGGCGGCCTGGATGTAGCTCTCGATCTCGTCGGGGATCTTGTCGAAGCCGTACATGTCGAAGATCTTCTTGCGGATCTCCTCCTGGTAGGCCTTGATGCGCTTGTCGGCGTCGATCTCCTGCGCGTAAAGGTTGGGCAGGATCTCCACGGGGCCCTTGCCGAAGATGTCCCGCTGGAAGATGTCCGAGAGGGAGGCCTGGGGGTCCACGGAGAAGACCAGGACCCGGTGTCCCTGCTGGGCCAGGTAGTAGGCCGTGGCGGCCGAAAAGGTCGTCTTGCCCAGGCCGCCCTTGCCGCCGAACATGATGTAGCGTCGGTCCGGGTGCTCCTTGAAGATGCGGCCGAGTCCCCCGTTCATGCCTGGTCCTTTCCGTCGGAAGGATCGAGAGGGATGCGCTGCCGGTCAGGCGCTAGGCCAAGGCGTCGGTCAGGTCCTTTTCGCGGAGCATGCGCCGCTTCCACGTGGAGATCTGCGGCACCACGTAGGGGAGCAGCCGCAGGGAGTAGTACGGCGGCAGGATGGGCACCCCCAAGAGGTCGCCCATGGTGATGAGGATGAAGAGGTGCTCCATGCTCCCGCGGGTCTTCAGGGCCTGGCGGGTCATCTCGTGCGCCGCCATGCCGTAGATGTAGTCCTTGAACTTGTCCTTCAGCGAGCCGAAAATGCCGCGCTTCTCTTCGTCACCCATGGTGGGTATCCCTCCAAGCGCACGGTGGACGCTCTGCTACCGGGGTGGAGGGTATCGCGTTCGCCCGGCCTCCGTCAAGCCTCCTGTCCGGCCTGTCCGAACTCTCCAACCATCGGACGGGCGCTGGCTGGCATTGGGTGATGGAGCCCGCCTCGGGCTAGGGTCGAGTCCCTGGCGCGGGAAGGATGGCCAGGCGATTGTCGCTCTTCAGGGCAAGGTACAGAACCCCGCGGGCGGGATCCACGGCCAAGCTGGAGACATTGCGGGGGATGGGGCGGGTCTCCATCACCCGGAGACTCTCCTCCGCGATCACGGAGAGCGTTGCGTCCCGGCTGTTCACCACGAAGGCACGCCCGCGCGCCTCCTCAATCGTGATGGGAAACGGATAGCGGCCCACCGGGATGGTGGCCCGGACCGCGAGCGCCCGACCATCCAGGACGGTGAGGCTGTCCGCCTCCGTGTTGCAGACGTACACCAGCCCCGTCCGGGAATTGGCCCGGAGATGCGTGGGCCCGGCCCCGACGGGCAGGCTTCCCAGGATGGTTCCTGTGGTGAGGTCCACCGCGGTCACCCGGTCCTCCTTCACGCTGACCACAAACCCCCGGCCGCTTCCGACATCGGCGGTCACGCCTCCCGGCCCCCGGCCGACGGGGATCACGGCGATCGGCCGGAGCGTCGTCGTGTCCACCAGGGTCGCCGTCCCGTCCTCCTCGTTGCCCACCAGGAGCCGTCCTCGCGAGGCGTCCACCGCCAGGCCGTGCGGCTGTCCTCCCACGGCCAAGCGGCCGATCTCGCCCAGGGTCCTGGCATCATAGACCCCGACGAACTGGCTGTGTTCATTCGGCGCGTAGAGTCGTCCAGCCGCAACGGCGAGGTGCCGCGCGCGGGTCTGGAGGCGAATCGTCCCGCGGACCGTGCGGCTCCCGGCGTCAATGGCCGTGACCGTGGCGCTGCCCTCGTCGGCGACGAAGATGGTCTGGGTCTCCGCGTCGAAGACCACATCCTCCGGCCACTGTCCCGTGGGGATGAGGGCCACCACGCCCTCCATCCCTGCGGTCCCGGCGCACCCCGCCAGGAGCAGAACCAGGCCCCCCATCGCCTGCCACCGGCCACGCATGGGAAGCTCCTTCATCGCTCCCGGACGCCCGCGAACCGGGGCTGCCGCTGTGCCCTGCCCGATAGCCCGCCCCCGTTCGTCGCCTGGGAAAGCAGGGGCCGGTAGGACTTCCCCTCGATCCTCTCCAGGTATCCCAGGAGCTCCCGTTCCAGTTCCGCCGCCAGAGTCGGTTCCTCCCGGAGGAGATTCCTCCTCTCCCACGGGTCCCGGGCCGTATTGAAGAGCTGTAAGAGATCGAAGTCGGCGGAATAGACCAGCTTCCACTCCCAGTCCCGGTAGAGGAAGTACCGCCGTTTGAAGGAGGCCCGTCCTACAACATCCCGCTTCCGATACCTTTCCCTCTCCTCCCCCAGCAGGAGCGGGACGAGGGAGATTCCCATTCGGGGATCGTCGTAGGGAGGGCGGACCGAGTAGCCCGCCAGCTCCGCCACGGTAGGCGCCATATCCGCCGCCAGCACCGGCACGTCCTCCACCCGCCCGCGCACGCCGTGAGCCAGGAGGATCAGGGGGATGTGGATCTCTTCCTCGTACAGGGTGTGGCCGTGCAAACTGGCCCCGTGCTCCCAGAACTGCTCACCATGATCCGCAGTGAAGACGATGACGGTTCGCTGATAGATTCCCTGCGCTTTGAGCCAGGTCACGAAACGTTCCAAGGCCTTGTCCAGACAGGCCAGGTTGTTGTCGTACAGGTCCCTCGGCGTGTCGCCGAAGTCCACGCACTCCGGCTTCTTCCACAGCACACTGTGCACATCCATCAGGTGGAGGAAGGCGAAGAACCTCTCCCCTTTGGAGAGCGCGCCGATGGCCTCGCGGACCCGGCCGAAGACCGTCTCCGCCGGAACAGACCGCCCGGCGGCACGCGCACCCGGACCGCCCAGTTCGATGACGGGGAAATCGGGAGGGAAGATTTCCCTGGGCCCGAACTCCTTGACCACCATGACGTGCCGGATCCCCTCGGCCTGGGAAAGCTTGAAGTAGAGATTCTCCCGGTGGAGCTCAGCCCCATACAGAGTGAACCGGCTCCGGCCGCCGACCAGGAAGGGATACGCGGCGAAGGTTCCCCCTCCCTGGCTGTAGGCCCGTCGGAAGGACACGGCTTCCTCCCGGGCCCACCGGTCCAGGAAAGGGGTGAGGTCCCGATGGTACCCTGCCGAGCCAAAAGCATCCCCCCGCAGGGCGTCCACCACGATCACCAGGAGATTGAAGTCCCGTGGGAGGCGCAAGAGGCCGTTCCTCTGCAGGGACCAGGGGTGGGGCCAGGGTTCCGGCCGACCCCTGGGCGCGGGGTTCTGCCCCAGGCGAATCCAGCCTTCCAGGCCCAGGACCCTGGCTGCCAGCCTTGCATAGGTGGCGTCCACCATGCTGAGCTCGTTGAACTGCAAAACGGCGACCTTGGTATCCCGGCCTCTCTCCAGGGCCGCGAACGGGATAACCCCCGCCAGGCACGCGGCGGCGACGGGCATCCACCTGGTCTTCGCCTCTGACGGACGCGTTCCGTTGGTCTGGCTCTCCCTGATCAGCATGGTCAGGATCCCCGCCACCACCACGGCCACGAACTTCAGGATCCCCCCTTTCAGGTAGGAGAAGACGGTGAACCAGGGATCGAAGAGGTTCCCGTACAAGACGACGTATGCCAGGCCGAGGCTCCCCAGCAGAGAGAACACCTGGAGCCACCGCCGGGAGCGCCAGCCGGAGCCCGGGCGGATGAGAAGCCACGTGATCGGCAGAAGCAGCATTCCTCCCATCGCCAGCGCCGCCATGCCGATGACGAGCTCTCCCCGGGCCCCAGGTGCGTGCGGCACCAACCGGCGAAAGGCCAGCCAACACAAGGCTCCGCCACCTCCGGAAAGGAGGAGGAAAAGTGGCGGCACGGCGCCCCCGAGCCGGAGGGCGCCGAGCTCCCACTCCATGGACTGAAACAGAGGGAGCAGCCCCACCGCCCCGAAGAGGACCGCGATGGAGAGGAACGGCAGGAACGAGATCGTCCCCGCCGCCCGTGGCGAGATGCCCGGCCTCATCGCGAGACGCCGGCACCCGGCCAGGATTGCCAGGACCCCGCTGCCGAGCCACAGGCCAGTCACCCCGGAGAACAGCATGGGCAGGACGCGACTCCAAAAGATGTCCCGCCCGGAATCGAGCTGCACGTGCTCACGCAGCCGGTGCCAGGAGGGATCCAGGTACCCCGGGACTGCGGCCAGCAGGAAGACCAACGTGAGGAACAGGCCGTGGCCCCCTCCGCGCAGGCCCGCGGGGAAGGTGATCTCATGGGGCCCCGAGCGGCAGAGGAGCACGAGGGCCTGTAGCAGCAAGGAGAGTTGAAGCAGGGTGTGCCCCCAGGGGACCACGCCATCCCACTGGCGCAGAAACGCCAGGCCCAGTGACGCCACCGCCACCAGTTCCATTGCCGCCAGGAGGTTCATTCCTCGGGCCGCGGGACGGCCAGCCTGCCGCAGGGCCAGGGCCTGCAGCGCCGAGGCCACGGCGAGATATGCGAGGCCACCCCCAAGGACTCCGGCGACATGGATCCTAGCCCACGCCAGGGCCGGACTCTCCCCCGCGGAGATCTGGTGGCCGAGCTCGCTATGGATGGTGCCGAAGAGGGCGATGAGCAGGAAGGCCAGGAGACCGCCAGAAAGTTGGAGCCAGGGGATGATGCACAGGAGCCATGATGGTGTCACCCACCCGGAGCAGGTGATTGCCCGCAAGAGAGAAGCCATCGAGCCCACCAGTGGCGCACCCCAACCGGCCGGGGGTCTCTCCGGCAGGAAGGGTGCGCCAGTCGCCGTCTCCGCTCGGTGGTCGACACTACACAAAGAGGAACGGGGGGACAGTAACGACAATGACACTGGTCTGCCGCACCGGTTGCTGCGGGAATATGCGCGCAACGCCCGAGAGCGGGAAAACCGGCCGCGCACGGCATTCGCCGACGGTCAGGAGGGGTTCTCAAACCCGGTCACCGCTGGCAGGAAGGGAAAGGCCCGGCCGAAGGCCAGGAGGGCCAGGAGGAACAGGCCGGCGAATCCCCCGGTGATGAGGAGCTCGGGCAGGCCGAGGGGCAGACTCGACCCACGCCAGACCGAAGGGACCACCAGCAGGAACCGCTCCAGCCACATGCCGAGGAGAATGCAGGTGGCCACGGCGGAGAGCCCGGCCGGATGCTCTTTGAGCCGCCGACTGAGCAGGACGAGAAAGGCGCCCAGGAAACACACCAGCAGCACGATCCAGGAGATCGGCGCCCACGGCAGTTGCCGTGCGCGGACGAGGATGAAGCCCGTCTCCTCGGGAAGGTTCCCGTACCAGACGACCAGGAACTGTGACCAGAAGAAGTCCCCACTGAGCATGCAGAACGCGAAGAGCAGCTTCCCGAGGTCGTGGAACTGTGCCGAGGTGATCAGGGCCTCCAGCCGGAACAGGCGGCGGGCCGCCGCGGCCAGGAGGGCGAGGCAGGCCAGGCCGACGTAGAGGTTGCCGATGAAGAAGTAGGCGCCGAAGAGGGTGCTGGACCAGCCGGGGTCCAGGGACATCACGAGGTCGAAGGCGATCAGGGTGAGGCCCAGGCAATACAGGATCGCCAGGATGGGCGACAGGATCGCCAGAGTTCGCCGGCTCCGATCCAGCTCCGCTGTGCGCCCGCGCCAGCCCCTCCGGAGGAGGACATACAGGGGCCATGCCCAGCGGGGGCCCACTGCTTCCGCAGCCTGCGCGTCGGGCCGCAGGGTGAAGTAGAGGAAGAGGACGCTCAGGCCCCCCAGCAAGAGCAACGCGACGGCGTCCCGCGTGAAGAGGAAGGGGACGTTGAGCCAGGCTTGCTTCTGGGGGATCGGGTTCCGGACCCAGGGGAAGATGGTTCCCCGGCCGAAGAACAGGGCAAGGAAGAGCAGGAACGAGATGGGCAGGAACGCCGCCATCGCCTCTGCGATCCGCCGAATGGGGTGGCCCCACCGCGCCCCGGTCATCTCCTGGATGCTGGCGAAGACCAGGCCGGCCTGGCCGATCCCGGACCAGAAGAGGAAGTTGACCAGGTAGGCCTGCCAGGCCCGGAGCGGATTCCGCCCGCTGGCCCCCAGCAGGAACGTCCCCGCTCCCACCAACACCAGCAGACCCAGCCCGGTGATGATCCAGCGCGGCAGCGGGCGGGTGAGGGCCGAGATAGGGACGGGATGAAACTCGGTCGCGCTCATCGCCCCTGCAAGCTCCGCAGGTAGTTGACCACGTCCCACCGCTCCCGGTCGCTCAGGCCCTCCCGGTAACTCGGCATCTTGGGCCCGCCGTGGCGGATCGTCCCGTACAGGAACCCATCCGGGTACTTCTTCGCCCGCTCCGAGGTCAGCGAGGGCGGCTTGAGGAATCTCGCCACCACCGGGCCATCCCCCTGGCCTCCTGGACCATGGCAGGCGGCACAGTGGATCCGGTAGAGCTTGAGGCCCCGTTCCACCGAAGCCGGGGAGGCCTCCACCGGATTCCGCAGGATCTCCCTGGCCTCTCCCCGAGATCCTGTCCGGCGTGGCGCGGTGGTCGGCAGCGCCCCCGGGGCTGCCGGCCGCGGTTCCTGCTGCGGCCTCACCGACGGCTGCCGGACCATGTCCTGGCTCCAGGGCATGCTGGACGCCGACGGCACCCACCAGAGCGCGACGACCAAACCAAACGAAACCGCCAATAAACGCAAATCCACGCAAATTGATTCCTCAAATTTGAATTTGCGTTTATTTGCGTTCATCTGCGGTTGCAGTGAATCTCTAGACACTTCGCACTTCCTCGGCCCCCGCCCGGCGGAGCCCCACCTCGGCCGCCGCGGCGCGATCCCCCTCGCACCACACCAGGATCCCGAACCGATCCCCGGTGAAACGCGGATCCTGCCCGACCTCCGGCCGAAGGCGCGGCAACCGGGCGTGGACGAGGACGCCCAGCAGCGTGGCGAGCGCCCCGAACAGGACCGTGAGCTCGAAGGCGATCACCACGAAGGGGACGAGGGCCACCACGGGCTTGCCGCTCACGACCAGGTTCCACTGGAGCGCCGTCCAGATCGTGAGGGCGAATCCGCTCGCGCAGCCGAGGATGCCCCCCGCCAGGGTATACCGTCGCACCGGGCTCACGCCCGCCTCCAGGGCCGCCTCGACGGCCGGGTGCGGGACCGGTCCATAGACCTCGAAGCCCTCGAAACCTTCGCGCCGGAGGGCGGCGATCGCCCGGGCGGCCTGCGCTCCGTCGGCGAAGATCCCCACGAGGCCGGGCCGGATCATCCTGCCTCCTCCGGGATCTGTTCCTTCACCTCGGTCATCGAGACCGAGGGGAGGAACTTCGCGAAGAGCAGGAACCAGAACAGGAACCAGGCGAAGCTGCCCGCGGTGATGGAGAGCTCCACCCAGGTGGGGCGGTACAGGCCCCACGAGAAGGGGATGTAGGAATGGGCCAGCGAGGCCACGATGATGACGAACCGCTCGAACCACATGCCGATAGTGATCCCGAGAGAGATGCCGACGAGCCACGCGGGGCTCGTCCGGACCCTGCGGATGAAAAAGAGCAACGGGAGCACCGCGTTGAAGGTCACCATGATCCAGAACTCGGGGGCGTAGTGGCCGGTGGCCCGATCCAGGAAGACCGCATGCTCGTAGACATTGCCGCTGTACCAGGCCAGGAAGAACTCCACCAGGTAGGCATACCCGACAATGAGGCCGGTGACGATGATCAGCTTGGCCAGGTTCTCGAAGTGGCGCGGAAGCAGGTAGGCCTCCAGCCGGAAGATCCGGCGGAGCGGGAGGAGGATGGTGATGACCATGGCCAGGCCGGAGTGGATCGCCCCGGCGACGAAATAGGGGGCGAAGATGGTGCTGTGCCATCCGGGGACGATGGACATGGCGAAATCCCACGACACGACGCTGTGAACCGAGACGACCAGCGGGGTGGCCAGGGCGGCGAAGAACAAGTAGCCGCTCCGGTAGTGCCGCCATTCCCGGTCCGAGCCGCGCCATCCCAGCGAGAGGATGCCGTAGAAGAGGCGGCGCCAGCCGGTGGCCTGGTCCCTCGCCGTGGCCAGGTCCGGGATGAGCCCAATAAAGAAGAACGTCACGCTCACCGTCATGTAGGTGCCGATGGCGACGACGTCCCAGAGGAGGGGCGACTGGAAATTGGGCCAGAGGTTCCGCTGGTTGGGATAGGGCAGCAACCAGTAGAAGTACCAGGGCCGGCCCAGATGGATCAGGGGAAACAGGCCCGCCGTCATGATGGCGAAGACCGTCATGGCCTCGGCGCTGCGGTAGACCGCGGTCCGCCAGCGCGCCCGAAAGAGGTACAGGATGGCCGAAATCAGCGTTCCCGAGTGGGCGATCCCCACCCAGAAGACAAAGTTGGTGATGTAGGCGCCCCAGCCGACGGGGTTGTTGAGGCCCGCGACCGCCAAGCCGGTCTGGATCTGGTACCACCAGGCGTACACGCCCCAGAGGATGACAGCCAGGACCAGGGCGAGCAGGCCATAGTAGAGCCGCCCCGGCGGCTCCATGGTCCGCAGGATGTCACGATCCACTTGGCGGAAGGTCAGAGGCTGCATGGCGGGTCGCTTCTCAGATGGGACTCCGGCCCAGGACGACGCGTTTCAGATAGGTAATGGCCGGACGGGTGTTCAGCTCGCCGAGGACATGATACCCGCGCGGATCCCGGGCGAGGCGGACCACCCGGCTCTGCGGGTCTTTGAGGTCGCCGAACACGATCGCCGACGTGGGACAGGTCTGGGCGCAGGCGGGGGTGATCTCCCCGTCGCGGACGCCCCGGCCCTCGTCCTTGGCGTTCTCCTTGGCCTCCCGGATACGCTGGACGCAGAAGGTGCACTTCTCCATCACCCCCATCTCCCGCACCGACACGTCCGGGTTGAGCTGGAGGTGGAGCGGGGATGGCCAGGGGTAGGTCTGCCAATTGAAGCGCCGGACCTTGTAGGGACAGTTGTTGGCGCAGTAGCGCGTCCCCACGCAGCGGTTGTAGACCATGGCGTTCAACCCCTCGGGGTTGTGGTATGTGGCAAAGACCGGGCAGACCGACTCGCACGGCGCATTGTCGCAGTGCTGGCACAGCATGGGGACGAAGCGCGGCCGGGGGAAGGAAGGCCCCTCCTCGAGGTACCGCTCGATCCGGATCCACGACATGATCCGCCCCTGGCTCACGCGCTCCTTGCCCACCACCGGGACGTTGTTCTCGGCCGCGCAGGCCACGACGCAGGCGCTGCACCCGATGCAGGCGTTCAGGTCAATGGCCATGCCCCAGCGATGGTCAGGGTGGACGTGGGCAGGGTAGAGGCTGCCGGCTTCGTGGCGCGGACCCGGCTCGGCCTCCGACCGGTTCAGCTCCGTGAGAGTGATCGTCCGGGCAACGCCCTCCCCGACCTGTTGGGAGGACCCCGCGGGGCTGGCCAGCAGGGATCGCGCGCCCGTCCGGGCCAGCGCGACCCGCACGGAGAGCCGCGGCAGCGCGCCGGAGGCCTCCTCGGCCCGGGGCGCCAGGAGGAGGAGCGGATTCGCCCCGCGCCGCTCCGCGTACCGGCCGAAGGCCGTATGCCCCTGCCCGATCGGAACTGCGACCACATCTTTTCGCAGGCCGGCCGAAAGATGCGCCGGCAGCTCGATCTGCCCGAAGGGCGAGGTCAACCGGACGATGTCGCCCTCGCCGATCCCCCGCTGCCGGGCGGTCTCGGGGTGGATCTCGACCCAGGCATCCCAGACGATCTGGCTCAGCGGATCGGGCAGCTCCTGCAGCCAGGGACGATTGGCCCCGCGCCCATCAAAGTGCTGCAACGAGGGGACCGTAAGCAGGGTGAGCCCCTCGCTTGATCCCGCCACCTCCGGCTCCACGGCTGCGATGCCCCCAAGTGTGAGCCGCACCCGCTCGTCCGGCACCTCTTCCCACACCCCGCCCCGCTTGAGGGCTGCCTCCCAGAACTCCTCGAAGGGGATCGTCGGCGCCAAGCGCCGGTGATGGCCCCGCCAGACCTCTTGGAGATAGGCCTGGAAGCTCTCGGCCGGCAACGCCTTCGCGACCTCCCCCCCCATCTGGCGGGCCACCGCCAGGAGGACATCCCCAAGGCCCTTGCTGGCGAAGACGGGCCGCATCGTCGGTTGCACCAGGCCGGCGACACCCGCTCGCGGCGCGTAATCGCCCCACGACTCCAGCGGCGTGTGATCGGGAAGGACGAGATGGGCCCGCATCGTCGTCTCGTCGGGGAAACTGGAGAAGCTGACCACCAGGGGGACCTTGGCCAGCGCCTCGGCGAATCCCGTCGCCGCTGGGAGCGTGAAGAGTGGGTTCACGTCGTGCAGGAGCAGGACCTCCACGTCCCCTTGGGCCATCGCCTGGATCAGCCGCTGGAGGTCGGCATACGGGCTGGCCTCCGCGATGCTCGCATTGGGGCCGAAGCGGACCGTCCGGCCGAGATTCCCCACGATGGCGTTCAGAGTATTGATGGCCACCAGGGTGGCGGTGGCATTATTCGCGCTCGCGGCGATCCCTCCGCCCAGCGCCAGGCTTGGCCGTGGAAGGACAAAGGCCCGCGCCAATTGCTGCACCGTCTCCGCGGGAAGGTCCGTGGCTTTGGCCACCGCCGGCGGATCATACCCCTGCACCAGCGTCCACACGCGATCTCGCTCCGGTCCCGAGACCGGGACCAGTTTCTCTTGGAGGATCACCTGAATCATCCCGAGGGCCAGGATCCCCTCTGTCCCGGGACGGATGGGCAACCACGCATCCGCGTTCGCGGCGGTCAGGTTCAAGCGAGGGCCCACGTACGCGAATCCCGGGCGCGTCCCCTCGCGGACGGTCCGGAAGCGGGCGAAGGCCCGCGCGAATGCGACCGGCGAGATCCATGTCTCAAGGAAGTCCGCATCGAAGGAGAGCAGGAACTCCGCGGCCTCGATATCGTAGAAGGGGATGGCCGCGCGGCCGAAGGCGATGTGGTTGGCCGCCCGGAGCGGTTCGTAGGCGAAGGGCTCGTAGGTCAGATACTGCATTGATCCGATCGCCGCGAGGAATTCCCCGACCAGCCGGCGCAGGCTTCCCGTCTCGAGCCGGCCGACGAAGGCCACCCGGTCGCCGGCGCCGCGCGCCCGGAGCGCCGCGAACCGCTCTGCCAGCAGCGCCTCGGCCTCTGCCCACGACATCGGGTGCGTCTTGCCGGAGGCATCCCGACGGAGCGGGTGGGGGATTCGGTCGGGATTGTAGAGGCCCTGAAGCGAGGCCTGCCCCCGGGCGCACAGGGCGCCGGCATTCACGGGGTGGGCCGGATTGCCCTCCACCTTGACGGCCCGGCCCTCGCGCGTCCGAACCAACATCCCGCAGCCGGCCGGACACTCGCGGCACACCGTGGCATACCAGGTGGCTACGCCCGGGACGATGTCCTCGTCCGGGATCACATAGGGGAGAATCTTCTCCACCGGCTGGGCGCAGCCCGAGAGGGCTGCGGCCGCCCCACTGCCCCCAAGGATCTTCAGGAAATCACGGCGGTCCATCTCGCCTCCGGCAGCCTTCAGCCATCACTGATGACACGTCAGGCAATCCAGGCTCGCCTGTTCCTTCCGATGGCACTCCACGCACCAACCCATGGTGAGCGGCCCGACCTGACGGACGGTGTCCATCTTCTCCACCTCGCCGTGACAGGCCTGGCAGGGGATGTCACGGAGGACGTGTCGCCTGTGGGAGAAATACACAAACCGCGGGAGGGAATGGATCCGGATCCAGGGAATGGGTTCCCCGCGAGAGAAGTACCCTTTCAGCTTGATGACCTCGGGACGCGTGGTGGCGGTGAGCTTGTGGCACCCCATGCACCGCTCCACCGATGGGATACCCGCCACCGGAGATCGCGTGGCGGCCGTGTGGCAATACAGGCAAGGGATCTGGAACTGCTCGGCGTGAACCCGGTGGCTGAAGGTGATCGGTTGCGCCGGGTCACCCCGCGGCCGCGTCCAGAGGGTCGCGGCCGCACCGCCCCCGGCCAGCACCAGGAGCGCAGCCACCGCGAGACCTCGCCGCAACCCGGGGGGAACCAGCATCTTCCTCTTTACTGTGACCCATTCAGACGGGCATGGAGCCCGGCCTCCCGATCCGGCCCCTCGACTCTATCCGCTTACCCGCATGCGGCAGTCGGCGACGTTACACGTCGAGGAGACAAGGACGCCACGCCGGAAGGACGGCCGGGGCGCCGGCATGCCACGGGCATTTCGAATGTCGGATTTCGAATTTCGGATTGAAAATTCGCCATCCGAAATTCGCCATCCGAAATGCATCAGGGGGTCGCCGGCTATCTCGTCGGCTTGTACGGGGGCTTGGCCAGGGTGCGGACGAAGGCGATCACATCGGTGATGTCCTGGTCCGAGAGGATGTTCCCCCAGCCGGGCATCTGGTCGGATTTGCCCACCGCCTGTCCGCCGTTCTTGACGACGGTGAAGAGGTAGTTGTCCCGCAGGCGGTTCATGACGTTGCCATCGGTGTGGTTGCGCGGCTTGGGGTTGAGGTCTTTGGCGTCCGGACCGTCCCCCTTCCCCTCCTTGCCGTGGCAGGAGGCGCAGTGCTCCAGGTACTTTTCCTTCCCGTTGGCGATGTTCGCCTGCTGCGCGGCGGCGAGGGCCACGACTCCCGCCCCTACCAGCCCGGCAAGCAGGATGGATCCGAGACGGCTCGTCCTCACCATGCGTGGTCCCCTCTCTGCGTGATGCCCGTCACAAGGTCCTCAGGAACAGGAGGAGGCTCTGGATGTCCCCTGGGGGCAGGTGACCGAAGGGAGGCATCCGGTCTCCCTTGACCTCGGGCCTCGATCCCGTGAAGATCTGGTGCTTGACATTGTCCTCGCTTACCGGCGTGTTGCTGCTGGGGAGGGTCTCCCGGCCGAACAGGCCGCGCAGCCCCGGCCCTGTCTTCGTGTCCGTCCGATCGGAGTAATGACATCGGGTACAGTAGAGCTGGAACAGGTCCCGCCCCGTGTCGGCCGAGACCGGCCGGGCCCCCATGATCACCCGGACTACCCGTGGAGGCTGGGGCTGGTGGGGGTAGCTCAAAATGTCCGTGGTGTTGCACTGGTGGTCGGCGATGACGAAGTACCAGTCCTTGGGCTCGATCGGTGCCTTGGAGGTATCCACTGGAAGCTGGTAGACGCCCTGGGGGAAATCCTCCTTCAGGTTCCGGACCTGCCTGGGCGGATCCAGGGCGTAGCCGCGACCCGTCCTGGCATTGAACGCCAGGACCTGGGGGCCCAGATCGTCGTTGGGGTCCGCCACGTCCAGCTTGACGTAGGTCGTCTTCCCCTGGTTCCCCTCCCAGGGGAAGAAGCCCAGCCGCTTGATGATCGGATCGTTGGCCCGCGTCCCCTCGGGAATCAGGGTCACCGTCACCCGGACCGTCTTGCCCTCCTCCAGCAGCACCGCCTCGGGATGGTAGAGGTACCCGCCGGAGTAGACGTGCAGGCCGTACTGCCCGCCCTTGGGGACCTCGATCTTGAACTCGCCCCGCTCGTCCACCAGGGTGCCCGGCCCCCACACGTTCCCATGTAGTTCGCCGATCTCCATCAGGGCCAGGCCCGGCAGCGGCTGTCCCGCCGCGTTCTTCACCGTGCCGGCGAGCGTGGCCTCGCCCTTCGCCTCGGCCCCCCAGAGTAACGCACCCGATACGATGATGCTCGCGACCAGATTGCTCCGGCGCATGCAGTCCCTCCGCGTTCGGCCCCGTGGTGGAGCGACTCTACAATGGTGGCTGGGTTTCCTCAAGCATGATGTCCCTTGGACCGGGACGGGACTGTGAGGGGACTTACACGACCGGGGAATCGGAGAGGAATGGCCCGGTGGATGGCGCCCTGGCGCGGACCGCCGGTCAGGCGGCCGGCGAGACGGCGAGAAGCTGGTTCAGGGCGTCAATGAGCTGGCGGAGCCTGCCGACATCGCGCCGGTTGAAGTGCAGCGTGAGGCGGGGCAGATGGGCGAGCCCCGCCAAGGCGGGGTCGTTGCCCTCTTCAGGCAAGGCAGGGCTCGCCGTGATTGCGCCGTCCACCAGGATGTCCGGGAACTCCCGATTGAGGCGTTCCAGGTCTTCGCCGCTCGGGGCGTGCTGGAGGCGGATCACCAGCCGGTCCCCCACGTAGCGGCTGCTGTGGTAGTTGCGGTAGAACCCGGTGACCTCGGCGACGGCCACGTCGAGCCTGTCGGTGACCCGGTACAGGCAGAGATCCTCGGGCGCAATCAGGCCGCGCGCCAGCAGGACGTTGCGCACGTAGCCCTCCCAGGTCTTCCAGTAATCGCCGCCCGGCCGATCCACGCACACCACCGGCAGCGGATTGCTTTTCCCCGTCTGGACCAGTGTCAGGATCTCGAAGGCCTCGTCCAGGGTGCCGAAGCCGCCGGGAAAGAGGGCGATGGCGTCGGTCTCCTTCACGAAGATGAGCTTCCGGGTGAAGAAGTACTTGAACGTGATCAGCTTGGAATCGTTCTGGATGAACTCGTTGGCCGGCTGGTCGAAGGGGAGCCGGATGTTCACGCCGAAGCTCCGCCCCCGGCCGGCCCCACCCTGGCCCGCCTTCATGATGCCGTCGCCGGCCCCCGTGATCACCATCCAGCCCAGCCGGCTGACCTCGTGGGCGAAGGCCAGGGCCTGCTGGTATTCCGGCTGATCCTCCGTCGTGCGGGCGGAGCCGAACATCGTCACCTTTCGGATGCCCCGGTACGGGGCGAACACGCGGAAGGCGTGGATGAGCTCCCGGAGGGCGGCGTTCACGATCTTGATATCCCCGCGATCCGCCTGGTCCTCGATCAGCCGGAGGACCGTCTGCACCATCTCGTGCAGGAATTCGGCGTGCGGGGATCCTCCCGCCGCATTCACCAGCCGGTCAATCAGCTCCCCGACCTCTCCGTTCCCGGACGGCGCCAGGGGAGGAAGACCAACGTTGCCTGCCTGATCCACTTCAGACCTCTGGAGAAAGAATCTGCCTGCCTTCCGGTCAGTCGGACCGGCTGCCCCCCGATTCCGCTGCTCGAACTCCGGTGCCTACGGGCGGCCGAACCCGGCGGGAAGCCGTCCCGGGGCCTAGCGCAGGACTCGCTGTGTGAAAAGGTGCAGGAATCGGGCCGCTTCCACCTCGACGCACACCGTGGCCGTGGGAGCGGTCCGGCTCCGCCGCCTTAGGTCCGCCACCGCCATGCCCGCGGTCAGCTCCCCCCGGCACTCGATCGCCACGGCCATCGCCTGCCCCCGGACCAGGGAGGGATCCACAATGACCCCCACGGCCAGCGGATCGTGGAGGAACATCCCGTCGAAGCCCTCGTGGTCCCGGTGGAAGGCCATGGTCGCGGCCGTCATCCCCCGGATGAATCCCTGGAGCGGTCCGCCGTCCCCCGCCTCGTCGACATCCTGCCGGGAAAGGATCACCTGCTCCGTCACATCCAGGGGCACCAGCGTGAGCAGGAGTCCCGCCCCGAGGACGATCGCCGCCGCCTCCGGATCCACGGCGAAGTTGAACTCCGTCGTGGGCCCCACGTTTCCCGGCACGCGGATGGCGCCTCCCATGACCGTGACACCCCGAAGGCGGTGCATGGCCTCGGCATCCCGCTGGATCGCCGTTGCCACATTGGTCAGGGGTCCCGTGGCGATCAGCGTCAGCTCCCCCGGAAACCGCCGGATCGTCTCCAGCAGGAATTCGGCGGCACCCTGTCCGGCCCGGCTCGACGGCGCCGGGTACTGCTGGGTCACGCCGCCCAGCCCGTCGCTGCCGTGCACCTCGGCCGCCGTGAAGGGTTCTCGCGCGAGCGGCGCGGCCGCGCCCGCCACGACGGGGATCGTGGACGCCCCGAGCATCTCCAGCACCAGGAGCGTGTTGGCCGTGGACCGGGCGACCGGGACGTTCCCGCTCACCGTGGTGATCCCCAGGACCTCCAGTTCCGGCGAACGGATCGCCAGCATGAGGGCCAGGCCGTCGTCCACACCCGTGTCCACGTCCAGAAGCACCCGCCGCCGGCCCATGAGGCCCTCAGCCCCTGCCCCCGCCTCGGAGGCCACGGGCATCCGCACGATCCAACGGGATTCCCACAGGATTCCCGCCCATCGGCTCTCCGGTGCTTCCGGGGGCTGGCGCACGCCACGACGACGGGTCTAACATCAGCGGACCAACGACACCTGGGAAGAGGAAGTGCGATCCAGACCACGAGAGCGCGAGGGGAATGCCGGGCGAGGAGGTGGGAGCCGTACGGGAGATCAGTTCCGCTCGATGGACTCCAGCGCGCGGGCCAAGTCCTCCTTGATCCGCACGTTGATCTTCAGCCGATTCAAGAGGTCCGGTTGGTGCGCCGTCAGGTACTGCACCAGGGCCGCCGCATCCAGGGGCGCCGTGCGGGGCTGCGTATCCAGGATCCAGTCCGTGAGCGACTCCTTGTACAGGCGCCGCACGTCGGGGTCTTGGAAGATGATGTCCAGGATGCGCTGGGACAACGGTTCGTCCACGGAACCCTCCTCGGCTTCAGATCCGACCGAACACACGATACATATAGCAGACGAATCGGCGCCTGGCAAGCCGCCTGTGTGGATCGGGGCCCCAGTTCATCCCTTTTGGCTCCCGCTGCTCCGCGGGCGGTTCGCCGGGGCGGACAATGCGCGGCGCGCCCGGGCAAAGATGCGCTGGAACATGGCGGGGGTGAGCCGTCCGGTCTGCGTGTTCTGCTGGCTGGGGTGATAGGACGCGACGAGCATCATCCCACCCGGCAGCTCGGCCATGGCGCCGTGGGCGAATCCCGGTCGCCGGGACGGCAGGGAGCGTCCGGCCTGGACCCAGGCCCTCAGGAACGCCTCGAAAGCGATCCGGCCAAGCACCACGACGACCCGCACCCGGCGGAGCAGCCGAAGCTCTTCCACCAGGTACGGTCGGCAGGCAAGAAGCTCCTCTCGGGTGGGCGTGTTCTCCGGCGGGGCGCAGCGGATTGCCGCGGTGATGTAGCAGTCCCGAAGCCCGAGGCCGTCCCGTCTATGGCGGGACCAGGGCTGATTGGCGAACCCCGCGCGATGTAGGGCGCGGGTGAGGAAGTCGCCGCTCCGATCTCCCGTGAAGATCCGGCCCGTGCGATTGCCCCCGTGGGCCGCGGGGGCGAGGCCGACGATCAGCAACCGGGCATCGGGGTCACCGAAGCCCGGGATCGGCTTCCCCCAGTATTCCTCATCGCGGTACCGCCGCACCTTCTCTCGCGCCACGCGCTCCCGGTTCGCCACCAGGCGAGGGCACTTGCGGCACGCCACCACCTCCCCTTGGAGGATCTGCAGCGCATCCATCCCGCTCCACCCCTCTCTCCCGCCCCCTCTCCCGGGTACCCTCTGGGTGGAGTGGGAGAGGGCTGTGGGTGAGGGGTCGAAGGTTACAGCCCCCAGTGGAACGTCCGGGTCGGGGTCACCTCGACGATGACCGATGCCCGCTCCTCCAGCGCGGCGTAGCCCTCGTACTGCGGGTACCGCTGGTAGAGGAGCTTCCGGATCCGCCGGAAGGCCGGGCCGGCCTGGATCACCCGGGCCGTTCCCCAGACCAGGACGCCCTTCAGGCCCGACCAGATTTCCGTGTACTCGTCGAAGGCCAGTGCCACCCGGCCGGTGGCCTGGACGTTCCGCACCTTGACCCCGTCGGCGGCCGAGGCAAAGTAGATCCGATCCCCGTCCAGGATCGGGCAGACCGGAACGTTGTGGGGCGTCCCGTCCCGCCTGGCCGTGGCCACGCGGCAGACCCGCTGGAACGCGATGAACTCCCGCTCGACCTTCTTTAGGCGCATCGGTTGCTCCTCACCCCGATCCGAAATTCCCAACCGCCAAGGCGCCAAGGCCGGCTCTAACCGCAGATGGAGCCCTGGTCCGCCACAGGCGGACAGATTACGCAGATTCACGGAGAAAACATGCCATAAACATCTGTGTTCATCTGTGTTCATCTGTGGTTGCGGCCTAGTCCGCGCTGACTCATCTGGCCCCTCATCTGTTCTGGTAGTATCCCACCGGGGGCGCTCCTCAGCGGTCTCCCGCCTTCGGATCCCGGGGCCCACGCGGTCCCAGATCCCGGAGCGTCGCGGCGGCGCGGAACCGCTCGAAGTCGGGGAACCGGAACGCGACGCGAAGCCGGTCCGGATTCGTGATGGGCCGGGGAAGCGCCTGCATCGGCCCCAGGTCAAAGCGGTAGTAGGGGGCGTCCCGGGCGCCGCGTGCCGGCCAGGTCAAGCCGGGCAGGTCGCAGCGGCGCACGCGCGAGATGCCGAGGACCGCGGCGTACTCCCGGATCAGCCCTGTCCGGCGGTGGAAACGGGAGGCGCTCTCGTAGAAGGCGATGTAGGCCACGGCGGTTCGGAAGGCGGCGATGGCGGAAACCGGGACATGGTAGAACCCGGCGCGATGGATCAGCTCCAGATGCTCGGGCCCTCGAACCGGCCCCACCATGAGCGTCGCCGACCGCCCGCCGTCCGCCACCGTGAGAAACCCGAGGCGCCCCCGGGTGACATACCTCCGGGGGTCCGCCCGCCGGGAGCCGCCCCCGCGCCCGGCTGTGACGCCTCGCCCGGTTCTCGCCGCGGCCTCCGATCGCCCGCGCCGCGTGCTCTCCATGCGAGGGACCGTAGCACAGGACTCCGAAATTTTCCAGTGGCGAGCCCCTCCCCGGATGCATCCTCGCCCCTCGAATCTCACGCCACCAGGCAATGTATCCCGCGGTGAACCCTCGCCATCGTCGCCTTGACAGCCGGGCGTCGCCTGTGATACGTGCAGGGCTGTGGGAGCATTTTGGCAGAGGTAGGCCGCCGGAGGCGGCCCATCCCAAGGAGGTGGCCTCATGCGACGCTGGATCAGTTCGGGACTCATCCTCTTCCTCTCCGCACTGGTATTGGTGACGACCTTGCCTGCGCCCGCCGCGGCCCAGGCCAAGTATCCCAGCCGGCCGATCCAGCTCATCTGCCCGTGGGCGGCCGGCGGCGGCACGGACCGCATCGCCCGCATGGTGGCCGTCCTCCTGGAGAAGGAGCTGGGCCAGCCGGTGACCGTCGTCAATCGGACCGGCGGCAGCGGCGCCGTGGGTCACACGGCCGGCGCCACGGCCGCCCCGGACGGCTACACCATCACCATCGTCACCGTGGAACTGGCCATGATGCACTGGATGGGCCTCACCCCCTTGACATATCGGGAGTTCACGCCGGCGGTCCTCCTCAACATTGACCCGGCGGGGGTGCAGGTCGCTGCCACCTCGGAGTGGAAGACCCTGAAGCAACTGCTGGACTACGTCAAGGCGAACCCCGGGAAGCCCAAGGCCTCCGGCACGGGCAAGGGCGGGATCTGGGATCTGGCCCGGGCGGGCATGCTGAAGACGGCCGGCATTCCGATTGACGCTATGCCCTGGGTCCCCAGCACCGGCGCGGCCACCGGGCTGCAGGAGCTGGTGGCGGGCGGCGTGCAGGTGGTCACGGCCAGCCTGGTGGAGGGCCGTCCCCTCATTGACGCCGGCAAGGTGCGGCCGCTGGCCCACATGGCGGACAAGCGGGACCCGGCCTTCCCCGATGTGCCCACCCTGAAAGAGCAGGGGATCAACTGGACCATGGGCGCGTGGCGGGGCATCGCCTTGCCCAAGGGCACACCTCCCGAGATCGTGGCCGTGATGGAGAAGGCCCTGGACAAGGTGGTGAAGAGCAAAGAGTTCGTTGACTTCATGAACAAGGGACCGTTTGGCATCCTGTACAAGCCCGCAGCCGAATTCGGGAAGTTCCTGGCGGAGCAGGATGAGACGATGGGCGTCCTGATGAAAGAGGCGGGACTCACCAGGTAGGGTTTCCGCGGCTCCGGACATGAAGATCAGCGACACCGTGGTGGGCGCCGGCTTCGTCGCAGCCGGCGCCCTTATTTTCGCCGGGACCCTCAACTACCCCACCCTGGAGGCCGGGCATCCGGGACCGTCCCTCTTCCCCCGGATCCTCGGCGGCCTGATGGCCGTCTTCGGGGGCCTGGTGAGCCTCCTGGGCCTGCGGGCGCGTGACGTGACCGACGAGGTCGCCTGGCTCCGCCTCCACAAGAACCCCGCCTTCATCAACGCCCTGGTTGTCCTGGCGGGGGTGCTCGCCTACATCTTCCTCGTGGAACATCTGGGTTTCCTCATCATGGGGGCCCTGGTCATCTTCACCCTGATGTGGCGGCTTCAGGTCCGCCCCGTGAAGGCGGCCGTGGTGGCCATCGTCTTCAACACCTTGGTCCACTTCCTCTTCGCCAAGGTCTTGCGTGTGCCGCTGCCCCTGGGCATCCTCTGGTGGTAAGGCGATGATCGAGAACATCCAGGCCGCCCTGGTCATGCTCACCAGTTGGAAGCTCTTGCTGACCATTACCCTCTGCAGCATCTTCGGGCTGTTCGTCGGCGCCGTCCCGGGCCTGACCGCCACCATGGCCGCGGCCCTGCTGGTGCCTTTCACCTTTTTCATGGAGCCGCTGGCGGCCCTGGTCTCCATCGTGACCATGTCGGCCATGGCCATCTTCGCCGGCGACATCCCGGCGGCGCTGGTGCGCATCCCGGGGACGCCCTCGTCCGCCGCCTACACCGATGACTCCTACGAGCTGACGAAGCAGGGGAAGGCGGAGCTGGTCCTGGGAGTGGATGTCATCACGTCGGCCATGGGTGGCCTGATGGGGGCAGTGATCCTGATGACGGCCGCCCCCCTGCTGGCCGAGGTGGCGCTCACGTTCACGTCCTTCGAGTACTTCTGGCTGGCGGCCCTGGGGCTCTCCGCCACGGTGATGATCGCCAGCATCTCCCCCCTCAAGGCCGGCCTGGCCCTCTTGGTGGGGCTGTTCTTTTCCACGGTGGGGGTTGATATCACCCTGGGGTACCCCCGCTTCACCTTCGGCATCACCGAGCTCTTGAACGGCGTGGACTTCATCCCCGCCATGATCGGCCTCTTCGGTGTCTCCGAGATCCTGCGAAACATGGCCAGCGCCCACCTGAAGTTTCCGATCACGGCCGTCAAGGCCGAGAACATCTTTCGCGGCGTGGCCGAAACGCTGTGGAAGTACAAGGTCAACATCGGCCGATCGGGACTCCTGGGCACGTTCATCGGGGTCCTGCCGGGCGCGGGCGCCGACATCGCCGCCTGGATCGCCTACGCCGTTTCCCGGCGGTTCTCCAAGGAGCCGGAGAAGTTCGGCAAGGGCTCCATCGAGTCCATCGTGGACGCCGGGACCGCCAACAATTCCTGCCTGGCGGGGGACTGGGTTCCTGCCCTGGTCTTCGGGATCCCCGGCGACTCCATCACGGCTATCGTCATCGGCGTCCTCTATATGAAGGGCTTGCGGCCCGGTCCCATGATCTTCCAGGAACAGCCCCAGCTCGTCTATGCGGTCTATGTGTCCTTCATCATCGCCAACATCCTGATGGTTCCCTTCGGCTATCTGGCCATCAAGGTCAGCAGCACCATGCTGCGGGTACCGCGCAATATTCTCATGTCGGCCATCCTGATGTTCTGCATCGTGGGCTCCTTCGCCATCAACAACAGTCTGTTCGACGTCGGGACCATGCTGGCCATGGGGATCCTGGGCTACTTCTTCGAGGCCAACGGCATCCCCGTGGCCCCCATCGTCCTGGGGATGGTCCTGGGCCCCATCGTCGAGCAGAACTTCATGGTGAGCATGATCAAGAGTGAGTGGGACCTCACGCAGTTCTTCACGCGCCCGACGGCAGCCATCCTGGCGGTCCTCACCATCCTCACCTGGCTGACTCCCGTCTACCCCATCCTGTTCCGCCGGTTCAGCCGGGCCCCCTCCCGCGCCTGACCGAGTATCAAAAGTGTAAGGCCTGACCCCAGGGTCAGGCCTTACACTTTTGAAGATGAGTGAGGCAGCTACGTGAGGATCAGGCTGGCCTCCGGCCTTCAGGCGGGAGCAGTTCGTCCAGGACCGTCTCGTAGGCTCGGAGCGCCGCTGACCCGAACAGCACGAATCGCACCCGCGTGACCTCTGGATGGTCCTTCAGGTACTCGATGGCGGTGCGCAGCGCGATGCGGGCGGCGTCGGCCATGGGATAGCCATAGGCCCCGGTGCTGATGGAGGGAAAGGCCAGGCTCTGGATGCCTTGCTCCGAGGCGAGGCGCAGGCTGTTCCGGTACGCACTGGCCAGCAGCTCCGCCTCCCCGTGCTTCCCGTCGCGGTAGACCGGGCCCACGGTGTGGATCACCCACCGGGCCCGCAGCCGGCCTCCCGTCGTGATCCGCGCCTCGCCCGTGGGACAGCCGCCGATCTTCCTGCATTCCTCCAGGATCTGCGGCCCGCCGGCCCGGTGAATCGCCCCATCCACCCCACCCCCACCCAGCAGGCTGGTGTTGGCCGCGTTGACGATGGCCTCGGTGTCCTGCTGGGTGATGTCCCCCTCGACGAGTTCCAGAACCGATGCGCCGAGTTGCACCTTACGCATGACCTGCCTCCCACCACATTTCGGAGCGCGCCTGCCTGCCGCGCCCTGTCTGCGTGCGGCAACGCACAGGCAGGCCGCGGCGCAGGCAGGGTTGCGGAATGCGGAATGGAAATACGGAAAGCGGGGGTCACATCCGCGATGCGCCAGGGAGGCATCGCTGGAATGAGGTGCGCTAAGGCTTTGCTCCGCGTCCGCCCGTGCGGGCTGCCTGTCGCTCCGCCCAGCGCCGGAACCACTGGTGGACCTGCCGCTCCACCAGCTTCATGACGAGGACCGCCACCCCGCACACCAGGACGATGGCGACGGGCGAACGCGCCCCCGATCCCAGGCGAGGGATCACCACCCAGGCGATCCCCACCGCTATCAGGAGGACAGCGACCCCGATCCAGCGCCGGAGCCTGGCGGCCTCCCGCATCAGCGGCCTAGTCTGCACGGTCCGCCCTACGGGCGAGATAGGCCTCCAGGTCCTCGACCTGCACCCCGTACCGGGAGGCCACCCGCCGGAGGTCCGGGTCGCGTCGGGGCTCCCCCGCCTCTGGCATCAGTGCGCGGGGGCCGCTCGGCGACCACGCCTCCTCCCGGATGTTCAGGGACAGCAGGTCGAACCGCGCGTAGTGCCCCAGGCAATCGAAGTACGCCTTGGCCAGCCGCCGCTCCTCGGCGGCGATCTCCGTCCAGACGATGGTCTCCTCGTTGAAGACGGGGCCCGCCAGGAACAGCCCGGCCGGGTTCACGATGCAACTGCCCCCCACGGCCAGGTTGTAGCGCATCTCGTCCCGGAGGTCGGCCGGCACGTCGTCCGGCCGCAGGAACCAGCTCGAGCTGACCACGAAGGCCTGGTTCTCGATGGCGTACTCGCGGATGGCCGGCTCGATGTCGCAGGTCTCCGCCGCCGGCTCCGGGCTCTTTCCCCCCAGGTGCCTGTCCACCTTCCACCAGCCGGGCCAGACCGCGCAATGGATCTCCTCCCCCTTGATGGCCATGGCCGCCCGGAGGAGCGTCATGTGGTGCTCGTAACAGATGAGGCCGCCCACGACCCCGATGTCCAGGTCGAAGACCCGGATGTCGGCGGCATCCCCCATCCCCCAGTACACCCGTTCCGAGTGGGTGGGCATGAGCTTGCGGTGGCGGCCCAGGATCGTCCCGCCCCGCCCCACGAAGAGCAGGGTGTTGTACAAGGTCAGGCTCCCCGGGCGGTCGTCCAGCTCGTTGCAGCCGACGACGCAGTGGACCCGGGCGCGTCGCGCCGCATCGGCGATGACGGCCGCCTCCTCCCCATCCGCCCGGATGGCGTGCCGCTGCATCTCCACGACGAGTTCCGTGGACCGGCGGACCGACACCGCCCCCCGCCAATACGGGTAGGCGGCGAAGTAGGTCTCGGGAAAGACCAGGAGGTCGAGGCCCAGCCGCCCGCCCTCCTCGATGAATCGCACGGTCTTCTCCAGCGTCTTGCGCTTGTCGAAGAAGTGCGGCGCCACCTGCGCCGCGCCGACCCGTACCCGCTCCTGCATGGCAGCCTCCTCCCCATCAGCGGTGTGGAATGACAGCTTATCCCCGCCTGGGGGCGGGGTCAATAGCCGGCGCCCCCATCGGGCCCGGCCCGGTCATCCGATCAGGACAGGCCCTGAAATGGCTTGCCATCCCCCGGTCAGTTGACTAGACTACGCCCGAGCGCCGGCGTAGCTCAGTTGGCAGAGCAGCGGTTTCGTAAACCGCAGGTCCTCGGTTCAAGTCCGAGCGCCGGCTCCAGCACGTTTTCCCACCACACCGGGACGGCCCGGTGAGCGAGGCTCACCCGCCCACACGAAACCGAGAGAAACCCGGAGAAGGCGACAGCAAAGAGGAGGACGCGGACGGTGAGGAAGTGGGGAACCTGGCTGGCCGGGGGGCTCGCCGCGGCGGCGCTCGTGACCTCAGCGCTTGCCGCCCAGGCGCCGGATGGGGCCAAGGCCCCGGATCGCCGGATGCAGGCGGAGGCCCATTACGAACTGGGCGTCATGTACCACGAGCGGGTCTTCGAATCCCTGGACCAGGCGATCGCCGAATACGAGCAGGCCGTCAAGTTGAAGTCGGATTACGCCGAGGCGCACTACAACCTCGCGCTCTCCTACCACACCAAGGCCAAGCTGGGGACGGATGACCGAACGCTCTACCGGAAGGCCCTGGCCGAGTACAAACTCTACCTGAAATACAGCCCCCAGGGGGACCTGGCCGCCAAGGCCAAGCAGAACATCCGGGCCGTGGAGGCGCGACTGCGCCAGTGAGCGGTCCCGGCGAGGGCAGGTGAGGATCATGCAGTGGTGTGCAACCTGTGCCACCGGCTCCGGAGGTTGGAGCCGCCGCCAGTTTCTCCTCGCGCTGGGGCAGGCCTCCCTGGCCGCCGGCCTCCTGCCCCGCGCCGGCCAAGCCTACACCATCATGGACGAGGCGGGCGATGTGAAGATCGGTCGCGAGGCCGATCCCGAGATCCTCAAGCGATTCGGCTACTACGACGGCCCCGATCTCCAGAACTACATCGCCCAGATCGGCCAGCGGGTGGCGGCCACGTCCGACACCCGGTTCAGCTTCCAGTTCAAGGTGGTGGACCAGGCCGCCATCAACGCCATGGCGCTGCCGGGCGGCTTCATCTACCTCACCCGGGGGATGCTGGCGGAGCTGAACGACGAGGCGCAGCTCGCCGGCATCCTCGGCCACGAGATGACCCACGTCAACTCGCGTCACGCCGCCAAGCTGCTCACCAAGGCCTTCGGCGCCCAGTTGGCCACCCTCCTTGGCGTGGGGGCGGCCGCGGCCAGCGGCTCGGGTGCCGCCGCCACCGGCCTCGTCATGATCTCCAGCCACGTGACCAATTACATGCTGCTGGGCTACGGGCGCGACTACGAGCTGGAGGCGGATGAGGTCGGCCTGCGCTACGCCCACCGGGCGGGCTATGATCCCCGGCGCATGGTGACGTTCCTCCGGGCCCTGCGCCGCACGGAGATCCTGCGCGGGCAGTCCACCTATCACGGCTTCGAGGCCACCCACCCCGACACCGCCCTCCGGATCGCCAAGGCGGACACCATGGCGACCCTGCTGGTCGCCGAGGGAGGCGCGCTGGAGGTCAAGGCCGACAACTACAAGGCCCACCTCGATCGGCTGCGATACGGCGAGGCCAAAAATCAGCAGCGCCTCAGGGTGTACACGGTGAAGGCCGGCGACACGCTGGGCAGCATCGCCCGGGACGAGATGGGGGACGAGGGCCGACGGTTCGAGCTGGCCACCCTGAACGGCCTCCGGGACGACGCCGCCCTCACGCCCGGCTCCCGCCTGAAGCTGATCGTCAAGCAGTAGCCCGGAATCTGAAGAAAACTGCAAACCGCCAGGGCTTACTTTATCCACAGATTACGCAGATTTCGCAGATTCAGGGGGAAACAAAGCATCGTCATCTGCGTCCATCTGCGTTCATTTGCGGTTGCATGTAGGCGTGTTCGCCTGGGAACAAGGAGTCGCTGGTCATGTCGTGGGTGCCGCGCGGGATCACCACCGCCCTGCTGACCCCGTTTTGCGAGGACGGGGCCCTGGACCTTGACACCCTGCGGACCCGGATCGCCTGGCAACTGGACCGGGGGATCCACGGCCTGCTGGTAGGCGGGGTCAGCGGCGAGTACGTGAATCTCTCGCCCGAGGAACGCCGGCAGGTGGTCCGGACGGCCGTGGATGCGGTCGCGGGTCGGGTGCCGGTCATCGCCGGCATCCTCGAGCCGAATACGGGCCAGGCGCTGGCCGCGGCAAAGGACTTCGAGGCGCTGGGCGTCCAGGCGCTCCTCCTCCTCACGCCGTACCACAACCTGCCCACGCCCGCGGGGGTCCTGAACCACTTCCGGACCGTCCACGACGCGACAGCCTTGCCGATTTTGCTCTACAACAACCCCGGGCGGACGGGGATTGACATGGATCTCGCCCTCCAGACAGAGCTTTCCCGCCTGCCCCGCATCGTCGGGGTCAAGGAGTGCCGGCGGGACCTGGCGATCGTCTCGGAGCAGATCCGGCGGGCCCGGCCCGGGTTCGCCGTGCTGTCGGGCGAGGACGACCTGGCCCTGGCCACCTTCGCCCTGGGGGGGCAGGGCGCCATCCTGACGGGCGGCAACATCCTGCCCACGCTGTTCCTGGACATCTTCCACCTCGTGGAGCGGGGCGAGGTCGCCAAGGCCGTGGAACTCCACCACCGGATGATGCCCCTCATCCTGGCCATCTACACCAGGAACCACCCGTTCCCGCTCAAGGAGGCCATGGCGGCCGCCGGGATGCCCGTCGGGCCGGCGCGCCCGCCGCTTGCCCCCATGGACGAGGGACAACGCGCCGCGGTCCGCGTGGCCCTGCGCGACCTGGGACTGCTCCGCGCCTAGATGAACCGCCATGATGCCGCGACAGTTTCGAAATTCGAAGTTCGAAATTCGAAATTGCGGCGTTGTTGGCGCCTTGGCGGTTCATGGTTCTTTCCGAACGACTGATGCCAGAG
>JACPAT010000070.1 GCA_016180655.1 Candidatus Methylomirabilota bacterium | reverse complement strand
GGCGCCGGGAGATGGGGTCCACGCCCGCCGTGGGCTCGTCCAGGAAGAGGACGGAGGGCCGGTGGAGGATGGCCGAGGCGAGGGCCAGGCGCTGCCGCAGGCCACCCGGGAGATCCCGGGCCAGGACGTTCCGGTACGACGCCAGACCCCCCAGGGCCATGACCTCCTCCCGCCGGGCCGCGCCGTCGGGACCGGCCAGGCCGTAGATCCCGGCGAAGAAATCCAGGTTCTCCTGGACCGTCAGCTCCTCGTACAGGGAGAACTTCTGGGACATGTAGCCGATGTTTTCCCGCACCCGCTCGGGCTGCCGCGCGACGTCGAAGCCGGCGACCATTCCTGTCCCCGCGGTCGGAAGCAGGATCCCGCAGAGCATCCGGATCGTCGTGGATTTCCCGGACCCGTTGGGGCCGAGGAAGCCGAAGACCTCGCCCCGGCGCACCTGGAAGCTCACCCGGTCCACCGCCACGAACCGGCCGAACCGCTTGGTGATGTCAGTCACCTCGATGGCAAGCTCAGAGTTCAAGGCGGAATCCCTGGTCCCCCCACCCTGACCCTCCCCCGCACGGGGGGAGGGAGACGATGGTGCGAGGGCGTCAAAGCGGACCTGATGACTTCCAGCCGACAGTCACCAATGGCAGCCAGCCAACCGACAGGGCCATTTCTCGGATCAATTCTTCCCTCCCCCCGTCGCGGGGGAGGGCGGGGGTAGGGGGGTCACCTTCGCGACAGCACCTCCCTGATGGCCTCCCTCACTGCGTCAGTCTCATTCAGCACTTGATGGTTCCAGAATCGCAGGACGCGAAAGCCCTGACGTTCCAACCACGCCGTGCGCTCTGTATCCCTGGCGACCTGCTCGGGGTGTTGCCCTCCGTCCAGCTCCACGATCAGCTTCTTCTCGAGGCACACGAAATCAACGACATACCGACCCAGCGGTTGCTGCCTGCGAAACTTGTGTCCCTCGATTTGTCGCATGCGGAGATGCTTCCATAGCGCGCGTTCGGCTTCCGTTGGAGTGCTCCTCAGCGCTCTGGCGCGGTCGCTGCTCATTCCCCCCACCCTCGCCCTCCCCCACAAGGGGGGAGGGACTTGTGATGCCTCCCCCGCAGGTGGGGAGGGAAAGGCAACCGATCGGAGAATCTCGAGGAGTCGCGAGGGTTCACTGCTGCGGCGGAGTGCCTCGCGAGGGGTCGCGCAGCAGCGTGACGAAGACATCTTCCAGGCTCGGGAGGATGGGACGGAGATGCACCTCGGGAAATCCACGCGCCTCCAGGACCTCCCGGATGCGGGGCAGGTCCCGCTCCGCGTCGGCGACCAGCAGGTGGAGCGCATCGCCGAAGACCTGGGCCTCTCGCACCTCGGAGAGACGGCTGAGAAGCGGCGCGGCTGTCTCGGGCGCCGGCCCCCGCAGCTCCAGGAGGGTTCCCGGCAGCAGGCGCCGGAGGCCCGCCGGGTCCTCGCAGGCGATCAGGCGGCCATGATCCATCATGCCGACCCGGTGGCAGCGCTCCGCCTCGTCCAGGTACGGCGTGCTGACCAGGAGCGTCAGGCCCTGCTGGAGGAGCTGGTAGATGAGCAGCCAGAAGTCGCGGCGCGAGACCGGATCCACGCCGATGGTGGGCTCGTCCAGGAACAGGACTTCGGGCCGGTGTATCAGGGCGGCGCAGAGGGCCAGCTTCTGCCGCATCCCACCCGAGAGATTGCGGGCCAGGCGTCTGGCGAAGGGTTCCAGGCGACTGAAGACCAAGAGCTCCGCCATCCGCCGATCCCGCTCCGCCCGCGGGACGCCGAAGAGATCCGCGTGAAACCGGAGGTTCTCGTGGACCGTGAGGTCGGCGTACAGGCTGCTGGTCTGCGGGACGTAGCCGATGCGCGGACGAACCGACTCGGGGTCCCTGGTGACATCCCGGCCCAGGACCAGGGCCGAGCCGGCCGTGGCCTGCATCACGCCCGTGAGGAGGCGCAGGGTCGTGGTCTTGCCCGCGCCGTCGGGGCCCACCAGGCCGAAGATCTCGCCCCGCGACACCGAGAGAGAGAGGGCGTCCACGGCGGTCAGGTCGCCGAACCGCTTGGTCAATCCCCTGGCCTCGATGGCCGGCAGGGTATCTCCCATCTCTTTTTCTTGAAGAACGCCGCGGCGCGCTGCCGCGGGTTCCCCCTCACCTGCCCCTCTCCCCCACCCAGGGGGTACCCGGGGGAGAGGAATGGGGTGAGGGGGTTGTGAGGGGCAGCACCGCGTCGGCCGGCATGCCCGCCTTCAGCCTGCGCTCCGCGCCAGCGATGGTGATCTTGACCGCGTAGACCAGGTTCACCCGTTCCTCCGCGGTTTGCACGTTCTTGGGGGTGAACTCGGCCTGGTCCGAGATCCACGTCACCGTTCCCTGGAAGGGCCGCCCGGGGAAGCTGTCCACCAGGACGCGGGCGGGCGCACCCAGCCTCACCTTGCCCAGCGCCGTCTCGGGCACGTAGATCTTGATCCAGGGATGGTCCAGGTCGCCCAGGAGCGCCAGCGGCTTGCCGGCGGCTACCACCTCGCCGACCTCCACCGCCTTGGTCAGCACCGTGGCATCCAGAGGCGCCAGGACCTTCAGTTCGGCCACCTGGGTCTCCAGGCGGCGCACGTTGGCGGCCGCCTCGCGCACGGCCGCCTCGGCCACGCGCACATCCTGCTGGCGCAGATCCAGGGTGGCGGCATTCGCGCGGGCCGCCTCCAGGGCTGCGCCGGCGCGGTCCCGTTCGGCCTCGGCCACGCGGATGTCTTCGGAACGCGCCCCCTCCACCAGCATGGCCAGGCGCTCGCGCACGGCGCGCACGGCCGCCTCGGCGGCCTGGAAGTCGCTCTCCGCCCGGTCCAGGTCCTGCTTCGAGATGGCGCCGTCGGCCAGCAACCCGCGGAAGCGATCTCGGGTCAACCGGGCGAGTTCCAGCCGGGCCAGGCTCTGGCGCAGGTTGGCCCGGGCCTCTTCGACCTCCTGGATCCGGAAGCCCGCCCGGAGCATCCGCAGCCGTTCCTCGGCGGCGCGGAGGGTCTCCTCGGCCTGGCGGATCTGGGTCCGGACGGTGACGGGCTCGACCCGGAGCGTGATCCGCGCCTGGGTGAGGCGCGCCTCCGCGCTCTGCAGGGCGGCCCGGGCCTGCCGGAGCTGGGCCTCCAGCTCCTCGCCCTCGAGGTCGGCGATGGGCTGGCCGCGCCGGACGTCCGTTCCCTCCTCGGCGTAGAGCCTGGTGACCCGGCCGGCCACCTTGGAGCTGACGCCGACCTCGGTGACCTCGATCCGCCCCGAGGCCTGGATGACGTCGCGCGCGTCTTGGCGGCTCCGCCACCAGGACCAGCCCCCGGCGGCCAGGCCGGCGACGATGATCCCGGTGCCGACGATCACGACGGGGCGGGGTGGACGTGTCATCGCAAACCTCGCGCGGGTCCCCTGCGGGATGTTCCCGCACGGGATGCCAGCAGCCCGCCCAGGAAGATCTCGGTCACGATCCGGACGATCTTGGCCTCGGGGATGGGGTAGAGACGCTGGCCCCCCAGCAGGCCCTGCGACACCGCGAAGATCTGGAACATCCCCACGAAGGCCCGCGCGGCGATGATCGGGTCCACTTTCCGGAATTCCCCTGCGGCGATCCCTCGCTGGATCACCTCGGCCAGGCGCTGGTTGGCCTGGAGGATCCCCTCGCGGTAGAAGTGGGCCGTGGCCCGGGGGAACTGGGGGGCCTCGCTGATCAGGGTGCGATACATGGCCAGGTAGGCGGGGCTGCAGAAGAAGCGATAGAGCCGGCGCCCGAGGGTGCAGAGCCGGTCGCGGGTCGTGACGGCGCCGGGGCCGCCCGTGGACACCTCCACGGGGGGCATGATGCCGTTGACGCGGGCCTTCAGCATGGCGGTGAAGAGGTCGGCCTTGCTGGGGAAATAGAGATAGATCGTCCCCTTGGTGATCCCCGCGGCCCTGGCCACGTCGTCCAGGGTCGCCTGGTGAAGCCCGCGGGTCCCGAACACCCGGAAGGCGGCCTCCAGGATCTGCTGGGGGCGCACCTCGGGCCGGCGGCGCCAGCGGGGAGCACGGGCATGGGACTTCGCGACGGGCACGCGGCCTCCAAGTATCTGACCAGTCAGTTAATAAGAATATCCGCCGGCACCCGGGGCGTCAAGGCGTTTTTCCCGGCAACAGCTCGGCCTGGCCAGGGTCCGCGGTGAGGCCGGGCTCTGGCCATCCGGGACGCGGGCGCGTCAAGAAGCGGCCTCGCTCTTCCCGCCCTTGGCCCGGATGATCCGGACCGGGGCGCGCTTTTCCGCTGGCCTCCGCCGGTCCAGGTCCGGGATCAGCGCGAGGACGGGGGCCATTCCCTCCCTCTGAAGGTATCCGAGCCGTTGCGGTAAAGGTCGGCGAACCGCGGAGTTTCGTGCTGACAGCATACCTGACGAAGAGCATTCGGACGGGGGTTCCACTATGACCATGCTGCAGTACTACTTCGACAAAGTCGTCGGCTTCACCATCCTGAATTTCCTGAAGCGGGCCGAGCAGGAGTTACCAGCGGTCATCCTGCCGTTCCGTGCGGAACTGACGGTTGTCCGATAGCGACAGACCGCCCGCCGCGGCACCAAGTCGCCCCCAGTTCTGACCTCACCGGCCACTGGAGCATTAACCGAATAGAACTTGGAAAGCGCGAGTGGCGGCGCCGCGAGAGACCCGGCCCGTCAGGCGGTCCCGTGGAGTCGTTCGGAGCCTCTCCGGGGGGAGGCGTTGCGCAAACCCAGCCCGCGGCGGGACACGTTACGTGCGGGGAGACGGGAAGTGAAGGGGCATTCCACGATCGGAAGGCGTTCTGGCTCCATCCGAGAGGCTCGGTGGGACAGACTTGGGCCGTCCTGGCCGCTCGGCTGAGCTCACGACGGAGCTTGTCGAAGGGTTCGGTTCAGGGCCGCTGCGTCAGGGGGGCGGTGGCCAAATCCTGCCCACGACGGGGCACGGTAGTGCCAGCGATCCAGTGGGCGCGCAACTGCCCTTGTTGGTGGGCTACGCGTAGCGTCGATCCAGGGCCTGTTGGCCAGCGGCACTTGCGCCGGTACTCGGCGTCCGCCCGCAGGCGGTCTACCAGGCTGTAACGCGCGGCCGTGAAGCTCGCGGGGCATGGGAGTGCCTCCTTAGATCGTAACTTGTCATTCTTGGCAACGTCCCGCATTCGCGTCCCGCATTCGGCATTGCGGAAGCCGGACTCGCTGAACGATTCGACCGCTCGACCGAGCCGTTCAAGGGCTTCATGCTCAAGAATGTGCGCGAGAAGGACCTGCGGCTTTTCACGGATCTCTCGGGCGAGCCGGTGTCGGCGCAACGGGAAAACATGTCGCTGCGGATTCTCATTCCCGCCTTCATGCTTTCCGAGCTCAGGCGCGCCTTCGAGATCGCCTTTCTGCTGTTCCTGCCCTTCCTGATCATCGACCTCGTCGTCGCATCGGTGCTGATGTCGATGGGCATGATGATGCTGCGGCCGGTCGTAGTGTCCCTGCCCTTCAAGCTGATCTTCTTCGTGCTGGTGGACGGCTGGACGCTGGTCGCCGGAAGCCTCGTGCAAAGCTGCGGGCCGTCCTGACGGGCTAGCGCAGCAGGCCGAGCGCGCGCGGAACGACCAGCACGATTTCCGGCACATAGGTAATGAGCGCCAGCGCCGCCACGAGCGCGATCAGGAAGGGCGCGACGGCCTTGACCGCCTCCTCGAAGCTGATCTCGCACATGTCGCGCAGCATATAGAGGGCGAGCCCGACCGGCGGCGTGAACAGTCCGATCCCCATCGCCACCACAGTGATGATCCCGAAATGGATTTCGTTGATGCCGACGGCCTTGAGCGTCGGCAGCAACATGGGTGCCACCACGAGAAAGACGATGGTCGCCTCGACGAAGCAGCCGATGACCAGAAACGCGAGCACGACCACCGTCAGCAGCACCCATTTGTCGCTCGAAAAATGGGCCAGGAATTGAACGATCAGTTGCGGCACTTGCTCGATCACCAGCACCCAGGCGAACAGCAAGGAGGCCGCGATGATGAACCCGAGATTGGCGATCATCGGAATCATCTCGAGCAACAAAACGAGAAGCTGCGACGGGCGGAGGTCGCGGTAGACCACGACCGCGAGGAACAGCGCGTAGAAGACCGTCACCGCGGCGGCTTCCGTCGGACTGAACACGCCGCCCATCATCCCGCCGATCAAGAGGACCGGCGCGAAAAGCGGCGGGAGCGCTGCGAAAAAGCTGATGGCGAGCGCACGTTCGCCCTGCCAGGGCATCGTCGGCAGGTCCGCATAGCGGGAATAGATGTAAACCGCGACCATCAGAAACGCGCCGATGACGAAACCCGGGACGATCCCTCCCGCGAACAGGGCGAGGACGGAGGTATCGCTCGAGATCGCGAACAGGATGAGCGGAACGCTCGGCGGGATGACCGGCCCCACAATCGACGACGCCGCCGTGATCCCGGCGATGAAGCGCATGGGATAGCCCGCCTTCTTCATGGCGCGGACCTCAACCTGGCCCATTCCGCCGAGATCGGCGATCGCCGTGCCGGACATCCCGGCGAAGATCAGGCTGCCGACGACGTTGACATGTCCGAGACCGCCGGGAACTGACCCGACGAGATTGTGCGCGAAGCGGAAAATACGGTCGGTAACTCCCCCGGCATTGAGCAGCCGGCCAGCGAGAATGAAAAGCGGAATGGCGAGCAGCGGAAACGCGTTGAGGGATTGCGTCAGCCGTTGCGTCATGACCGTGAACGGCAAGTTGCTCTGCACGAGATAGATCACCGCCGGAACGCACATGGCAACGGCAATGGGCGCCCCGCCCAGCAGCAGAACGGCGAAGGTGATCAGCACGAGCGTCATCTTGGAATATTCCATCCCGCGGCGCGGAATCGCGCGCGGAACGATCGCCTAGCCGGTCTTCGATTCGTTAAGGCGCTCAAGCAGGGACACCACGATGGCCACGATGATCAGAACGGAGGCGACCGCGAAGGATGCATAAAGCAGGTTGATGGGCAGGCCGATCGCGGTCTTGATGCGGGCATTGGCGGCCAGCACCGGCCAGGATCCGACCAAGACTACAATGAAGAGCAGCAGCGCGATGATGTCGTAGACGAAGGCTGCGGCCCGTTGGACCGCAGCCGGCGCCGAAACGAGGAAGAAGTCGATGACGTAATTGCTCCGTTCCCGGAACAGCTTCACCGTCCCGAGCGCAACCAGCCAGACGAAGGCGTTGCGCGCGATTTCCTCAGGCCAGGACAGCGGGTCGTTGAGAACATAGCGATAGAAAACCTGAAGGCCGATCAGGATGACGAGAGCCGCGAGCAGGAAAACGCAGATCGCGTCCCGCGCCCAGTGAGAGGAAACGTCGGTCAAGACCTCGGTGAACGGGCTCTCCTTGAGCCCACTCACATCGGCCAGGTGGGCTGCCAGAACGCCGGCCATCTCGCCCCGGGCGATC
>JACPAT010000069.1 GCA_016180655.1 Candidatus Methylomirabilota bacterium | reverse complement strand
CGCCGTGAACTGGGATGGCCAGCGGAAGGGATCCCACCAGGTGAAGATTCGGGTGGAGATCGGGAAGGATCGCCCCGGCATCCTGGCGGAGATCAGCACCGCCATCTCCGGGACCAACACCAACATCGCGCAGGCCGAGATCCGGGTGACGGAGGAGCGGACGGGCCTGAACACCTTCGTCCTGGAGGTGAACGACCTCCGCCAGCTCCAGGCCGCGATGCAGGCGATCCAGAAGGTGGACGGAGTGGTGGGGGTGGAGCGGATCAGGTCGCTCTAGTGAGCGACGTCAATTGGTCGATTGGTCAAGTGGTCGATTGGGGAATGCCCCAAGCGGATGTCAGTCGAAGGGGTGGGTGGAAGCGAGCATCCTCTCGAGGGCAGAGGATGCAAGGCTTCGCCCCCTGCTTCGCCGCACGGGACCAATTGACGAATTGACTGATTGACCAATTGACGTGCTGGTCAAGCGGCCTTCTGGACCTTTCCGGAACGCAAGCAGCGGGTGCAGACGTGGATGTGCCGGGCCGCCCCGTTGATCATGGCGCGGACCCGCTGGATGTTGGGGTAGCGCTTCTTGGCGGAGACGTTGTGGGCGTGGCTCACCTGGGCACCGAACTGTGGGCCCTTGCCGCAGATCTCACATCGCGTGGCAGGCATCAGGACGCTCTCCCTTCGTATGCCGCTTGCAGTGGGGCACCCCGCCCCGGTGGGGCACCCGGTCTGGACGCCGTGACTGGAATTTCGAATGTCGAATGGCGGATTTCGGATCCCGCCTTGGCGGGAATCGAAATCCGCAATCAAAATGACGGCGCCAGACTATACTGAATTGACCCCGCCAAGGCAAGCCCTTTCTCCCCCGCGGGTCCCCACCCGGGCGACGCTCGCGACCCCCGTGCGTTTCCTGAAGGGAATCGGCCCGTCCCGATCCGGATGCCTGGAACGCCTGGGAGTCCGGACGGTCCGGGACGCGCTGCTCCTCACCCCGCGGCGCTACGAGGACCGTCGGGCCCTGCTGCCCATCGGTCGCCTCCGCCTGGGAGAGTTCCAGACGGTGGCCGGCCGGGTGAAGGCGATCGGCCTGGGCCGAACGCGACGGGGCGTCCCGTATTGCGAGGTGATGCTGGAAGACGGAACCGGGACGCTCCTGGCCCGCTGGTACCGGCAGCCCTACCTCACCCGGACGTTCCGGCGGGGGCAGCGGGTCATCCTGGCAGGGCGGGTAAGCCCGTATCCTCCCCGGGAGATGGTGAACCCCGAGCACGAGATCGAGGAGGGCGCGGATGCCCGCTACCACACGGGGCGGATCGTTCCCATCTATCCCCTGACCGCGGGGCTCAGCCAGCGCTTCCTCCGGCGATGGCTGGCCGACCTGTCCCGAGAGCACGCCCCCGGCATCCCCGATCCCTTGCCCCCGGCGGTGCAGGAGCGGCATCGGTTGCTGCGGCTTGCCCAGGCGGTGCAGAGCTTGCACCTCCCCGGCGAGATGACCGAGGCCTCGGCCGCCCGCCGCCGGCTGGCCTTCGACGAGTTCTTCCTGTTCAGCCTGGCGATCCTGCGCCAGCGGGCCGTCCGGACCGTGGAGGCGGGGATCGCCTTCCGTGTGCCGAATGCGCTGGCCGAGCGGGCACGGGCGCTGCTGCCCTTCACGCTCACTCCCGCACAGGTGCGGGCCCTGGAGGCCATCTGGAATGACATGGCCCAGGCCAGGCCGATGCAGCGCCTCCTCCAGGGGGACGTGGGATGCGGGAAGACAATCGTGGCCGTCCTGGCCGCCCTCACCGCGATCGGCAGCGGCTACCAGGCGGCGATCATGGCACCCACGGAGATCCTGGCCGCCCAGCACGCGGAGCGGGCCCGGGCGCTGGTCGAACCCCTGGGCGTTCCGGTGGTGCACCTGGCCGGCGGGATCACTCCCTCCGTGCGGCGCCAGGCACTGGACCTGTTGGCAGGAGAGTCGCCGTGTCTCGCCGTGGGGACCCACGCCCTCTTGCAGCCTGATGTCGTCTTCGGGCGCCTGGGGTTCGTGGTGGTGGACGAGCAGCACCGGTTCGGCGTGCTGCAGCGGGCCGGCCTCCAGAAGAAGGCCGTGCACCCGGACGTGCTGGTCATGACCGCCACGCCCATCCCGCGCAGCCTGGCCCTGGTGCTCTACGGGGACCTGGACCTCTGTGTGATAGACGAGCTGCCGCCGGGACGCCGGCCGGTCTCGACCCTCTGGGTGGAGGAGGCGGAGCGCTCCCGCATCCAGGCGGAACTCCGCATGCGCCTCGCCCGGGGCGAGCGGGCGTACGTGGTCTGCCCGGTGGTGGAGGAATCGGCCGCGGAACTGAAGGCGGCCGTCCAGACGGCCGATGCCTACCGGCAGGGCCCGCTGGGCGGATTCGGGGTGGGCCTGGTTCACGGCCGGTTGCCGGCTGCGGAGAAGGCCGCGATCATCGCAGCCTTTCGCGGGGGGCAGACCCGCCTCCTGGTGGCCACTACCGTGGTCGAGGTGGGGGTGGACGTGCCCGAGGCCACCGCCATGGTGATCGAGCACGCCGATCGCCTGGGACTGGCGCAACTGCACCAGCTCCGCGGACGGGTGGGACGAGCGGACCAGCCTGCGGTCTGCTTCGTGGTTGCCGATCCCCAGGAGATCACCGAAGAGGCCAGGGCCCGGCTGGAGGCCCTGGTGCGTGAATCCGATGGGTTCGCCCTGGCCGAGGCCGACCTGCGGCTGCGCGGACCGGGGGAATTCTTCGGCACGCGACAATCCGGCCTGGATGGGTTTGCCCTGGGAGACCTCACGGCGGATCTCAGCCTGCTCGAGACGGCCCGGGCCGAGGCGACGGCAGCCCTGGCGGAAGCGCCGGCGCTGGAGAGAGAATGGGCGGGCGTCCGACGGGCGATGGAAGAGCGCTGGGCCTCCCGATTGGGCCTTGCCCACGTCGGTTAACTGGTCAACTCGTCAATTTGTCAATTGGTCAAGACGCGATGGGGGCAATCCCCTCCGTAGCGTGCCCTTCCGAACCGACGAATTGACGAATCGACTCATTGACCAATTGACGCGAAAGAGCGATGAGGATCAGCGCAGGCGAGCATCGTGGGCGGCGGCTGCAGAGCGTGAGGGGCAGCCGGACGCGGCCGACCTCCGATCTCTTGCGGCAGGCGCTCTTCAACGTCCTGGGAGCTCGCATTCAGGGGGCCCGGGTACTCGACCTTTTCGCCGGGACAGGGGCCGTCGGTCTGGAGGCGCTGAGCCGAGGGGCCGCCAGCGCAACATTCGTCGAGTCGGATCGGGGCGCCGTGTCGAGCCTCCGGGCGAACCTGGAAGCCCTGAAACTCACGGATCGCGCCCGGGTCCTCGCCGGCGACGCCCTCCAGGCTCCCGCGCGGTTGCAGGCGGCCGGGGAGACATTCGACTGCATCTTCCTGGACCCCCCCTATGCGGGGGACCTGGCACTCCGCTGCATCGAAACACTTGCCGACGGACGCCTTTTGAGCGACAATGGCGCGCTCGTAACCCAGGCCTTTCACAAGACCGTCCTGCCGGACCGGGTCGGCGTCCTTCGACGGACCTGGCGACGGCGCTACGGAGAGAGCAGCCTGACCCTCTACACGAAGGAGGCGGAATGCGGATAACCGCCGTATACCCCGGGACATTCGACCCCTTCACCAACGGGCACATTGACCTGGTCCGGCGGGCCCTCCGGATCTTCCCCCGCCTGATCGTGGCCGTCGCCCGCAACCCGCAGAAGAGCCCGCTCTTCACCCTGGAGGAACGGCTGGACATCATCCGGGAAGCCATCGGTGGTCTCGCGGGGGTGGAACTGGACACCTTCGACGCCCTGACCGTGGATTACGTCCGGGAGAAGGGGGCCCAGGTCATCCTGCGGGGAATCCGCGCGGTTTCCGATTTCGAGTCGGAGTTCGCCATGGCCCTCATGAACCGGAAGATCAGCGAGGAGGTCGAGACGGTCTTCCTGATGCCGAGTCAGGCGTTCACATACTTGAGTTCACGGCTGGTGAAGGAGGTCGCCCTCCTGGGGGGCAACGTGGACGATCTGGTCCCCCCCCTCGCGTCCAGGCTGCTCAAGGAGCGCGCCAGCCAAACCCTCTCGTCCGGAAGGAGCAGCCTATGAGTGTCTCGCAGCGGGCCCGGAATCTCGTTCCCTCGGCGACCCTGGCCATCTCCGCCACCGCCCGGCGGATGCGCGCCGAGGGGATTGATGTGGTCGGCTTCGGCTCGGGCGAGCCGGACTTCGACACCCCCGACCACATCAAGGAGGCGGCCATCCAGGCCATCCGCGAAGGCTTCACCAAGTACACCGCCTCCGGCGGCATCGACGAACTGAAGGACGCCGTGGTGGCCAAGCTGAAGCGCGACAACGGCCTCACCTACGGGCGGGACCAGATCCTCATCTCTTGCGGGGGAAAGCATTCCCTCTACAACGTCTTCCAGGCGCTCCTGGAACCGGGCGACGACGTCATCATCCCTGCGCCGTATTGGGTCAGTTTTCCTGAACAGGTCAAGTTGTGCGATGCCAAGCCGGTCTTCGTCCAGACGTCCGAGCGCCAGGGGTTCCGCCTGCACCGCGCCCTGGTAGAGCCGCTGGTGACGCCTCGGACAAAGATCCTGGTCCTGAACTCCCCCTGCAATCCCACCGGGGCGGCGCTCACCAAGGGGGAGCTCTCGGGGCTGGCGGCCCTGGCGGTGGAGCGGGGAATCTGGCTCCTCTCGGACGAGACCTACGAATCCCTGACCTACGACGGGCACCAGCACGTGAGCATTGCCTCGTTCGGCGATCCGGTGTACGACCGGACGATCCTGGTGAATTCGCTGTCCAAGGCCTATGCCATGACCGGCTGGCGCGTCGGCTACACCGCGGGGCCCAAGGAGATCATCAAGGCCATGGATGGTCTCCAGAGCCAGATGACCTCCAACCCTACCTCCATCGCGCAGCGAGCGGCCGTGGCGGCCCTGACCGGGCCCCAGGAGCCGACCTTTCGCATGCGGGAGGAGTTCGATCGCCGGCGCCGGTACATCGTCCTGCGGCTCAACGCCATGCCTGGGGTGGGTTGTCTCAGCCCGCAGGGAGCGTTTTACGTCTTCCCCAACGTCTCGGGGACGTACGGCAAGCGTCACGGGGAGACGGCCGTCACGGATTCCACCAACTTCTCCGCCTTTCTGCTCAACGCGGCGCGGATCGCCGTGGTCCCCGGGGTGGAGTTCGGCAGCGACGCCCACATCCGGATCTCGTATGCGACCTCGATGGCCAACATCGAGAAGGGGATGGATCGGATGGCGGAGGCCATCCGGCAGCTCCGGTGACCGTGCTGCGAACCCAGCACATTTGCCCCCTCCCGTACTCTCCTCCCGTTGGGGGGAGGGCAGGTGGGGGGGAGAAGGAGGGAGAACCCATGAGACGAATCGCCCGGCTGACCAGCCTTGTCGCCCTCACGCTCCTCTTCCTGGGAACGGCTCCAGCCATGGCCCAGAGCACCTTCATCTTCGGGGCCCAGGGAGAACCGGTGGATCTCGACCCGGCCATCATCACCGATGGCATCTCCTCCCGGATCACCCGGCAGGTCTACGAGGGCCTCACAAAGTACAAGGGATCGACGACCGAGGTCATCCCCGCGCTGGCCGAGAAATGGACGGTCAGTGCCGACGGGACGGTCTGGACCTTCGCCCTGCGGCGGAACGTGAAGTTCCACGACGGGACCCCCTTCGATGCCGCGGCCGTGGTCTGGAACTTCGAGCGCTGGCGCTTCACCAAGAACCCACAGCATGAGAACCAGCTCAAGGCGGGCAAGACCTTCGAATACTACGAGGGCCAGTTCGGCGGCTTCGACGACAAGAGCCTCATCACCAAGGTCGAGGCCGTCAACCCGACCACCGTCCGGATCAGCCTGAAGGCGCCCCAGGGGCCGTTCCTGGCCAACCTGGCGATGTTCGTCTTCGACATGGTCGGCCCCAAGGCGGCAGAGAAGTGGGGGACGGCCTTATCGAAGAACCCCGTGGGGACCGGCCCGTTCAGGTTCGTGGAGTGGAAGGTGGGCCAGGAGGTGATCCTGGAGGCCAACAAGGACTACTGGGACAAGGCCAACGCGCCCAAGGTCCAGCGGGTGATTGTTCGCAACATCAAGGACAGTTCGCAGCGCCTGGCCGCCCTGAAGGCGGGGGAGATCCACGGAATGGAGGGTGTGAACCCGGACGACGTGAAGGTGGTGCGGGCCGATCCGAACCTCCAGATCATCTTGCGGCCGACCAACACCACGGGGTACGTGGCCTTCAACTACAAGGTGAAGGAGTTCCAGAACAAGCGGGTCCGGCAGGCCATCGCCCAGGCCATCAACAAGAAGGGGATCGTGGATGCCCTGTACGGCGGAACCGGGATGGCGGCGAACCAGTTCCAGCCCCCGCCGCTCTGGGGCCACAACAAGGACTTGAAGGACTTCGAGTTCAACCCCCAGCGATCCCGCGACCTCTTGAAGGAGGCCGGGTTTGCTCAGGGGCTCAAGGACATCACCTGGGAGGATGGCCGGAAGGAGCCGCTCCAGTTCTGGTACATGCCGGTCTCCCGACCGTACTATCCGAACCCGAAGGAGATCGCCGAGGCCATGGCCGCCGACCTGGCCAAGGCGGGGATCACGGTGCAGCTCCAGACCACCGACTGGGCCGTCTATCTCGACAAGCGGAAGAACGGCCAGCTCCCCCTCTACATGCTGGGGTGGACCGGGGACAACGGTGACCCGGACAACTTCGTCTGCTACTTCTTCTGCAATCCCGGCGCCTCGCGGGAAGGCTTCTACGCCAACCCGCAGTTGGCCGAGGTGCTCCTCCAGGGGCAGAAGCTGACGGACCAACCGAAGCGGGCCGAGCTGTACCGGCGGGCCGAGCAGATGATCCACGACGACGTGGCCCGGATCTTCATCGCCAACAACCAGCCGCCTCTCGCCTTCCTGAAGAAGGTGAAGGGCTACGTCGCGAATCCCACCAGCAGCGAATACTTCAATACCGTGTCTCTCCAGTAGGAGTGTTCCGGGAGGACGGGGGCGACGTGGGTGCCTATGCCATCAAGCGGTTCCTCACGATCGTCCCCGTCCTCATCGGGATTTCCCTCATCGTCTTCAGCTTTATTCACCTGATCCCCGGCGACCCCGCCGTGGCCATGCTGGGGGAGCGCGCCACCCCCCAGCGCGTGGCGGAAGTGCGGGCACAGCTCGGCCTCGACCATCCGCTGTATACCCAGTATCTCATCTACGTCGGCAAGGTTCTGCGGGGCGACCTGGGCGCCTCGATCCTGCGCGGGGACCCGGTGCTCCGGGACCTCGTCCGGCGCTTTCCGGCGACGGTCGAGTTGGCTCGCCCTGACCGGCGTTTCGATGCCGATCTTCTGGCTCGGCCTCATGCTGGCATGGTTCTTCGGAGTTGTCTTGGGGTGGCTGCCCACCGGCTTCCGTCTCGGGACGGAGGTGACCCTGGTCCCCGTGACGAACTTCTACATCCTGGATAGCTTGCTGGCGAGGAACCCGGCCGCCTTGGCCTCGAGCCTCCGCCACCTGATCCTGCCAGCCGTCGCCTTGTCCACCATTCCCATGGCGGTGATCGCCCGGATGACGCGGGCGAGCCTGCTGGAAGTCCTCTCCCAGGACTATATCCGGACTGCGGAATCCAAGGGGCTCCCCCAACAGGCAGTCATCCTGCGCCACGCCATGCGAAATGCGCTCCTCCCGGTCATGACCGTCACGGGGCTCCAGGTCGGGCGCCTGTTGGCCGGGGCCATCCTGACCGAGACGATCTTTTCCTGGCCGGGCATCGGCCTGTGGATCTTCGAGTCCATCCAGGCGCGCGACTATCCCATCGTCCAGGGAGCGACCCTGTTCATCGCCACCATCTTCGTCATGGTGAACCTTATCACGGACGTGCTCTATGCAGCGGTCGATCCCCGCATCAAGTACGATTGAGCTGCCGGTCGCGGCCAGAATAGGGGCGAGAGGCCGGAGCCCCCTGGAAGCGGCTTGGCACCGGCTGCTGGCCAACCGGGTTGCCCGGGGTGGGCTGGTTATCATCGTCGTCTTCACGCTGATGGCGGCCCTGAGCCCCGTCTTTCTTCCCTACAATCCCAACGTGGATTCCGACCTGATCGCCCGCCTCAAGCCCCCGAACTGGAGCCACCCCTTCGGCACCGACGCCCTGGGCAGGGACATCCTGATGCGGATCCTCCATGGGGCGCGGGTCTCCCTCGGCCTGGGGGTGGGATCGGTCCTGCTGGCCGCCGCGGTCGGGACCCTCCTGGGGTTGCTGGCGGGATACGTGGGGCGCCGGACGGACCTGTGCCTGATGTTTTGCATGGACATCCTCCTGGCCTTCCCCGCGACGCTCCTGGCCATCGCCATCGTGGCGATGATCGGCCCGGGCCTCCGAAACTCGCTGATTGCCATCAGCGTGGTCTCGATCCCGTTCTATGCGCGGATCACCCGCGGCGAGGTCCTGGCCCTGAAGGAGCGGGAGTTCGTCACGGCCGCCAGGGGGCTCGGCGGCAGCGCGCGCCGCATTCTGCTCTGGCACATCTTCCCGAACACGCTTCCCCCCCTCACCGTCCAGACCACGCTCGCCGTGGCCTTCGCCATCCTGGAGGCGGCGGCGCTGGGGTTCCTGGGCCTCGGGGCGCAGCCGCCGATCCCCGAGTGGGGCGCCATGCTGGCGGACAGCTACAAGTTCTTCACCAGCGGCGCGTGGTGGGCCTTCTTCTTTCCCGGCGCGGCCATCATGTTATCGGTGCTCGGCTTCAATCTGGTGGGGGACGCCCTGCGGGACGCCCTGGACCCGAGACTGCGAACCTGACCACTTACCCCCTCACCCGTCCCTCTCCCCCCACCCAACGGGTACCCGGGGAGAGGTGGAGGTGAGGAGGGTGCGGTGAAGCGTTCGGTAAAGGAGGTATCGCCATGAGGGGAAGAAAGCCCCTTGCAGCGTTCGCGATCCTGGGACTGATACTTGCCGCGTCGCCGTCGGCGGCCCAGGAGCGGGTCTTCCGCCTCAACAACATGGTGGAGCCGGAGAGCCTGGACCCGGGCGTGGTCACCGGTGTGCCGGAGCACCGGATCTTGAGTAATCTTTTCGAGGGGCTGACCACCACGGATCCGAAGGATCTGTCGCCGAGGCCGGGGATGGCCGCCTCCTGGTCCGTGTCCAAGGACGGTCTGGTCTACACCTTCAAGCTGCGGAACGCGCGCTGGACGGATGGCAAACCGGTGACGGCCCACGACTTCGTGTATGCGTGGGAGCGAGTCCTGAATCCGAAGTCGGGCGCGAAATACGCCCAGCAGCTCTACTATCTGAAGAACGGGGAGGATTACAACAAGGGGCGGATCACGGATTTCTCCCAGGTGGGGGTCAAGGCCTTGGACGATCGGACATTGCAGGTTACCCTGCGCTGTTCAACCGCCTACTTCCTCGACCTCACCAGCTTCTACACGTTGTATCCCATTCCCCGCTGGGCCATCGAGGCCCACGGGAAGGACTGGGTCAAGCCCGGCAAGATCGTGACCAACGGCCCGTTCCGCCTGGCAAGCTGGGTGCCGCAGAAGGAGCTCATCCTTGAAAAGAGCCTCCAGCACTGGGACGCGGCAAGGGTCAAACTTCAGAAAGTCATCTTCATGCCCACGGAGGACGTTAACACTGCCTATAAGCAGTTTCTCGCGGGGGAAAGCGACTGGGTTCCCCAGGTTCCACCTGCGCAGATTGATGCCGCGCGAAGCCGCCCCGAGTTCTATGTGACGCCGTACCTCGGGACCTACTACTTCCGGTTCAACGTCACGAAGCCGCCCACCAACGACGTCCGCGTGCGCAAGGCCTTGAGCCTGGCCGTGGACCGGGAATCGCTCACGAAGTTCGTGACCAAGGCCGGCGAGATCCCGGCGAGCACGTTCGTGCCGGCCGGCATGCGGGGCTACGAGGGAGTCAGGGGGCTCGGCTTCGACGTGGCGGCCGCAAGGAAACTCCTGGCGGAGGCGGGCTATCCCGAGGGCAAGGGGTTCCCCAGGCTCGAACTCCTGTACAACACCAACGAGCTGCACCGGGTCGTGACGCAGGCCGTGCAGCAGATGTGGAAGGATCACCTGGGCATCCAGGTGGACCTGGTCAACGTGGAATGGAAGGTGTACCTCAGCCGACAGAGCGGCCTGGACTTCCAGCTCTCCCGGGCGGGGTGGATCGGCGACTACGTGGACCCCAACACCTTCCTGGACATGTGGGTGACCGGCGGCGGCAATAACCAGACCGGCTGGTCGAACAAGCGATATGACGATCTGATCGCCCGGGCCGCCTGCAAGATCGTCAATGCGAAGGACCGGATGCGGGCGTTGCAGGAGGCAGAACAGATCCTGGTGGCGGAGGAGGCGCCCATCATGCCCCTCTTCACCTACGTCAACAAGGGCATGCTGAGCCGCCGGGTGAAAGGCTGGTCCCCCAACATCCTCGACCAGCATCCGCTCAAGTACATCAGTCTGGAGCGGTGACGCCACCGTGCTCGGCTACATCCTCCGCCGGCTGGCGGGGTTCCTGCCCGTCCTGTTCGTCATCGTCTCCCTGTCGTTCTTCATGATGCGCCTGGCGCCAGGTGGACCGTTCGACCAGGAGCGCGCCCTCCCGGACCAGGTGCGGGCCAACATCGAGGCCCGCTACCATCTGGACGAGCCCCTCTGGCGCCAGTACCTCCGCTACCTCGGTGAGGTGGCGCAGGGCGACCTGGGCCCGTCGTTTCGCTACCCCGACCGGTCCGTCAACGAACTGCTGGGCCTCGGCTTCCCCGTCTCACTGACGCTGGGCCTCTGCGCCCTGGCCGTGGCCCTGGCGCTGGGGGGGACGGCGGGCATCCTGGCTGGCCTGCGACGGAACTCCGTCCTCGACTACCTCACCATGTCGGTTGCCCTCGGCGGTGTCTCGGTCCCCAACTTCGTCCTCGGCCCGATCCTGATGCTTGTCTTCGCCTTGGGGCTCCACTGGCTCCCGGTGGCCGGGTGGGGAACCTGGCGGCACCTCATTCTGCCGGCGGTGACCCTGGGGACGTTCTATGCGGCGTATGTCGCGAGACTCACCCGGGCCGGCATGTTGGAGGTGATCGGCCAGGACTTCATCCGAACGGCGCGCGCCAAGGGCCTGCGCGAGGCCGTGGTGGTCCTGCGGCACGCCTTGCCCGGCGCCATCCTTCCCGTGATCACGTACCTCGGTCCCGCCTCGGCCGCCATCCTCACGGGGTCGGTGGTGGTGGAGACGATCTTCAGCATTCCCGGGATCGGCCGCTATTTCGTGGGCGGCGCCCTGAACCGGGACTACACCATGGTCCTGGGGACGGTGGTCTTCTACAGCGTCCTTTTGCTGTTCTTCAACCTGATCGTGGACATCCTGTACGCCTACCTGGATCCGCGGGTGCAGGTGAGATGACGAGCCGAGAGCCGAGAGCCGAGAGCCGCGACAGGGAGACGACGGGATCGAGGGTCCCCGCTTCGCCGGAGGCGCTGCGCAATCCGCAATGGAAAACGTCGGGGGCGTCACCGTGGCAGGATGCCTTCCGGCGGTTGCGTCGGAACCGCCTGGCCATGCTCGGGATGGGGATCCTGCTGTGCTTCGTCCTGGCAGCCCTTCTGGCTCCCTGGATCGCCCCGTACCCGTTCGACAGGACGAACCTGCCCTACGGGGCGAAGCCGCCCACGCCGACCCACCTCTTGGGGACGGATGAGCTGGGGCGGGACCTGTTCACGCGGATCCTCTACGGGGCGCGCATCTCCTTCGCGGTCGGCATCCTGGCCACCCTGGTGAGCCTGACCATCGGCGTGACCTACGGCTCCATCGCAGGATCGGCGGGCGGTCGGGCGGACCACTTGATGATGCGGGTGGTGGACATCCTCTACGGGCTTCCCTTCATGTTCTTCGTCATCATTCTCATGGTGATCTTCGGGCGAAACATCCTGAACCTGTTCGTGGCCCTGGGGGCGGTCCAGTGGCTGACCATGGCGCGCATCGTGCGAGGGCAGGTCCTCAGCCTGAAGGCCCGCGAGTTCGTCCTCTCGGCCCTGGCCATCGGGGTCTCGCCGGCGCGCCTGCTCGTACGCCACGTGCTTCCCAACGCCCTGGGGCCGATCGTCGTCTACGCCACCCTCACGGTGCCGGCCGTCATGCTCGAGGAAGCGTTCCTGAGCTTCCTGGGCCTGGGCGTTCAGCCCCCCATGGCGAGTTGGGGATCGTTGGCCTCCGAGGGGTCGGCGGCGATGGAGACCTATCCCTGGCTGATCCTGTTCCCGGGCCTGGCCCTGACCGTGACCTTGCTTTCGTTGAATTTCCTTGGAGACGGCCTCCGGGACGCCCTGGATCCCCAGATAACGGCGCATTATTGGGCTTGAAGTGTTCTGGCGACGATGTTAGACTCACCCGCGTCCAGCACCCCAGCAGTTCACGAAGGGCCACCCATGACCAGCACCCACGCAAGCGGCAACGAGATCCTGCTGAAGATCGAGGGGCTGCAGACCCACTTCTCCACCGAGGCGGGGACGGTTCGGGCGGTGGACGGCGTGAGCCTCGCGGTCCGCAAGGGCGAGACCCTGGGCATCGTGGGGGAGTCAGGCTGCGGCAAGAGCGTCACGGCGCTCTCCATCCTGCGGTTGATTCCGAATCCCCCCGGCCGGATCGTGGGAGGCCGGATCCTCCTGGAAGGCCGCAACCTGCTCGACCTGCCCGAGGACGAGATGCGGAAGGTGCGGGGCGCCTCCATCTCCATGATCTTTCAGGAACCCATGACCTCCCTGAACCCGGTCTTCACCGTCGGCGATCAGATCGCCGAGGGCATCCGCCTCCACCAGAAGCTGTCCAAGCGCGAATCGTGGAACAAGGCCATCGAGATGCTGCGGGTGGTGCGCATCCCGGATCCGGAGCGACGCGTGGGCGAGTACCCGCACCAGATGTCGGGCGGGATGCGGCAGCGCGTGATGATCGCCATGGCCCTGTCCTGCAACCCGCAGCTCCTGATCGCGGACGAGCCCACCACGGCCCTGGACGTGACGATCCAGGCCCAGATCCTCGAGCTGCTGAATCAGCTCAAGGTCGAGCTGGGGATGGCGGTCATGCTCATCACCCATGATCTGGGCGTCGTGGCGGACACGGCGGCCCGGGTGGCCGTGATGTATGCCGGACGGGTGGTGGAGGAGGCCCCGGTCCTGGAGCTTTTCACGCACCCGCTGCACCCGTACACGCAGGGCCTGCTGAATTCCATTCCGCGCCTGGAAAAGACGGAGCGGCGGGCGCGCCTCCAGGCGATTCCCGGGATGGTGCCCGACATGCTGGAACTCCCCCGTGGCTGCAAATTCCAGGCACGCTGCCCCAAGGTCTTCGAGCCCTGCAGCGGCGAGGAGCCCGAGCTGAAGACGGTGTCCGGCGAACACCGGGTGCGCTGCTACCTGTATTGAAGGGAATCCGTGGATGGCCAACGACACGTTGCTCCAGGTCCGGGACCTGCGGAAATACTTCGACATCAAGCGGGGATTCTTCTGGGGCGAGGCGGCCAAGGTCCACGCTGTGGACGGGGTGAGTTTCGACCTCACGCATGGCGAGACGCTGGGCCTGGTGGGCGAATCGGGCTGCGGGAAATCCACCACCGGTCGCCTCATCCTCCGCCTCATCGAACCCACTGCGGGCGAGGTGATATTCGATAACGTGCCCATCTTCCGGGCCGACAAGGGCGAGATGCGGCGCCTCCGGCAGCGGATGCAGATCATCTTCCAGGATCCCTACTCCTCGCTGAACCCCCGCATGACGGTGGAGCAGATCGTGGGCGAAGGGATCGTCATCCACAAGCTCTGCCAGACCAAGGCGGAGCGGCGGGAACGCGTGGCGGATCTGCTCCAGAAAGTGGGGTTGAGCCCGGAGCAGATGAACCGCTACCCCCACGAGTTCAGCGGCGGCCAGCGCCAGCGCGTGGGCATCGCCCGTGCGCTGGCCGTCAAACCCAAGTTGATCATCGCCGACGAGCCGATCTCCGCCCTGGACGTCTCCATCCAGGCCCAGGTCATCAATCTCCTGGAGGATCTCCAGGAGCAGTTCGACCTGACCTACCTGTTCATCGCCCACGACCTGCGGGTGGTGGAACACATCAGCGATCGCGTGGCCGTGATGTACCTCGGGCAGATCGTGGAGCTGGCGGACAGCCAGGAACTGTACGCCAAGCCGCTCCACCCCTACACCGAGGCCCTGCTGTCGGCCATCCCCATCCCGGATCCTACCACCAAGCGCCAGCGGATCATCCTGGAAGGCGATCCGCCCAGCCCCATCCATCCGCCGAAGGGATGCCGGTTTCACACGCGCTGCCACAAGCGCTTCGACCGCTGCGACAAGGAGGAGCCGGTGCTTCGGGAGATCGCACCCCGGCACTGGGTCTCCTGTCACCTCTATTGACGCCGGCTGTGGGGCACTCGTGGGAGCTTGCAGAGGCGAGTGATCCTTGTCCCCGGAACCCCTTCCCGGTTCCCGTTGAGCCCGAACAGTGCAGTTCAACCGCCGGTACCAATCCGCTCCCGGCGGATTGGTGCGCGAAGCACGCAAAGGAACTGCCC
>JACPAT010000068.1 GCA_016180655.1 Candidatus Methylomirabilota bacterium | reverse complement strand
TCTCGGCTCGCGGCTCTCGGCTCTCCGTTCTCGGCTCTCCCTCCTACGTCCGACCGGGCGACCTGGGCAGGCTCAGGCGCCGGAAGGCGAACCACACGTCGAACAGTCCCACTCCGGCGACCAGGAGCGTGAGGAACGGCTGGAACAGGAGCAGCATCACCGACATGGTCGCCAGCAATCGAGGGAGGTGGAACCGTTGGAACAGGAATGCGGCAATGCTGAGCCCCTGGAGGAAATACAGGCCCAGCAGGATGATGAGGACATTCAGTCCCACGGCCTGCGGCCAGGGCAGGCCCGTGAGATAGAGGATGCCCGCCCCGATGAAGGCCCACACCAGGAGCTCGGGAAGCTCCCACCGGAACGGCGGCGGGGTCAGCCCGCCGAGCTGGGCGGGCCACCGCCGGATCAGGCTGCGCAGGAACAGGACGTACCCCGAGGCCGTGAGGAGACCCCCGGCGAAGAACAGGCCGGGGTACGCCATCAGCAGAAAGGTCCGGAGCTTCTCCACCGATCCGAGGAGCGGCGGGGGCCCCTCCCCGGACAGGCCCATCCGCAGGGTAAAGGCCTCCATGTCCGCCAGGAGCGCCTCCACGTGCTGCGAGACGGCAGCCAGCGGGCGGGCCCACTGGTCGGAGGCCAGGGCCAGGACGCCAACCCCCCCCAGGGTGAGGAGGGCGGCCACGCCCGTCACCACCACCTCGGGTCGGCTGGCCCGGCGCAGCCCTTCCGCCAGGAGGATGGCGGGGAGCCCGAACTCCAGCAGGAACGCCAGGCCCTGCTGGACCGAGGTGAGTCCTCCCAATGCCACGGTCGTGAGGGTCAGGGCCAGGGCCAGGCCGGGGAACCCATGCCGCAGCCGAAGCAGCACGAAGGGCAGAGGGGACAGCAGGCTGAGGAATACGCCCAGGACCGGGAAGAGATTCCCCGAGGCCAGCACGCCCACGACCACGAGAGCGGCCAGGATGACCTCGGCGGACATGGCCAGCCATCGTGTGTGAACCACCCGCACCTCCGCTCCCACCCATCCCGCCCGTGGCGGGACTAGGTCAGCTCCGCCGCGAAGGACAGGAGGGCGATGCTCCGCGCGCGCTTGATGGCGACGGTGAGTTGCCGCTGGTGGCGGGCGCAGTTCCCCGAGATCCGCCGCGGGATGATCTTCCCCCGGTCGCTGACGAAATTGCGCAGCCGCTTCACATCCTTGAAGTCCACCAGCAAGACTTTGTCCAGGCAGAACTTGCAGACCTTCTGGCGGCGGTAGGTTCGCCGTTTCTTCAGCACGTGTCTCACTCCTTGCGCCCGCGCGCGGGGCGGCGGGGGTAGAGATCCATCTCGGGACGTCCGCCCGCGGCGGACCGGCCCGCCCGGCATCCGTTCCCGAAGGGCCCGACCGGGATCAGAAGGGGACCTCGTCCTGCTCGGGGGTCCGCGGGGGCTCTGCCTCCTCCTCAGCGGCAGCGGGACCGGCGGCCGCCTTCCGGGGCCCAAGGAACTGCACGCGCTCCGCCACGACCTCGTGCTTGGAGCGCTTCTGCCCCTCCGGCGTCTCCCAAGACCGCTGCTGCAGGTGGCCCTCGACCAGGACCGTCCGGCCCTTGCCGAGATACTCGCCGCAGCTCTCCGCCTGCTTGCCCCACACGACGATGGTGATGTAGCACACCTCGTCCCGCCGCTCGCCGCCCTGGGTCGTGTAGGAACGGTTGACCGCCAGGTCGAAGTTGCACACCGGCGCTCCGCTGGGGGTGTAGCGGAGTTCAGGATCCCGGGTCAGGTTCCCCATGAGGATGACTTTGTTGAAGCTGGCCACGATCAGGCCTCCTGGGCCTCCGCACCGGTCCGCCGGGACCCCAGGGCCTCGCCCTGGGCACCCACGGTCAGGCCGTGGGTCCCCGACTCCTTGGGAGTGGATGCGGACGCCTTCGCCTTGACGGGCTTGCGCCGGGGCGCCGGCACCAGCACCGTCAGGAACTTCAGCACCGATTCGGCGATGTTCAAATGGCGCTCCAGTTCGGTCAGCGCCTTCACCGGCGCCCGGAGCCGCAGGAACACGTAGTGCCCTTCTCGTCGCTTCTTGATCTCATAGGCCAGGCGCTTCTTGCCCCACTTCTGGGACTCAGCGACCTCGCCCCCCTCCTTGGTCACGACGCCACTGGCGGCGGCGATGCCCGCGTCCACCCCATCATCCCCCAAGGCGGGATCCAGAATGAAGATCACCTCGTACGAGCGCAAGCTGCCACCTCCCTTCCCGTGTGATGGTTCCTCATGCCGACGCCCCGGAGGCGCGCGACCGGACGTTGTATCGATCCATGGCCGGGGTCAGCCCGTGGCAGATCAGCGTCCGCACGGCTTCGGCCGCCCGGTCCGCCATCTCCGCCACCGCCGGAAGCTCGTCCGGCGTGAACTCCTCCAGGACCCGGTCGGCCGCGTCCTCGCCCTCCTGCGGGCGCCCGATTCCCACTCGCACCCGGGGAAAGTCCTGGGTCGCCAGGATCTCCTGGATCGAGAGCACGCCCCGGTGTCCGCCCGGGCCCGCGCTCCCCGTGACCCGGAGCCGCCCCAACGGGAGGTCCAAGTCGTCGTGGACCACCACCAGCCGCTCCGGCGGCAGCCCGACCGCCTCCAGCCAGGCCGCCACGCAGGGCCCGCTGAGATTCATGAACGTGTCTGGCTTGAGCAGGAGGATGGGGATGCCGGACAGGTCCGCCGTCGCTGCCTGCGTCTGGAAGCGGCCCGCGCCCGGGGAAGCCCCCGCCTGGGCCGCCAGCCGCTCCACCACCAGGAACCCCACGTTGTGCCGCGTGCGCGCGTACGCCGGGCCGGGGTTCCCCAGCCCCACCACGAGCCAGTCCGCCTCCCGAATCGCCCCCACCTACTTCGTCTTGGCCTCGGCCTTCGTCTTGGTCTCCTTGGTCTCCTTGGTCTCCGGCTCGGCCTCGGCCTCCGCCTTCTCTTTCTCCTTCTTGCCCACCACCTCGGGCTCGGCCGGCTTCTCCTCCACCGGGGCCGCCACTTCCTCGGCCGCCGGGGCCACGACCGATGCCACCACCCGGCCGGCGTCCTCCAGGATCCGGACGCCCTCGGCCACGGTCAGGTCGCGGACGTGGATGGCATCACCGATATCCAGGGCCGAAACGTCCACCGTGATTCGCTTCGGGATGTTCAGCGGCAGACACTCGACGAAGAGCTGGCGCAGCGGCTGCTCCAGGATGCCACCCTTGCCCTTGACTCCCACGGATTCGCCGGCCAGGCGCACCGGGATCTCCACCCGGATCTTCCGCTCCATGGAGATCTCCTGGAAATCGGCGTGGAGCGGTCGCCCCTTGACCGGATCCATCTGCAGCTCTTTGAGGATCACCGTGCAGGTCTGGGTCCCGTCGGCCCCATCCAGGGACAGGGTGATCAGGACGTTCTCGCCGGCCCCCAGGGCCGAGAGCAGTTCCTGCGGGTTCACCACCACGGGGATCGCCCCGCGCGCGCCGCCGTAGACGACTCCGGGGATTCGCTGCGCCCGGCGCAACCGCTTGGCCCCCGATTTCCCGACGACGGTTCGGACTTGGCCTTTCAGGTCCACCCGTGCCATGCGTGCCTCCAACCCCTGATTGACGATTGCCGAGTGCGGTCCCGGTCGCCCCCCCGCGGCCGGGAACACCTCCACGCCGTGCGTCCGACACCCGGGCGCCACGCCCTCAGACGAAGAGCGAGCTGACCGACGTCTCGGTATGAATGCGGTGGATCGCTTCCGCCAGGAGCGGGGCCACCGACAGGACCGTGATCTTCTTGCTCTGCTGATCCTCCCGGAGCGGGATGGTGTTGGTGACCACCACCTCCTCGATCACCGACCCCTCCAGCCGCTCGATCGCCTGCCCCGAGAGGACCGGGTGCGTGCAGCTTGCCAGGATCCGGCGGGCACCCTCCGCCCTCAGGGCGGAGACGGCCTGGATGATGGTTCCGGCGGTGTCGATGATGTCATCCAGCAGGATCACGTCCCGGTCCCGCACGTCGCCGATGACGTGCATGATCTTGGACTCGTTGGCGCCGGTCCGGCGCTTGTCCATGATGGCCAGCGACGTCCCCAGCCGCTTGGCGAAGGCCCGGGACCGCTCCACGCCGCCGGCGTCGGGGGCCACCACCACCAGCTCTCCCCAGGCATGCTGGGCCAGCCGCTGCTGGAAGTACTGCAGCAGCACCGGCGCCGCGAACAGATGATCCACCGGGATGTTGAAGAAGCCCTGGATCTGCCCGGCGTGCAGATCCATGGTCAGAACCCGGTGGGCCCCCGCGGCGGTGATCAGGTCCGCCACCAGCTTGGCGGTGATGGGGACCCGGGGCTGCACCTTCCGGTCCTGCCGCGCGTACCCATAGTACGGAATGACCGCCGTGATCCGGAACGCCGACGCCCGCTTCAAGGCGTCGATCATGATCAGGAGTTCCATGAGGTTCTGGTTGACCGGCGGGCAGGTGGGCTGGATGACGAAGACGTCGGCGCCGCGGACGTTCTGGTTCACCTGCACGAACACCTCGCCATCCGAGAACTGGGACACCTCCGCCTCGGCCAGGCGCGTCCCCAGGGAGTCGGCGATCTCCTGTGCCAGGTGCGGGTGGGCGCTCCCCGCGGTCAACACCAGTTCAGCGGGCATGGGCTGTCTCTCTCCCTGGAAGACCGGCATGGATTGGGTTGACCTGCATGCATCCCCCGGCATGGGCAGCCAGGTGGCTGGGGCGGGAGGATTCGAACCTCCGGATGCGGGATCCAAAGTCCCGAGCCTTACCGCTTGGCCACGCCCCAATCGCGACGTCCGGTGCATGCACGAGATCCCGGCGCGACGGAGCCATCCCCCGCCCCGCCTGGCGTCGCCCAGGGCAGCGCACGACTCCGGGCGGCCTCACGCCATGGCGGCCAGGATCGGGTTGTGCGGGAGCGTCGTGACGGCCGCGGCAAAGGCCCCGCTCGCCTCCGCCCGGGATGCCAGGGCGTGGCCGATCCCGGCGTCGGGTACCACGGCAAACAGCGACGCCCCGCTGCCGGACATGAGGACCGGCGACCCTCCGCCCTCCCGGAGGAGGGACTGCAGCGCCCGAACTTCGCCCCGGTGCGGGAGGACCACCGCCTCCAGGCGATTGAAGGCCCAACTGGGCGGCCAGGCGAGGCGACCGCCGACAATGAAAGTGTGAATACTAGCGCGTCGCTGCCAGTCTGTCAATTTTGAACTCGCCTCACGGTAGGCCCAGGCGGTGGAGATTGGGACACCCGGATTCGCCAGGACCAGCCACTGCGGCGGCCAGGGTGGCAGCGGAGTCAGGACCTCGCCCCGTCCCGTGGCAACCGCCAGCCCATCGCTGAGGAAGAAGGGGACATCGCTCCCCAGCTGGGCCCCGAGCCCGTGCAGGCTGTCTCTGGACTGCCCGAGATCGTACAGCCGGTTGAGCCCCGCCAGGACCGCCGCGGCGTTGCTCGACCCGCCGCCCAGGCCTCCCGCCACCGGGATCTGCTTCTCCAGCTGGATGTGCACCCCGCCCCGCTGCCCGGTCGCTTCCAGGATCAGGGCAGCCGCCTTGTACGCCAGATTCCCACGACCCGGCGGCAGCTCGGCCCCGGTCACGCTGACCCGGATGTCGCGCGGGCTCCGGCGCAGGTGGACCCGGTCGCACAGGTCCACGAGCTGCATCACGGACTCGATCTCGTGGTAGCCGTCGGGGCGGCGACCCACGACCTCCAGGAAGAGATTGATCTTGGCTGGAGAGGAGATGACCAGTTCGTCCACGCGCGCTTCCTAGGGCGGGGTCCCGGCGCCCAGATCCAGGACGCGGGTCCGCCCGTCCGCGGGTCGCGGGAGCTCGAACAGCCACGGCTCCACCGGCTCGTTGAGCCGCACGGTCTCGTACCGGATGACCAGCCGGGTTCCGGCCGTGACCTCATCGAGCTGGACCCCGAAAGGGACCGTGGCGCCGCGGAGCCGCCGGCGCTCGCCGAACTCAAAGCGCAAGAGGAGACCGGCCGCCTCACCCAGTTCCCCCCGCTCGACCCAGGTTCCGTCCGGACCCGTCCACATCCGCTGCCAGAAGGGGCCGTCGACGGACTCCACCCGGATGCCGGTGGCCTCCGCGGTCACACGGACGCGGGGGTCGCCCGGCTGGATGGGGAGCGGCGGCAGACCCACCAGGAGCCGCAGGAGCGGCCCGGGCGGGACGGGGAGCCGCACCAGCCGTCCCAAGGTCTCGCGGGTGGCCCGGCCGACGGCATACTCGTGCTGCGCCGGGGCGTAGGCCGTGAGGAGATCCCCCCGGATGGCCAGGAGGAGCACCACGGTCCCCAGGGGGCTCAGGGCCTCCAGCCGGGCGCGGTCGGGCAGGGCCACCACGATGGCCTGGGTGCCCGATCCGCTCCCCGCCGGCCCGTCGTAGCGGACGCTGGCCAGACCTCGCAGGGTGGTGACGGCCGCCTCGTCGGCCGCCAGCCGGTCCAGCAGCGCCTCCCGCCGGTCCGCCGGGCCGGACGGCGCGGTTCGTGGCGGCTCAGGCACCACCGCGCAAGCCGCGACCAGGAGTCCCGCCAGCAGGAACAGCGGGGCTGCTCCGGCCAACGGGCGGGCCAGCGGGATCATTGAATGGTGCGGGGGGCGTCACGCGAGGTGCGCTGGCGGGCGTCCTCGAGCTTCTTGCGGAGGGTGTCGTTACTCGCGTCCAGTTCCAGCGAACGTTCCCACTCCCGGATGGCCTCCGGGAGCATGCCCTTCTTGGAATAGGCCTCCCCCAGGTGCTCGCGGATGGTGGCATCGTCCCGGCGAGAAAATTTCACGGCCCGCAGCAGTTCGGCCAGGGCCTCGTCGATCCGCCCCAGCTTGAAGTAGGCCCACCCCAGGCTGTCGATGAAGGCGCCGTTCTCCGGCTCCAGTTCCAGGGCCTTCTTCACCAGGGCCACCGACTCCTCCAGCTTGACGCCTTCCTCGGCGAACATGTAGCCGAGATAGTTGTAGGCGTCGGCATGCTTCGGATCCAGCTCCAGCACCTTGCGGAAGGCCGTCTCGGCCCGGTCCATCCGCCGGTTCCGCTCCAGCGCCGCGCCCAGCTGGTAGTGGAACTGCGGATTGGCGGGATCCAGGGCCACGGCCTTCTCGAACTGGAGGATGGCCTGCGCGTAGTCCTTCTTCTGGAGGTAGGTGGTGCCCAGCAGGTAGGGGACGTTGCCCTCGCGCGGGCGCAGGCGCGCCGCCTCGCTGAAGACCGCCATGGCCTGGTCGAACTTCTCCTGCTGGCCGTAGATGTACCCCCGGTGCAGGAGGGCATCCACGTACCGGCCATCCTGGGGCGTGAGCCTGCCCAGGGCCTCCAGGGCCTCGTCGTACCGCTTCAGCTCTTCCAGCGTGAGGCCCAGGGCAAAGCGCGCCTCGCCGTTGGCCGGCTCCTTCTGGAGCACCTGCTGGAAGATGGCCAGAGCCTGGTCGAACTGCTGGCGCAGGTGGACCTGGGCCAACCGCTCGCGGAATTCGCGATCCTGGGGATCCGCCGCCAGGGCGCGCTCGTACACCCGGGCCGCATCCTCGTACCGGCCCTGGACCTCGAAGGTCGTGGCCAGCCCGACCCAGGCCGGATCGAAGTCGTCGTTGCGCTCGATGGCCGCCTGGAAGTAGTCCCGGGCCTTCGCCGGCTCCTTCAATTCCAGGTAGAGGCGACCCAGGCTGTAGCGCGCCAGGTGGCTGTTGGGATCCACCTTGGCCAGGGCCTCGAAGGTCTGGATGGCTTCCGGGAAGTTGCGCGTCTCGAGATACAGGTTCCCCAGGAAGACGTACGCGTCGGCGCGCCGGGGCTCCAGGCGGATGACCTCCTGGTAATGCTTCTCCGCGCCGCGCACGTTCCGCAGTCCCTGGTAGGCCGCGGCCATCAGCAGGTGGGCCTGGATGTGATTCGAGTCGAGGATCAGGATCCTTTCGCCCTCCAGCAGGGCGGCCCGGTAATCCCCCTTCTTCAGCAGGAGCGCGGCCAGGTGGCTCCGCAGTTGCAGCGAGCTCGGGTCGTACCGCTGGGCCTCCAGTTCCCACCGCACCGCCTCGTCCAGATCCCCCTGGAGTTCCGCCCAGACGCTCCGGATGTAGGCGTGATAGGCCCGCTGATCCACGCGGCGGTCCGTCCGCACCGGCGACGCGGCGAGGCCCGCCCGCCCCGCCTCGGACACGCGCCCCCCGCCCTGCTGCACCATGACCTCGGCACAGCCGGGCAGGAGCCCCACGGTCAGCACCGCGCCCACCGCCCAGACCAGGGTCATCATCTGCCGCATCGTCCTGCGTCCTCGTCGCGAGAAGCCGACGGCCGGGCCAGGCCCGGCCGCCACACATGCGTGACTCTAGCAGGCGTCCTGCGGACCGTCAATGCGAATCTGGGTTCCTCCGGCGTCCAGTCGCGCGCTGCCCCGCGGGGCGCACGGAGGCGCGGAGGCGCTCCTCGATGGCGCGCCAGAGCTCGGGGACCCCCTCGCCTGTTTCGGCGGAGAAGAAGATCGTCGCCTCCAGGGCCGGCAGGTCCAGCGCCCTGGCGGCCGCGGCGCGCACGGCCGCCCGCGCTCCCCGGGGGACCTTGTCCGCCTTGGTGAGGACCGCCAGGGACGGCAGGCCCACGCCGCGCAGGAACGTCTGCAGCTCCCGATCCAGGGGGGTGGGAGGGTGGCGGGCGTCCAGGATGTGGATCACGCCGCGGAGCTGCGGCTGCTCCCTGAGGTAGCCTTCCACCAGGCCCCACCAGGCGTCCTTCAGCGCGCGCGAGACCTTGGCGTACCCGTACCCCGGCAGGTCCACGAACACGAACTGCTCGTTCACCGTGTAGAAGTTGATGGTGCGGGTCCGCCCGGGCGTGGAGCTGGTGTGGGCCAGATCCCGCCGGGAGAGCAGGCGATTGATCATGGACGACTTGCCGACGTTGGACCGGCCGGCGAAGGCGACCTCGGGCCAGGGGCCCCTCGGGAACTGGTCGGGCCGCCCCGCGCTCAAAAGAAACTCCGCCGTCTGAACGCGCATGTCACATCCTCGCCTTGAACCACGCGATTCGCCATACGCCAGAGGGATGACGGAGGCAGACATGCCTCCTCTGTCCATCCGGGCGCCAACGAGTCGCGACTCTGCTGATAGCATGATCCCCGAGGTGCGTCAACAGGGGGGCCCGGATGAGACTGTGGACGCTGGGAGGCATTGTGACACGTCGGATCGGACACGTTGGATTGGGCTTGACCCCGTTTCTCCCTGCGTGCTAGAAGGTACGCGTCCGCACTCGCGGAGCCGCCCAGACCCGCCTGTCCATCCAACCGGATCCGGTGGACGACCGCAGGGCCTCCGATCTGTCCCTTTGGCCAGTCCACCTGACGAGGAGCCCCATGGCCACCATCGCTGTGCTGCCCGGTGACGGCATCGGTCCGGAGGTCACGCGCGAGGCGGTGAAGGTTCTCCGCGCGACCGCAGGGCGTTTTCATCTGACGCTGGCGTTCCAGGAGGCGCCCCTCGGCGGGGGCGCCTACGACGTTGCGGGCACGCCCCTCCCCGATCAGACCCTGGCCGTCTGCCGGCAAGCCGATGCCATCCTGTTCGGCGCGGTGGGCGGTCCGCGCTGGGACACCCTGCCGCGCAAGGTCCGCCCGGAGCAGGGGATCCTGGCCCTCCGGAAGGCGTTCGATTTGTATGCCAACCTCCGTCCCGCGAAGCTCTTCCCGGCCCTGACGGACGCCTCGACGCTGAAGCGAGAGGTCATCGAGGGCGTGGACATCCTGGTGGTGCGGGAACTGACCGGGGGCCTGTACTTCGGCCAGCCCAAAGGCATCCAGACGGGCCCCGAGGGCGAGCGGGGGGTGGACACCCTGATCTATACGCGGCCGGAGATCGAGCGGATCGCAAAGGTCGCCTTCGAGGCGGCGGAGCGGCGGCGCAAGCACCTCACGTCCGTGGACAAGGCCAACGTCCTGGCCAGCTCGGAACTCTGGCGACGGATCGTGACCGAAGTCGGCATGGCCTTCCCCGGGGTCCGCCTGGACCACCTGTACGTGGATAACGCCTGCATGCAACTGGTGCGGCAACCCAAGGCCTTCGACGTCGTCGTGGCCGAGAACACCTTCGGGGACATCCTGAGCGACGAGGCCGCCATGCTCACCGGCTCCATCGGCCTCTTGCCCTCGGCGAGCCTGGGCAACGGCGTCGGCCTGTACGAGCCCATCCACGGGAGCGCGCCGGACATCGCCGGGCAGGACACGGCCAACCCCATCGCGGCCATCCTCTCCGGTGCGATGCTTCTGGAGTACTCCCTCAAGGCCGGAACGGCCGCGGCCGCCATCGAATCCGCCGTGAGCCGCGTGCTGGACAAGGGCTACCGGACGCCGGACATCCAGCAGCCCGGGACACAGATCGTCGGAACCCGTCGGATGGGCGACCTGATCGCCGAGGCGGTCCGCGCCGGAAGCGGGTCGTAGGACGCAGCGGGGCCCGCCCCCGTGGCAGACCGAGGTGCGGTCATGCAAGACGTGGCGCCGGAGATCCTGGTCGAGGAGAACGAGACCTACGCCCGCGTCATCTTCAATCGGGCCCACGTGCGGAATGCCATCACCAGCCGGATGTGGGGCGACCTGCCGAAGCTCGTGCGCCGCCTGCACGGCCGGCGCACTGTCCGCGCCATCGTGCTGAGCGGCGCCGGCGGCAAGGCCTTCGCCTCGGGCGCCGACATCAGCGAGCTGCCCCGCTTCACCGATGCGAAAGCAGCCCGCGCCTACGAGACCCTGGTCGTGCGCGCCCTGGACAGCCTGGTGCGCTGCCCGCTGCCGGTGATCGCCATGATCCAGGGCTATGCCATGGGCGGGGGATGTCACATCGCGGCCGCCTGCGACCTGCGCATCGCCGGGGAATCGGCGCAGCTCGGCGTTCCGGCCGCCAAGCTGGGCGCGGCCGTGAATCCCGGCGTGGCCGCCCGCCTCGTCAGCCTGGTGGGACCCGCCGTGGCCAAGGAGATCCTGTTCAGCGGCCAGCCCCTGGATGCCCAGCGGGCCCTGCAGGTGGGGCTGGTCAATCAGGTGGTGCCGGACGTCGAGCTGGAAGGGGTCACCCTCTCCCTGGTGCGCCAGATCGGCGCCAACGCCCCGCTCACCATCCGCCATGCCAAGCAGGCGGTGAACTGGATCGCCATCGAGTCCCACCGTCGCCCCCCGCGGGGGATCCAGCAGCACTTCGTCAAGGGCTTCAGCAGCCGGGATTTCAAGGAGGGTCTGGAGGCGTTCCTGGCCAGGCGCCCGCCGAAATTCCAGGGACGGTAATGAGGATGCAACATGACCTACGGCGGCTTTGATCTCTCGGGAAAGGTGGCATTCGTGACCGGCGCCAGCCGCGGCATCGGACGGGCCATCGCCCTGGGCCTGGCGGAGTGCGGCGCCGATCTCTTCCTGTGCAGCCGGACGCTGCCCGACCTGCAAGCCGTCGCGCGCGAGGTCCGCACCCGTGGCCGGAAGGCCGAGGTCGCCGCCGTGGACGTCGGGTCCGTCGAATCCATCCAGGCGGGTGTGGGCGCGGCCCTCCGGAGCTTCGGCCAGATTGACATCCTGGTCAACAATGCGGGGATCAACACACCGTTGCCGGCCCTCGAGGAGACCGAGGACAACTTCGACGAACACGTGGCGGTGAACCTGAAGGGGCTCTTCTTCTGTGCCCAGGCGGTGGGTCGGACGATGGTGTCTCGGCGCGCGGGCAAGATCATCAATGTGAGTTCGACACTCGGCGTCGTGGGGGCAGCGCCCCGGTCGGTGTACAGCATGACCAAGGGGGGAGTCACCCTTTTGACGAAAGCGCTCGCCCTCGAGTGGGCCCCCTTCAACGTCCACGTCAATGCCATCGGCCCCACGCTGATCCGCACGGACCTGACCCGGTTCGTCCAGGACGACCCCGTCGCCTACCAGCGGATGCTGGCCAAGATCCCTCTGGGCCGCGCCGGCGAGGTGCAGGACGTGGTGGGCGCGGCGATCTATCTGGCCTCTCCGGCCTCGGACCT